>CALWBE010000058.1 GCA_944375955.1 uncultured Clostridia bacterium | reverse complement strand
ATGGTGCTTTTATCCAACGGCATATTATTAGCTGTACCAATTATGGATAAATTATCAAAGGCACAAAATATTTCCCCGCCCTCATAATCTCCCGCAATAACTTTGTTTTTCGCTCCCATAGTTGCATTTCCCCCATAAATACTGATATGTATATTATAGCATACAAAATATAAAAAGTCAATATATCATTGACTATAATCTATGAAGCATAAACCGCTTTTTGTATATAATTATATAATAAAAAGGCGGTGATTAAATGAATGTTTGTGATTTTGGTACAGTATTAAAACAATTACGAAAAAGCCATAACTTAACACAGAAAGACTTAGGCTTCCAATTAGGATTATCAAAAGCTGTTGTTAGTAAATATGAAAATGGTATGGGCTATCCTACATTTGATGTACTAATTTTAATTGCTGATTATTTCAAGGTAACAACTGATTATTTGCTTGGAGTAGAAAAAAGCAAAACGCTTGATGTATCAACACTTAACGAAACACAAATTGATACTGTCCGTAGGGTAATAGCAGAATTTAATAAATCCAACAGAACATAATAACCGCCGTATGCAGTATGTATTTGCTACGGTGGTATTTTTATTTTAGATACAAAGAAAGAGCAGTTTCCCGCTCTTTGCTTCGTGTGGTTGGTTGTGGTTGTTTTGTGTTTGTTTCCAATAAAAGAATTAAAGTAGTGAAATTGTTTCACTACATACAGTATAGCAGAAACAAACCTACTTGCACACTTCAAAAATATTATGGGGACACTTCAATTTAATAAAACAGGACATTGAAAAAGCACTATCCGTAAAAGATAGTGCTTATTTCGTACTATATCGTGTGCTTTCAAATAACTTTTTTGGTAAATAATTTGGTAAATCTATATTGCTGTTGTTCCAAAAATACAATATGTTGTTGTAAATAGCCCCCTCAAAGCTGTATATAGTAGATTATTTATCCAACGGCTTCATTGTGGGGAAAAGCAAAACATCGCGTATCGCGGAAGAATCTGTCATAAGCATGCACATACGGTCTATGCCATAGCCAATACCGCCTGTCGGAGGCATGCCTATTTCAAGAGCATTAAGGAAGTCTTCGTCGGTATGGTTAGCTTCTTCATCACCGTTTGCAAATTGTTCTTCCTGTGCAGCGAAACGCTCTCGCTGATCTATAGGATCGTTAAGCTCAGAATAAGCGTTGCACATTTCCCAGCCGTTCATGAAAAACTCAAAGCGTTCCACATATTCGGGATTATCCGGCTTTTTCTTTGTAAGAGGGGATATTTCTATAGGATGATCCATTACAAATGTAGGCTGAATGAGATGTTCTTCTACAAATTCTTCAAAAAATAGATTGAGAATATCTCCCTTTTTATGTCTTTCTTCATATTCTATATGATGTTCTTTTGCCGCTGCCCTCGCTTCATCAAGAGTGTGTATAGTATTAAAATCTACTCCGGAATATTTTTTAACCGCATCAACCATTGTAATTCTTTCAAACGGCTTGCCAAGATCCATTTCAATTCCGTTATAAACAATAGTTGTTGTTCCGAGAACTTCTTTCGCAACATATCGGTAAAGATTTTCGGTAAGATCCATCATTCCGTGGTAGTCCGTGTATGCCTGATAAAGCTCCATAAGCGTAAATTCAGGATTGTGCCTTGTGTCAAGTCCTTCGTTGCGGAAAACACGGCCTATCTCATAGACTCTTTCAAGACCGCCTACAATAAGACGTTTCAAATAAAGTTCAAGAGAAATCCTAAGTTTAAAATCCTCATCAAGCGCATTAAAATGAGTCTCAAAAGGTCTTGCAGCTGCTCCTCCTGCATTTGCTACAAGCATAGGAGTTTCAACTTCAATAAATCCTTGTGCATCAAGGAAACGGCGGATAGTGCTTATAATTTTTGAGCGTTTGATAAATGTATCTTTTGAATCCGGATTCATTACCAGATCAAGATAACGCTGACGATATCTAAGTTCAGTATTAGTAAGACCGTGAAATTTTTCCGGCAGAGGACGTAAACTTTTGGTCAAAAGGGTAAGGGTAACTGCATGTATCGAGATTTCACCGGTTTTTGTTTTAAAAACAGTACCTTTAACACCTACAAAATCGCCTATATCATATTTTTTAAAAGCAGAATACTCTTCATCGCCTACGCAGTCACGCGCTACATAAACCTGTATCGTACCTTTTAGATCCTGAATATGGCAGAATGAAGCTTTACCCATAATGCGCTTTGACATCATACGTCCAGCAACTGAAACTTCTTTTCCTTCAAGATTTTCAAAATTATTTTTCACATCTTCGCTGTGATAAGTTGCATCGTATTTGGTTATTTGAAAAGGATCTTTTCCAGTATTTTGAAGATCTAAAAGCTTTTCTCTTCTGACTTTCATCAACGCGTTTAAATCTTCTTCGTACGAAACATCTGTATTGTTGATCTGATTTTCACTCAATTTTTGCACCATCCTTAAAAATATAAAATTTAATGTCTTGATATACCAAGTATTTTTATAGTAATATTTCCGCCGGGAGTTTCTACAACGAACTCATCTCCAACTTTTTTGCCTAGAATAGAACTGCCGACAGGGGAGTCATCTGATATTTTACCTGAAAGAGGGTCTGCTTCTGTAGGACCAACGATAGTATATTCTGATTCCTCGTTATCGTCAACATAAAGTATCTTTACCTTAGAACCAACACCTGCTATGTCAGTTTTCACATCACTGCTGTCTACTACTCTAATGTTAGCAAGCATCTCTTCAATATCGGCGATTCTTTTTTCTACTTTTCCTTGTTCGTCTTTCGCTTCATCATATTCACTATTTTCCGAAAGATCACCAAAAGACCGTGCCGTCTTTATATTTTCCGCAACTTCTTTACGTTTTATTGTTTTTAAATATTCAAGTTCTTCTTGAAGTTTTTTTAAGCCCTCACTTGAAACAGTAATTTGTTTTATCTGTGCCATTTTGTTTTTCTCCTCTCAAAATAAAAACACAAATTTATTTTATCATTATACAGTAGTTTTTTGTTTCTGTCAACTTATTTTACCATTGACAGCATTATAAATAATTTTAATTAAAAACCTCAAAAAAATGCCGTAAAGATTGTTCTTTCGGCATTTTTTGAGAATTAATTAAAAAGCAAAACGCAATTAGAATATTATTTTACTCTCTCATTTTTTCTTTTAAAAACAGTCCAAAGAGCTCCTGAGAGACAAACTGAGGAGTAAAGACCGGCTATTAATCCTATTATAAGGGGCAGGGAGAATTCTTTTATAGACTGAACGCCAAGTATATATATAAGACCTATTGTGAGAAGGGTAGTAACTGTAGTATTTATTGAACGCATAAGTGTCTGATTTATACTTATATTTACTTTTTCAGCAAAAGTAGCATTTCTTATAAGTCTTACATTTTCTCTGACACGGTCAAATATTATTATTGTAGCATTAATTGAATAACCAAGTATAGTCAACGTAACAGCAATCACGCTTGAGCTTACTGGAATTTGAAGAATAGAGTATGCAGCAAGTACTACAAATACATCATGGCACAGACAAATAACAGCTGCTAAGGCTGAGCTAAACTGGAATCTTATTGTAATATATACAAGCATTAAGACAACAGCTATTATTGAAGATACAATAGCTGCGTTGCGAAGATCTGCACTTACGGAACCGCTAACGCTTTCAAGTCCCTCTCTGACTACTACCTCGTTATCAGCAGTTTCGCCCTCAACCGTTTCGTCTTCAACTACCTCATTATCAGCAGTTTCGTCTTCAACCGTTTCACCTTCAACTACCTCGTTGTCAGCAGTTTCGTCTTCAACCGTTTCGTCTTCAACTACCTCATTATCAACAGTTTCGTCCTCAACAGTTTCATCTTCAACTGCCTCATTATCAACAGTTTCGTCTACAACCGCTTCGTCTTCAACTACCTCATTATCAGCAGTTTCGTCTACAACCGTTTCGTCTTCAACTACCTCATTATCAGCAGTTTCGTCATTAGCTGTGTCTTCATCTTCCTCGCTATCAGCACTCAACGCTGCTTCGCGAAGCTGTTTTATTTCATCTAATGTATATTCGGAAACAACAGGATCGTTATAGTGTGATTTAAGCTGTGCATGGATTGCAGCAATCTCATACTCATCAAGCTCAAGAGATTTTATTATAACTTCATTATTTGATGCTTGCGCAATTTTAATCTTATTGCTGTCAGAGCCTATTGCTGACAGTGCATCTCTTGCTTGAAGCTCAATAGTTGAAGTTTCTTTTTCGGCACTAAAATTTTCAGTATTAATTTTGTACGTAATTTCAGTACCCCCGGCAAAATCAACATCCCAGTAAAATCCGCGGAAAATCATTGAAACAAGGCCAATTATAACAACTGCGGCAGAGATAATAAAGAATATTTTTTTATTTTGGATAAATTTAAAATTAAAATTCATATCTCACTACCTCCATTTCAGTTATTGTCGGCATATTTAGCGCCGAAAAGCTTTATATTTGTGACACCCATACCAACCAAGGTATTAAGCAGTATCTTAGTAATAAGAAGTGCACTTATAAACGAAATAATAACACCTAAAAGAAGAGTGATAGCAAATCCCTGAATAGCACCGGTTCCGAATCTCCAAAGAACAACTGCTGCTATAATAGTAGTAATATTAGAGTCAATTATAGCGGTAAAAGCACGGTTAAATCCCGACTTTACAGCAGCTTTTACACTTTTTCCGGAATTAAGCTCTTCACGGATACGCTCAAATATAACTACATTCGCGTCAACAGCCATTCCTATTGTCAAGAAAATACCAGCAATACCAGGCAGTGACAGATTTACTTTAAAGGCAACTATACATATCGAAGTTATTGCAATATAAGCGACAAGTGCGATTGCTGATATAAGTCCGGGCAGCTGATACATTAAGATCATATACAGCATAACAAGAATTATGCCTATCAAACCTGCAAGCATCGCACGATCAAAAGCTTGTGCTCCGAGTGAAGCGCCTACAGCACGTTTTTCAACAACATCAAGCTCACAAGGAAGATTTCCGGATGAAATCAGATTTGCAAGCTCAGCAGCACTTTTAGCGTCAAATCCACCGGAGATGATGCATTCAGTACTGTCTATTCTTCCTTGTGGAACAGGAGAACTTATAATAGCATCATCAAGCAAAATATAAATAGGTGTCTGTGATGCGGCGTTTATTTCGGTAGCATTTGCAAAGCTTTCTCTAGCAGTAGAGTTAAGTTTAAGTACGACAACAGTCTGCTGTGCGCCGTACTCGTCGGGCTGAACTTGAACTTCAGCACTCTCCACCTGATCACCTGTAAGTACCTCAACATAATTGCCTTCGCTGTCAAGATAGAAGAATGTCAGTTGAGCAGTTGCGCCGAGCAGGCTTGCAGCTTCTTCCGGATCTCCGACATCAGGAATATCAACACGAACGCGGTTACGTCCGTTAATTCTTGTAACCTGTGCCTCGGTGTAACCGGCATTTGTAACTCTTTGACGCAGTATTGCAACAACAGCGTCCATATCGCTGTCACTTATCTGATCCTCTGTATCTGTACCGTCTGTAACAGCTTCAAGTGTAATTGACGAACCTCCTACAAGATCAAGTCCCAATGTAACAGCGCCGTCTTCAAAGACGCTTTTCAGACCTTTATCGCCGCCGAAACTTACACCGTAGCATGCCGTAACAACAAGCAGCACAATTATAAGAATCATAAGAATAAAGGAGCTTACACTTTTCTTCATTTGTTTTTGCATCCTTTCTAAAAGTTAACTTCTTACAGGCAAAATTTTCAGTATTTTACATAATTTTAGCAATAAAAACACCAAAATGCCCATTGACAAATATTATAGCAATTTTTTCCATTAAAGTCAACAGTTTTATTATAAAAACAAATATATCAACGATAAAATATAGTATCCGAGTTTTAACATATATTATTGCCAGAAAATTTATAAAAAAACAGAACTTTGCTGAAAATACAAAGTTCTGTTTTAGAATATTAGAATATAATATTAAAAATAATCAATAAATAAACATTTGTGCCCAGTAATATCTGCCGTCTGAACCTATGTGAAGACCTACACCTATTTTTGTGAAGTTAGGATTAAGTATATTCTCTCTGTGTCCTTGAGAGTTCATCCAGTCTGTCATTACTTCTTCAGCTGATGTCTGACCCATAGCTATATTTTCGCCTGCGCCGCGGTATGATATACCACATTCCGACAATACCGTGAAGCAGCGGGTTCCATCAGGACGAGTGTGTGAAAATACGGTTTCTTGCTCTTCTGCACGGATTGAAGCGGCTTTTGCAAGCTCAGCGTCATAAGACACTTCAGAAAGACCGTTAGCTTTTCTGTAGCTGTTCACAAGATCAATAACCTGCGCGGTCATATCGCCGGACGGAGCAGTTACTATTTCATCTTCATTACTGCCAGTTGAAGAATCGTTTCCAGCATTGCCGCTGCCTCCGTTTATCATATTTTCAAACCAATCTTTTAGGTCATTAAAATTATCGTCTGAATCGTCCGGAATTATAGTTTCATCGTCCTCGTAGCCTGGAAGTTCATCTTCAATATTATCGTCGCATGTTCCTCCTGGACATGTATCTGAATCTTCGTTATCAGGCCAACTCGGCATATCTTCTTCGCATGATCCGTCAGGGCACTCAGGATCTGTATTCTGCGTTCCGCCTATTATGTTTTTGATTTCATAAAGTTTTTCGATAATTTTTGAAATTTCACAATTTTCCTGTTCCGTTTCACTGTCATTACCGGCACTTGCATATATAGAAAAAATTTTTTCAAGCGCGTTGCTGATGCCGCACGAAGTTTTTGAGCTGTCGGCATTCACACTTAATGAAAGCGGTGCTGTTGCCAATGCGGAAGCAATAAGTATAGAAAGAACTTTTTTCATTTTTGTTACCTCCTTTCTTTCTATGCATTGATTATACAGCAGCGGAAAAATTATTTCAATGTTATATAATTCCGAATAAGGAAAGAATAATATATAAAAAGAAAATCAAGGAGATTTTTGAGCAAAAATCTCCTTGATAATAACATTTCTTTTAAAAATTACATATTAAAAATCCGGAACAAAACTTATATTTTAATAATTGAGAGAACTAAAGAGCAAAAAAATAGGATAAAAAGAAAGTTTTATTCAGAAAAGAGTCCTGACCAATCTATATATACAAGTTTTATTTCATCGTCAGGTTCAGGAGTATATCCTGACACTCCAACATCTGAAAGCTCGCCATTAACATAAAACATCCAAGCATAATCTCCTTCGTTTTCAACGCCTCCGACAGATGTTATAAATCCTTCGTCTACTCCGACAATTTCAATATCATTTAAATTGCATAGCTGACGTATACATTCTCCGGCATTGGCATTTTCCGTAACGCTGACGCTGCCGGATATATCAATAGCATTTTCTGTTGATATTTCATCGGCAATAATAACTGATACGTTTTTGGTTTTTTGTCCGCATGATGTGAAAATAAAAACCATTGTTGTTAAAATAAGTATAAACGCTGTAATTCTTTTCATAACATCACCTCATAGTGTCAAAAGTTTAAATGAAATATTATTCTTCAGAATTCTCCCAGTTATGCCATACATTTATTACATCATCATTGTCATCAAGCATTTCAAGTAGCCTGTTCATTTTAGTGATATCCTCTTCATCTGTAAGAGTGATATAATTAGACGGTATTTTGGTCTGCTCTGCAGATGCAAATTTGTATCCGGCTTGCTCAAGGCTGTCACAGGCAGCCGAAAAATCGTCAGGGGAGGTGTATATTTCAAATACTCCGTCCTCAGAAAGAATGTCTTCTGCTCCGGCAGTCAAAGCATCCTCCATTAATTTTTCCTCATCGATGCCGTTTGATTCAATAACAATTAGTCCTTTGTCAGCAAACAAATAAGATACGCATCCGGTCTGACCAAGATTGCCTCCAAATTTGTCAAAATAGTGTCTCATATCTGCTCCGGTTCGATTTCTATTATCTGTGGTCGTTTCAACGATTACGGCAACTCCGGATGGCCCATAACCTTCATAATTTATCGTTTCATATTTTGCTGCATCGCTGTCTCCGGCTGCTTTTTTTATAATTCTTTCAATATTATCATTTGGTACATTATTGCTTTTAGCTTTTGTTATAAGATCTTTAAGCTTTGAGTTAGATGCCGGGTCTGGACCGCCTTCTCGTACGGCAATTGTCATTTCTTTACCGATTTTTGTAAATATTTTTGCACGTTGAAGGTCGGTTTTTTCTTTTTTGTGCATTATATTTTTCCATTTTGAATGTCCTGACATAAATAAACTCCCTTTAATTATTTTTTATCTTAATTTTTATATGTTTTTAGGTGTCTTAAGACAGATTAGAGAAAGACCGTTTTTAAGAACAGAAGCAGTCGCAGATACGAGAGCTATGCGGGTATTCCGAATATTAGCATCATCTGCTTTCAGCACTGGACAGTCATGATAAAAACGATTAAAAGACTGACACACATCAAGCAGATATCTTGTAATTATTGAAGGTTCAAGTTCATCGCGAGCTTGTCCTACTTTTGCCGGAAATTCGTGAAGAGTCCTTAAAAGATCACATTCTAATTCATTAGTTAAAACTAAATTTTTCAAGTCTATTTTACTATCAGCTTTATCTGTTATACCAGCACACCTGGCATATGTGTACTGTACATAAGGGCCTGTATTTCCTTCAAAACTAAGCACGTCATCCCATACAAAGTTTATATCCTTAATACGGTTGTTAGACAGATCGTGGAAAATAACTGCACCTACTCCGACTGCCTTCGCGACATTTTCTTTGTCTTCAAGATCAGGATTTTTCTCATTTATAATCTCAAGAGTTTTAGATATCGCATCTTTAAATAGATCCTCAAGTAGCACTATATTTCCATCACGAGTCGAAAGTTTTGCACCTGCAATGCTTACAGTTCCGAATGGAACATGAACAAGATCTTTTGCCCACTCATAACCCATTAGGTCTATAACTTTAAAAAATTGCGCGAAATGAAGGCTTTGCCCGGCAGAAGTAACATAAATACATTTATCAAAATTGTATGTTTCTTTCCTGTATATTGCAGCAGCAATATCACGCGTAGCATAAATTGTAGAGCCGTCGGATTTAAGTATAAGACAAGGATTCATTCCGTAATCGTCAAGCTTTACTATATAAGCGCCATCATCCAAGGTCAGAAGATTTTTAGATTTAAGCTCATTTATTACTCTTTCTGTTTTGTCAAAATAAAAACTTTCACCAAGCCATGATTCAAAATCAGCTCCTATAAGCTGGTAAGTCTTTTTAAATTCCTTGATACTTATATCGACAAACCATTGCCAAAGATTAAAGTATTCTTCGTCGTGTCTTTCGAGCTTTGCAAAAGCCTGTCGCGCCTCATTTTCAAGATCTGGATCTGATTCAGCTTCTTTATGAAATTTTACGTAAATATCTGTAAGTGCTTTTATACCGCGGTTTTCTATATCTTCCTTTGAACCCCATTTTTTATACGCTACGATAAGTTTTCCAAATTGAGTTCCCCAGTCTCCGAGGTGATTTACACCTATGCAGCTATATCCGCTGAACTTAAAAATATTTTTTATTGACTGACCAATCACGGTAGAGCGCAAATGACCTATATGAAAAGGTTTTGCAATATTAGGAGAAGAATAGTCAATAACTATTGTTTTTCCGTTACCTGTATTGCTTGAACCGTATGTGTCTGGTGAAGATAGAATGTCTTTTAGTGTTTCGCAGTATGTGCTCTCATTTATAAAAAAATTAAGGTATCCGGATATACTTTCGACGTTTTTAAATATTTTTGAAAATTCGCTGTCTAAAATCAAAGAATTTTTGAGATCATCAGCAATTGCCGGCGGAGCTTTTTTTAAGATCCTGCTCAGTTTGAAGCAGGGAAGCGCTAAATCTCCCATTTTTTTATCCGGCGGAATCTCAATCATATCCGAAATCTGATCTACGGATAAAGCATTTAGAGAATCCGCATTTTTTGATAAAAACTGCGCAGCCTCAGTTTTGTAATTATACATATTTGTTTGAAGTCCTTTCGTTTATTCGATAGTGTAATCAAAAGTATCCGATAAAGTAACGCATGAAAGACCGTTAGATATACCTATATAAGATTTTCCGGGATTAACGGTAAGCGGAGTAACACCATCTTCTTCATAAAGCGAGTATTGAGATTGCCTGTCCGCTTTTTTCCATACAATATTTTTTGCTTTTCCGTTTGAAATATAGTAGCCTTTTCCTGAGCCGGTAAAATCAAGATTTAAATGATTGTAAGAGTCGTTCGTATTTGTGTATACAGCACCGAGAATTATAATATTTTTAAACGTAAGCGTTTCATTTGTATTAGCATCAATATGAGCGTCTCCATATTGACCTTTTAAATACTCTTTTTTTTCTGTATCATACAAGAAGAATGATTGGGCATAAAAAGAATACGTTACGGTAACAGAATTTGCCGGTTCTCCATCAATATCTAAATCACTTTCGTTAAAGATTAAGGGCTGAGAAAATCCTTCTGTTATTTCTGTACGAAACCCTAAATTTTTTATAGCTTCAGATATATTTTCTCCGTTAGTCATGGATGCGTGCTCATATCCCATGGTTTGTACACGTTCACTGTCTTTCCAGTACATAGTAGATTCAGTGTAAGATCCCAAAACTCCGTCTATATTATCAATATTACGGCTTGCTATTGTGTTGTATGCATCTTCACTTCCGCCGCAGTGCGCATAGATTGCATCATGAGACTGTGCTATATCGATATAATAATCGCGTGATGATCTTACTGAGCCAATAAGAGGCAAAGTATCATATTCAGAGTAAATTGCCATTAGTCTTGTAATTCCGCCCTCGACAATACATTCGTATATAATGTCCGCCTCAGATATTCCGTGTTGAGGAATTGCCTGTTTAATATTATTTATCATAATTGCGATAGGACGTCTTGTTAAGGTAGCCTCATCGCATGGAAGTCCGGTTAGAGGATTCGTAAATTCAGGCAACTGATTTTCATTGTCTGTATCTGTATCATTAGAAATATTATCATTATTTTTATCAATATTGTCAGAATCTGAAATTATAGTATTGTTTTCTCCATCTGAAGAAGCTGGAACCGAGCTGTCCTTTTTACAGCCCGAAAACCAGAAAGAGCATATTGATATAACTGCAAGAATTACAAGAGCATATAAAACATTTAATTTTTCCTTTTTATTGTAACACAATTTTTATCACCTGATCACTTAATTATTATAGAAAATTCAATAATATAATTAGTATATCAAAAATTATTTATTTTTGCAATATAAATTTAAAAAAACATAATTTCAGTTTTTATTTTAAATACAAAAACAAAGTCCACAAAGTGGACTTTGTTTTTGTATTTATTTGTTTTGCTAATTAACCCCCGCAAAGGCAGCAGAGAATAATTACAGCGATAAGGATAATGATCCAGATGTTGTCATCCGAAAAAGCGTTTCCGAAGCAGCTCATTGCCATCCTCCTCCCTTAACATCTTCTGATAACATATTATGAGAGGACATGCGTTAGTGTTACTTAGTAATTTCAGGTTTTTTCTAAACGAAGTTTTTTTATTTCCAAAGCGGCATTTACGTCATCTTTTTCAGCGGCGTATAATATCTTTTTACATCCGCAGTCCTTACAGGAGACGCACACTTTATCATAGTCGACTACAATAGCAAGATTAGGTTCACCGCAGTCACACGCTATCCTGTTTGTTATAGCAAGTTCCTCAATTGCATACATAACTTCCTGCATTATATCTGCATTAAGAAAATTTTTTGAAACTTCTTCATTGTCACGCTCTTCAAAAAGCTGTTTCAATTGCTTTGCGCTGAGTTTTAACGCTTCATCTACATTTTTTTCGCTTCCGATAAAACAAATATCAAGCCCGGAATAAGAGCAGGGTAAAATAAACAGTTTTTTCTCTAAAAAGCTAAATGATTTAAGCGTATACGGGTGCTGATGAGCGCATAAAAGACACGGCACCGACAATCGTATATTTCCGTCTGGGCAAAATCTTATAGTCATGCTGCTTTTCCCGCATATCTTGCATTTTATAATATTCTCGCTTCCGGGAGTCTGTGTAAGATTAGTAAGTCTTTCAGCTATAATCGCTCCGCATTCAGGGCATCGCGATGCAATAACGGAATCACTATCAATATTCGAATTAATTTCAGAGTTCATTTGTGTCATTTCCTTTTAAAATAAAGACTAATTTAAAAATACGCCGCTTTGACAGCGCTCGTAATAAAACAGGTATTGCTGAGCTATACCTGCATATTGCCCAAAATATTCTTTTCCAGGAAATTCAGGATAATATTTTTTTAGTATTTTTTTTACCCAAACATCAACAGGGAAACAGTCATATTTTCTAAACGAAAAAAGCAGAACACATGAAGCAACTTTTGGGCCTACTCCATATATTGAACACAGTGTTTTTATTGCGCCATCCGTATCCATTTTTTCTATCTCTTTAAAATTAACTGTTCCATCAACAACTTTTTTTGCGGCATCTATTATGTATTTGGCCCTGAAGCCTGTTTTATAGCCATAAATAGTTTTTTCTCCAGCTTCAAGTATTTTTTCAGCAGTAGGAAAGGAATAATAAGTGTTTCCGTTATCGTCTGTGAATACGGCGTCTCCAAGTGTACGGCATAAAGTTTCAATTATCTTTTTTATTCGAGGGATATTGTTGTTTTGGGAAATTATAAACGAGCATAAGGTTTCCCAATGTTCCTGATGCAAAATTCTTATTCCTCCGGCAAATTTTGCCGCAGCTGTAAGAGTTTTGTCAAAATTGAAATCACTTATGCATTTTTCGTAATCAAAATCAAGATCAAAAAAATCTTTCCATATGTTTTCAAAGTCGCAAGGTTCAGTGTTTTTAATCTTTACAAAACTTCCTGCTTGAGAAAGTTCTATATATTTTCCGTAAGCCACACCTCCGTACGAACCGTCTTTCATTTTGTTGAAACGAAAGCACTGACCACAGTCAAATATGTCGGAAAGCACAAAATTGCTAAGTCCGCTTAATGTTATACAGTCGTTTTCAAAAGATACAGAAATTTTATTGCACAAGTCAGTCATTTTGCCTTATCTCCAAACAGTTTGATTAATATCACAGTTTCTATTGATTATTGAAGAAATATTTGATATAATATTTATAAAATATAAAAGGAATGAAAATAAATGGAAGAAAAAATATATACAATACCTGTAAACGAAGCGTTTGAGAGCAATGACGGATGCCCATTTTGCAGACTTTACAAAAAACTTGAAACTGACGAGCTTGATTTGATTCTCGGTGCTTCCATGATGGAGCCTGATATACGCATTCAGACTAATAAGCTCGGTTTTTGCAGAGAACATAATGATCGAATGTTTAATATGAAAAACAGGCTGGGAATGGGGCTTATGATAGAAAGCCACTTAGCATCAATAAAAAAAAGCATTGAAATAAAACACTCTGTTTTTGTAAAAGATGCAGGTTCAGCTGCCGCAAAAAACATTGACACACTATGCCAAAGCTGCTATGTTTGCAAAAAAATAGATGAAAAGCTTTCAAGAATGGTAGAGACTGCCGTTTTACTTTGGGAACGAGACAAAGAATTCAGAAAAAAAACAGAAAACCAGAATTATTTTTGCCTTCCGCATTATTCAAAGTTTATAAAGGCAGCTTCGGCAAAAATGGCAAAAAAGCTTTATCCTGAGTTTCTTAATATGCTGAACAATATAGAAATTACATATTTTGACAAATTGTCTGAAGATATATCATGGTTTTGCAAAAAGTTCGATTATAGATATAACGATGAACCTTGGGGCGATGCGAAAGACGCAGTAGAAAGATCTATAGCCTTTTTAAACGGATCAGATAAATAAACTTATATAAAATTTTGTAAACTCTATAATAGGGAAGAATAATCCTCTTATAGAGTTTATTTTTTTATATTTTAAAATGATTTATTTCCATGGAAATAAATCATTTTATTAGCAAGTTACATAGTTTTATTCTTTTCATCATCGCTTTTTGCAAGCTCATAACAGAGCGTCATAAGCGTATCTCCAAGATGTATATTTTCTATTTTTACGTTGAATTCTTTAAGAGAAAGTTCCATATTCGAAAAATTCCAAAATCCGCGTATACCGCATTCAGCAAGTTTTTCCGCTACGTCTTTTGCTTGGTTTTTAGGTACTGTCAATACGGCAATATCAGTTTTGTTTGATTTTAAAAACTCCTCTATTTCACTAAAATCAGATACAGTAACACCGCCCACATTTGATCCGATAACCTCAGGGCTGATATCAAAAAGACCGGTTATAGTTACACCTCTCTTCTCAAAAAGAGGATTATTTGCGAGAGCTTTTCCGAGATTTCCTATTCCAATAATAACAGCAGTATAACCACGGTCAGTACCTAAAATCGCTGAAATTTTATTGTACAAATGATTTACATTATAGCCATAGCCCTGTTGCCCGAAGCCGCCAAAGCAATTGAGATCTTGCCTTATCTGCGAGGCGGTCACATTCATCCGTTCGGATAACTCTTTTGATGAAATTCGAGATACACCGGATCTTATCAGCTCGCGCAAATAACGGAAATAGCGGGGTAGTCTGCGTATTACTGCTGTTGAAATTTGTTTTGAATTAGGTTCCTGGTTCATCATTTTACTCTTTCTGTCAAAAAAAATTTAAAATTCGCTTGTTGCATAAGCATTTAAAGACAAATCAAAAAAATCACTGCGATTTTTTGATATATATTCATAATATCCCTGACATCCGATCATAACTGCGTTGTCGCCGCAGAGGTTTAATGGAGGAACAAAAAAATCAACGCTATATTTATCGCATAAATTTTGCAAAGCCGATCTTAAATGACTGTTTGCGGCAACACCGCCGGCAAGAACAAGTTTATTTGAAGAAGCGCTTTTGTTTTCGCTGAAAAACAGCTCAATCCGCGAAGATATAGAATTGACAACAGCTGATGTAAATGAAGCAGCTATGTCATTTATATTTATTTTTTCTCCTTTTTGCTCTGCATTATGTATAAGATTTACCGCAGAGGTCTTAAGACCTGAAAAAGAAAAATCATAGGGACTGTTTTTTACTTTTGCTTCAGGAAAAAAATAGGCGTTTTTATTACCGTTCTTCGCAGCTGCGTCCATTTTTGCACCGCCGGGATAGGGGAGACCAAGTATACGGGCAACTTTATCAAAGCTTTCACCGGCCGCATCATCTCTTGTTGCACCGATCACACTTAGATCCGTGTAAGAATGCACATTAATAAGAGATGTGTGTCCTCCAGAAACTACAAGTGCAGTAAAAGGGGGCTCAAGAAAATTTTTCCCGTTTTCACCGTTAAAATGGGCATAGTTGGCAGCAATATGACCTTTTATATGATGAACAGGTATTAAAGGCTTTCCTATGCCATAAGCAAGCGATTTCGCAAAATTGACTCCTACCAGAAGAGCACCGATAAGTCCGGGAGTATTAGTCACTGCGACAGCGTCAATATCAGAAAGCAAACACCCCGCAGCTTCAAGAGCTTTGATTGTTACACCTGAAATAGCTTCAGAATGAGCTCTTGACGCTATTTCAGGAACAACTCCGCCATAAAGTGCATGTGTCTTAACCTGAGAGGCCACGATATTTGATAATACACGTCTTCCGTCGCATACGACTGCCGCGCATGTCTCATCGCATGATGACTCTATTGCTAATATTTTCATTTTTTAAATATTCTCCGAAACCGCACTTATGTTTTTGTCCATCAATACGGCATTTTCCTTAGGTTTTATATAGTAATTTTTTCTTGTTCCGACTTGAAAAAATCCGAATTTTTCATACAGTTTAAGTGCGGGAGCATTTGACTCACGAACCTCAAGTTTTAATTTTGAAATGTTATTTTTACTGCAATATCTGATAATATGCTCTATCAACATGGATGCTATACCGCGACGCCTATATTCTGGATTTACAGCAATATTTGCAATTTCACCTTCACTTTGAAGCACATACATTCCAATATATCCGATGATGTTATTTCCGCATACTGCAGAAAATGAAACAGAAAATTCATTTTCAAGAAACTCATGTATGCTTTTTTCTGACCACGGAACCGCAAAACAAATTTTCTCTGTTTGTGCAATATCATGGGCATCCAAAATATCAGTTTTTTTAATTTCAATTATATCAGGCATAATCATTTACATATTTCTTTTATTATATCGCATATACCATCGTATATCAAATCCCGGCATTTTCTGTAAGCATCAAGATCCATTCCGTAAGGATCGGACACTTCACGAGGAAAGGAATATATTTTTTTTGCAAACTCAGGATATAAACCTGTCAATATTTTGGCGTGTTCGGACGTAATACCTACAATATAGTCGTATTTGGACATAAGTTGTTCATTGATTTTTACGGATGTGTGTGATGCAGATATCCCTATCTCAGCCAAGGCAGCAATTGAATTCTCGGAAATTGCTTTCCCATCAGAAGCGTAAATGCCAGCAGAAAACGCTGAATATCCTTCAGGCGCCAAATGATTGAAAATAGCTTCAGCCATAGGGCTTCGGCAAGTATTTCCGGTACAAACAAAAAGTATGTTTTTCATTAGATATCCTTTTATAAAATAAAATCTGCCAAATTAATATCCAAAACTGCCGTCAAGGCTGTCGTCGTTATCAATCCATGAATCCACACATATTGTTGTGTATTTATCCCGCGTGTTTCTTATAACAACTTTTTCTATTCCAGAATTGATAACGAGTCTTTTGCACATCTGACAGCAGCAAGTGTCAGGAACGAGATCACCGGTTTTAGCGTCCAAGCAAGCGAGATATAATGTAGAACCAATCATCTGATCTCGCGGCGCAGCAATAACCGCATTTTGTTCAGCATGCACGGAACGGCACATTTCATATCTTTCACCGCGTGGAATATTAAGCTTGTCCCTCATACAGAACGCAATATCGGAACAATTTTTCCTGCCTCGAGGAGCCCCGTTGTAGCCGGTAGAAATTATAACATCGTTTTTCACTATTATAGCGCCGTATTTTTTTCTCAAGCACGTCGATCTGGAAGCCACTGTAAGTGCAATATCAAGATAATAATTTTCTTTGCTTATTCTGTCCATTTTTACCACCCAAAATTAAATTTGACTATTTTCAGAATCGGTATTGTTATTTTCACCGTCGTTTTGGTTTTTTTCTTCAGGCAAATCAGACGGAGAATCTGCATAAGTACTGAAAGGAATATCTTCGAACAATAAAGAGAAATAGGGAAATGCAGATATATCTACTATGTTATCCTGAATCAAAGCATTGTTTTTTCCGTCAAAGAAGTAAAGAGAGTAAGCATTATCCGCCTTGCTTGTGTCTGAAGAAGCAAGATAGTATAGCAATCCGGCGTCGTTCATAACATAGATTTTATTTGTATTAACTCCGTCGGATATTTTTTCCTGCTTGGAATCTCTGATAAAGTATAGTGAGGCGCCAGAAATATATGCTCCGCTGTGTCCGTCGTCAGAACTTACATATGAGACAGCATCAACTGCGACTTTAGTCCAGTTGGCACCATTGTACTTAAAAGGAATCCTGTAAAGATTTCCGTCAGAATCTGTGAAAAAAATATATTTTCCGTCATCTGACATTGATGAGAGTTTATATGACTCAAAATTTTCCGATACAAGCGTTGTAGCAGTATTTTTAGCGTCTATCTGCATTGTGTATAATGAATTATCTGAAATAAACGCAGCCTCAGAACCGTTTGTACAAAAATCAGAAAAAGTACTTTCGGTTAAAGAGTTTTTTTCACCATTTTTGCTGCAACTCATAAGAGTTTGTGTACCATCATCGTTTTCAGTCATATAATAATAAGGTAAAAATCCACTGTTTTCGCAATACTCAATTGCATATACGCTTGAGCTAATAAGTTCTGAAGAATCCGTCTCTGACAAAGCTTTTAATATCTGTATTCCTATTCCGCTTCCAGTTTTTGCTGCAATAACACAAGGTTCTGTTCCAACAGTTTTTACTGTAGTAATATTTCCTGTTTCTATTACAAAACTCCGAGCATCGTTTGATACCAGAATTCGGTCGGCAAAAGCTTTGTCTAAAGCAGTTTTTTCCCTGTCGCTTACACCGGATTCGATGTAGAAATCTGCAAGACCATCTTCATTTTTGCGTATATAAGAATAATATATACCTTTATTGTCAATTGTGATAGGTTCGGCATTTTTTATTCCTAAAGCTTCATTTTCTCCGCTCTTAACCGAATATCGCATAAGCTTTGTACCATCGCCGTCTTCAGCCTTATAAAGCAAATATCTACCGTTTAAAGATACTCGGAAATTGTCATAAAAACCCGAGTTTGAATATTCTGCAATCTTTTTAGGATCTCCGCCGGAAGTTTGGTAAAGATAAAGTCTGGCAGACGATTGATAGTTGCTCAATGATTCATTTATAATATAATAAATATACTCACAGTTGCCTCCGGACTTAAAGTTTATTGTACCATAGGCAGATTCAGCCACAGTATCAATTTTTTTCCCTGAGTCTGTTATTTTAAGAAGCATAACTGAGGAAGTCAGAGAATCAAGGTTTGTAGTACCGTTAAATACTGCGTAAGCGACCTTGTTTTTCTCTGAATATGAAAAATCAATAATAGATCCCTTTCCTAATAAAAAAGGATTGTTATTTTCGCAGTAATAAACAAGGCCGTCAGAATCTGTATAAAAAACAGGTGAAGTACCTATATTTTCAGTAGCATAAACCAGTGTTTCACTGCCTCGTATTATATGTGAAATTATAGATACGGCCGAAATAATAAGTATAATTAAAATAAGTAAAGCGACAGATAAGCGAAAAGCAGCTTTTCTAAGTTGCTTTTTGCGAATTTGCTGGCGCTTGAAGTTTTTTCTTTGAAGTTCGACAAGAGCAGGATTCGCACTGTGACAATAAGGACAAATACCACCGGTAGACTGAGGCGAAAACTTGGATCCGCATGCGCGGCACGAGTACAAGACCGGTTTTTTTCCGTTTGACATATATAATACTCCTATAATACTTAATACACGGTATATTTTATATCAGTTTTACTATTTTGTCAATACGGATATAGTTAAATAAAACATTCACTTTTTATTAAGGACAGCGTATAATGAACAGTGGAAGTATAATTGTGCAATCATATAAAGATTGTGTATGAAAAAATGTTTAGGCATCACTTCTGCAGATGACAGAAAGTTAGCTGCGGCGATGCCTATTAAATAATCCCGAAAGGAAAACAGTGATGATATATAGCATAATGGTTATGAGTTCCGTGACCTATGCTCTCAAAGCGCAGGGAATACTTGCCCGCGAAGGAATAGGAACACGCCTCGAAAAATTAAATAAAAGCCAGACGTTGAAGGGCTGCGGATACGGATTGCGTGTAGATAAATCAAAACTACCGGAAGCAGCGGCAATAATGAAAAGAGAAAAAATACGAATAATTGAAATAATATAATCTAACAGTCTGGAAGGCCATATGGAAAAGTTAATATATTTTGATCATGCGGCTACAAGCTGGCCGAAACCGCCGCAGGTCATGACAGCAATGGCATCGGCAATTTCTGAAAAAGGTGGTAATCCCGGTAGAAGCGGGCATATTTTGTCTGTGCGTGCATCACAGGCAATTTTTGAATGCAGAGAAGCCGTATGCAGGCTGTTTTCGTTTTCAATGCCGGAACGAGTGATATTTACTCAAAATACCACCTATGCGTTAAATATGGCAATTAAGGGTCTTGTGAAAAGAGGAGACCATGTCGTTATATCCAATCTCGAGCATAATTCGGTAATTCGTCCACTGCATAAGTTGACAGATCCGCGGGAAAAGAATATAACATACAGTATGTTTAACGCAACGGACGCGGAGGATGACGAGACCGTTTTCTGTTTTCGCCGTGCTATACGGGAAAATACACGTTTAGCCGTAGTAACAGCTGCTTCCAATGTGTGCGGGAAAATGCTTCCCATTGAAAAAATAGCGGCAGTATGTAGAGCAAAAGGTATAAAGCTTATAGTTGACGGAGCGCAGGCAGGCGGAGTTTTTCCGTTAGATTTTGAGCGATCGGGAGCTGATGTTCTTTGCCTTGCAGGGCACAAAGGATTGTACGGTCCCCAGGGAACAGGCATTATGATATGTTCTGAGCGAGTTGAACCGGAAAGTTTTGCTGAAGGTGGAAACGGATTAAATTCAGAAGAAAGAGATATGGGAAATGTACTTCCTGAAAGACTTGAGGCCGGCACGCTGAATACTCCTGGAATCTGCGGCCTGTGCGAAGGGATCAAATATGTAATAAAAGAAACTCCCGAGGCGATCTTTGGAAGAACGCTGCATCTGTCACGGTATGCATCTGAAGGTTTAATGTCATGTAAAAATACCGTTTTGTATGGAAATTACGACATAAAAGCTCCGGTTATTCTTTTTAACAAAAAAGGTATCGAGCCGAATGTTTTAGCATCATATCTTGCCGATAACGGCATATGCACAAGAAGCGGTCTTCACTGCGCTCCGACAGCACATGAAGCTGTCGGCAGCGGACTGAACGGCGCAGTAAGAATATCATTCGGGCACATGAATACAAAAGGCGAGATTGATCGATTTTTGCGTTTAGTAGATAAAGCATAAAAGAACATGAGGGTGAGAAAATCCCCCTCATGTTTTTTTATACTTTTAATAACAAAAAATAAATTATACTCTATACTCTCAGCTTTCACCGGTAAAGTCTTCCGGAACATAAAGTTCTCCGTCAAATACTATTTTTGAAGGCGCCGTAATGTAAATACAGTTGTCATGACTGCTCCATTCAGTTTCAGTAATTCCGCCTATCTGTTCGACCTGTACTTTTCTGTCACATCTTCCGGTCAAAATACCGCCTACTGCACAAGTAGCACATCCTGTAGCACACGCAAGCGTCTCTCCGGTTCCGCGCTCCCAGGTTCGCAGCCGAAGATGATTACGGTCAATTACCTGGCAAAATTCAGCATTGATACGGTTTGGAAACAGAGCATTATTTTCCATAAGAGGTCCGTATTTTTCCAAATCTATAACATCTAAATCGTCGATAAAGCTGACACAGTGTGGATTTCCAAGAGATATAGCGGTTGTGCAGAATTTTCTGCCATCAAGAACAACCGTTTTGTCAATAAAGCGTTCTGATTTTGTGACTGCAGGAACTTTAGAGGCTTCAAGAATTGGCTCACCGATGTTTGCGGTAATATTTGAAACGCGCCCTTTTGTAAGCTCAAGATGTATTTTTTTTATTCCTCCCAGCGTCTCCACCGTTATTTCAGTCTTATCCGTAAATCCTTTTTCAAACACGAACATTCCTACGCTTCTGACAGCATTTCCGCACATCTCAGCTTCAGTTCCGTCAGGATTAAATACACGCATACGAAAATCAGCAGTATCAGATGGACATATAAGTATCATTCCGTCGGAACAAATTCCGAAATGCCTTTTTGATACAAATTGTGCAAGCTTACCTAAATTCGTAAGCTCCTGCGTGAGTGTTTCAATATATACATAGTCATTTCCGTAAGCTTGCATTTTTGTAAAATGTATCCGATTGTTCATTTTTATATTTTCCTTTCTTGTTTATGAGTAAATCAGGAAAAATCAAAAAACGCGTCTCTTTACTCGCCAAGTACAGAGGCGAGATCATTTATTATATCATCTTTGTCTTCAATACCTACAGAAAGTCTGAGCAGTCTGTCTGTAATTCCAATGCTCTCACGCACTTCTTTCGGAATAGAAGCATGTGTCTGAGTAAGAGGGTAGGTTATAAGCGTTTGCACGCCTCCGAGACTCTCTGCAAACATGATCATACTGTAGTCGCAAAGTGCATGACGTACCATAGATACATCTTTTAAAGTAAACGATATCATACCTCCGTAACCTGTGCACTGTTTGTCTACAATATTTTTTGCTGGATGAGAATCAAGTCCTACAAAAAACACTTCATCCACAGCCTTACATTTTGTAAGCCAGTTAGCTACGGCTATTGCATTCTCTTCGTGTTTTTTCATCCGTAAAGTAAGCGTTTTTATACCTCTTAAAACCAGCCAGGAGTCAAACGGTCCAAGAGCTGCTCCTTCAGTGTTGCGGTTAAAAGTCACGGCGTCCTTTATCTGCTCATCAGATGTAAGGAGAAATCCTGCCATGGTATCGTTATGACCTGCAATATATTTTGTACCGCTGTGAATAACGACGTCAGCTCCAAGAGCAAGCGGCTTCTGAAATACCGGTGACATAAATGTGTTGTCCACGACAAGTTTGACACCGTGTGCCTTTGCAATTTGTGCTACTGCGCTGATATCACATACCTTCATCATCGGATTTGTAGGGGTCTCGACATACAAAAATTTCGTATTTGGCTTTATTGCTGCTTCAACTTTTTCCGGATATGAGAAATCAACCGCTGTAAATTCAACACCATATCGCGGAAAAGTGTTGCGTGAAAGACGGTATGTGCCCCCGTATATATCGTCACCTATAACGACATGATCTCCCGTACAAAGCATAGAAAATAGTGCAGTTTCTGCGGCAAGACCACTGGCAAATGCAAATCCATATTTTGCCCCCTCAAGAAGAGCAACTGTTTTTTCAAGCTCGTCTCGGGTCGGGTTTGCACAGCGAGAATATGAAAAATCGATCTCATGACCAAAATTTGTATTTATATATGTAGATGTTTGATAAATTGGGAAACTAACAGCATGCGCGTGAGAGTCATGTCCGGCGTTTCCATGTACCGCAAGAGAATCCATTTTAAGTTCGGCGGGATTTAGCTTTTTCATAATGTACCTCCGATTTTTATTATTAATCTTAATCTTAATCTTTTGTTTATGCAAATATAATATATGAATACTTATATATTTCTAACTCTATCTATATTATATTGAAATAATTTGCAATGTACAGTGTAAAAAATATTATTTATATTGCAAATAGTGCTAAATTTTATCTGCATGTATTAATGTTAAGGTGTATGTCTGAAAAAGAAACAAAATAATCCTTTTTTCGTCTTGAATAAACTCTATATTTATGGTACTATTTTAATATATTAAATTTAATAAAAAGATTAGGAGAAAAAAGTGTATTTTGATATAAAAAATGAAATAGAAGCAAGAAAGCTACCTGATCTCTTTAAATTTTCAGACGGCACGGACGTAAATTCGGATAATGTTAGTAAAAGACGCATGGAAATGCTTGAAATACTACAGAAAAATGTTTACGGTTACGTTCCGGATGCTCCAGACAAAATAGATTTTTACATAGAAAAAACTGACGACACTCGCTGCTGTGCAGGCAAAGCGATTTATAAAGAGATAAGAATAACTTTTCCGATAAACGATTCCGAATTTTCGTTTCCTGTAAAAATAATGATGCCGAAAGCAGTAAAAAAAGCTCCTTTTGCAGTTATTGCTAACTTTCGAGGAACTCTTCCTGACGAGTACATCCCGTCAGAGGAGCTTATAGATAGAGGAATAGGCTTTGGAGTTTTTTGTTATACAACAGATATAACAAGCGATGACAATGATTTTTTCAGCGGAATTTCAGGTAAAATTTATAAAGACGGCATAAGAAAAAGCGGATCGGACTGCGGAAAAATTGCAATGTGGGCATACTGTGCGTCGAGAGTTCTCGACTACGCAATAAATTGTGAAGATATAGACAGAGAGAAAACGGCAGTAGCAGGACATTCAAGGTTAGGAAAATCAGCTTTACTTGCATCTGCATGCGATGAGCGCTTTAAATATGTTTTTTCTAATAATTCCGGATGTGCAGGAGCTGCCGTGTCCAGAGGCAAAAAAGGTGAAACTGTAAAAAATATTACAGATGCTTTTCCGTATTGGTTTTGCAAAAATTATGTTTCATATGCAGAAAATGAAGAAAAAATGCCGTGTGATCAGCATTTTCTACTTGCAGCGACAGCTCCGCGCAAGGTTTATGTTGCGAGTGCTGCAGAAGATTTTTGGGCAGATCCTTTGTCTGAATATATTTCCTGCATAGAAGCCGGACAATTTTGGAGACTGTATGGTAAAGACGCTTTCCCATATATTGACAGTATACCTAAGCCAGGGGACATTATTTGCGGATCTAATATCGGATATCATATAAGGAGCGGAGTACACTTTTTAAGCAGATATGACTGGAATGCATTTATTGATTTTTTTCTAAAAAAGTAAAAAAGATTATGTCTAATTATTTATGTTGACAAGACAGTTTAAGTTTGCGCATCGCATAGTATTTAAAATATAATTTTTTATTTAATTTGACAATTAACACATTTTTATGCAATTAGATAAAATCACTTGACTTTTATGTATAAAAATTGTAAAATATATATTGATTGTATAAAGCTTGTACATGGAGGTTTAAATGAATTCAAGTAATACTTTTGATTTTTCTATCTTGCTCAAAAAGTGGAAAATGATTCTCACTTTTGCTGTTGTGGGCGCAGTTGTACTTTACTGCTATACTGCTTTTTTTGCAAAACAGACATATCAGTGCTCACGGGCATATGTAATAAATAACAGCATTTCCTATTCTAACGATGAAGCAAGTAGACAGGCTTCTGAATCCGATCTTAGAGTTTCGCAGGAACTTGTCGCAACATATAAGGAATATATTAATCTTCCTCAGGTTATGTCAAATTTCTCTCAGTATATTTCAGAAAATTACAATCAAAATATTTCATATAAATATTTAGGCTCATGTATAAGTATTGAACAGCGTTCAGAAACAGGGATTATGCAAATCCATGTAACAACTTCAGATAAATATTTATCTAATATAATTTCTGATGCGATCGACGAATATTTGATACCGGCGTCTAATGATGATTTGGAGTATGCCGAAATAAAATCTGTTAATGCCGCTGGAAATGGAAAAATAGAGCGTGAGATAACTAAAGATCCTCTGCGTGCCACCATTTTAGGTTTGATAGGAGGCGCTTTTATAGGTGTTGCAATTTCCTTATTTTTATATTTCATAAGCAATAAAATAACAGATGAAGATGAATTTGCAAAAAGATTCAACGTGCCTGTTTTAGCAAATATTCCGGATCCTTCATCGAGTTCAAAGGGAGGATACAGAATTGAAAAACGCAGTTAAAAAAACACATGCTGTTTTATCAAGCAGCTCATATAAAATTTCGTCAGAATCAAGTTTTGATTATGTGGAATCATATAATCAACTAAGAACAAACGTGATGTTTTCGCTTGCAGCACTGTGCTCAAGTAAAAAGGCAATAATAGTGTCGAGCGCACATCCATCTGAATGCAAATCTACCGTAAGTGCTAATCTTGCAATATCACTAGCTAAACTTAAGCAAAAAGTACTTGTTATAGATGCCGATCTTAGAAGACCTAATCTTCACAGAATCTTCGGCGTTCATAATGAAAGAGGTTTGTCGGATGTTATTTTAAGCTCCTCAGTTGATAATGCCATAATAGGTATAGGAGGTCTCAATCTTGACTTTTTACCTGCCGGAACAATTCCACCCAATCCTTCTGAGCTTTTAGGTTCAGCGGCTGTTGCCGAGCTTATAAGCACGCTTGAAAAAATCTACGATTATATTATTATAGATACGCCTCCGATATTAGTAGTTTCAGATGCGCTTATGCTTTCACGTGTTGCTGCAGGAATGCTGATCTCATGCAGATATAAAAAAACTACTTACAACGACTTTGACAAGGTGCTGAATGCTCTCAATCTTGCTAAATTTCCTGTAATAGGTGCCGTAATAGTAGGATCAAAAAAAGGTGATGATTTGCGCATGATTGGAAAGCACAACGGATACGGATATTCATATTGTAATAAAATAACAGATAAATAAGGTAAGACCAAAAAGGAGATTGTGCCAGATGAATAAATCCCGTGTTTTTCAAGGATCTTATACAGATGCTCACTGCCATATTTTACCTGGTATAGATGATGGGCCAAAAACAGTTGAAGATTCAGAAAAACTCGCTCAGAAACTTATTTCAATGGGATTTGCCCGCATAATCGCGACACCTCACTACTATTTTTATAAAGAGACGGCAGACAGCTTTATCAGGCGCCGAACTGAGGCGTTTAAAAGTGTTAACTTTCCGAAAGGGCTTTCTGTGCTTCCAAGCGCTGAAGTGGCTCTGGAATCCGGATTAACAAGAGCATGCGATCTTAAAAAACTTGCTATACCAGGCACTAATAAAATTTTGATAGAACTTCCCATGAAAAAATATAATCAGAAAATTTCAGAAGAATTATATAGTATAAAGATGTATCACGGACTTTACCCCGTTCTGGCTCATATAGAAAGGTATGACAGATTTTTTGATGATGACGGATATAATGATATACTTTCAGCAGAAGGAATAGTATTTCAGATCAGCGCGTTTTCACTTGCAAGTTTTAGACAACGCAGATTATTTATGAAACTTTACAAATTCGGAGCAAATATTGTTCTGGGCACGGATGCGCATCGTATAGATTTTCGTGTACAAGATTCAGCAAAAGGCATAAAAAAGCTGTCAAAAATGATTGACAGCAATGAGTTTGAAAGGATTATGAATTGCGATATACTCGGTTTAGCTTAAACGGAAAAATAAATAATTCTGAAAAACAAATTATTAACAGTCAATGTAAGTTGTTTCAAATCACAGGCAAAAAAAATAGTAAAATTAGAATTATTGCCGCATTTATATTTGCGGCGGCTATTGTATTTCAAATTACTTTTATAATATCGAATTCTCTGAAAAATTCTGAAAATTCAGACGAGCAAAGCGGATATTATGTAAAGATAGTAGTTGAAAAGATAATGCACCTTGATTATGATTTGCAAAGTGAATCTTTTCTTGGTCAAATTAATCATGTCATACGAAAAGCTGCTCATTTTTCGGAATATGCGTTGTTGTCTGTGTTTGTTTTTATGTTTTTTTATATTGTGTGTTTTGAAAAAAAGTTTTGTTTTTTTGCATCGTCAGGAACCGCTTTTGTTGTGGGGTGTATAGATGAGTTTGTACAGCTGTTTTCTCCAGGACGTGCATGCAGATTTACCGATGTTCTTATAGATACTGCCGGTGGATTTTTTGCCGGAGCCGCGCTGATTGCAATTATTAAAATCATGTTCAAAATCAAAAGACGATATAGTTAAAAAAGCGAGGAAAAAATGAGTAAATATAAAATAGCTGGAGTTGTCGTTGAAATGGAGCCTAAGTATGAAACTTTAAAGCAGCAGAGTGCCCCATATATAACATGCAGCGGTGCGTCGGCAGACATACATATATCCTTGTCAGACACCTTTTTAAATGAAAAGCAAAAAAACAATCCTCATCTTACATTAAGCGACTGCGAATATCTATGGTACGGGTTTGGTTTTTACAGAAAGATTCCTTTTTTTAATGGGATAATGCTTCATTCTTCATGCATTGCGGTAGACGGTGAAGGATATTTATTTTCGGCACCGTGCGGCACCGGTAAAAGCACACACGCAGAATTATGGAAAAAACATTTTGGAGACAGGGCGGTTTTTATAAACGATGACAAACCTGTACTTAGAATCGTTGAGGACAAAATATATGCCTGCGGAACACCTTTTTCCGGTAAAACAAACTTGAACAGTAATATTTGCGTCCCTGTAAAAGGCATATGTATACTTGATAGAGGAAAAGAAAATAAAATAATAGAAATAAATACAAAGGACGCCTTGCCAAAAATCTTGAATCAGATGTACAGACCTTCAGATCCTGAAGCTATGGTAAAAACGCTCTACATAATTGACAAAATTCTCAGTACAGTACCGGTATATCATCTTTACTGCAATATAAGTGATGACGCTGTTGTAACTTCATATGAGGCAATGAGCGGAAAAGAAATTTAAGATACAAAAAGGAGATATTTACTAATGAAAATCAAAGACGGATTTATTAAAAAAAATGTCGGTGGTGTCGATGTTGTAGTAGCAGTAGGGGAAGCTTCAGTTAATTTCAATGCTATGATAACTCTCAATGGTACTGGTGCTTTTCTTTGGTCGCTTCTCGAAAAAGATACCACAGAAAAAGAACTTCTTGATGCCATGCTTGAAAAGTACGATATAGATGAGCAGACTGCCAAAAAAGATATTGCTGCATTTTTGGCAAAAGCAAGGAGTGCCGGAGTAATTGAATAATTTTTCGGACGATAAGAAAAAAAGATTTGTCGCGCCACTTTCGGATATGGAAGATCTTATACTGAAATCTATAGAAAATGGCGGAGAATTTCGTCTTATAACCGCAGGGATCAGTATGATGCCTCTTTTGAGAAACAGAAAAGATACCGTAGTTCTTAGAAAGCCGGAGGGACGACTGAAAAAATACGACATTCCACTGTACAAACGCCATAATGGTCAATTTGTCTTGCATAGAGTTGTAAAATGCAAACAGGGCTGTTACTATCTGCGCGGAGATAATCAGCTTGAAACGGAAAAAGGCATAAAAGATGAAAATATAATAGCTGTGGTTTCAAAAATAATACGAGGCAGTTCAGAAATAAATGTAAAGACTTCAATTCTTTATAAGTTTTATGTGTTTTTTCGATGCAGACTATTTCCGATACGATATGTTTTTAGAAAAATAAGATCTGCAGTTGCTTTAATAGTGAAAAAGCTGCTGTCAAAACTTAATATATAGCGGCAAATTGCCGACATGCTATATATTTACACAAAAACACGAAAGGGAGTAACTATGAGAAAGAAAATTTTATGTTTCCTGCTTTCCGCGTTATTTATTTCAACTTCCATGTTATCATGTGAAAAAAAATCAGATGATACAAACGGGGATGTAGAAAAGAAAGAATATGTATATGATATTGATGAAACAAAATTCAATGTCATATTGCCTGACGGAACTTCTAATTTTAATATAGTTAGAAAGGAAAATGCGTCCGGTGCAGTACTTGATGCATGTATGAATCTGAAAAACAGGATATTGGAAGATACAGGTGTAGAACTTGAAGTAAAATCCGACTTTGAAAAGGAAGGTCATCCGGAATTTCAAAGACAAGATTATGAAATTTTGATAGGTCATACAAATCGAGAAGAATCGGATATTGCAGACAAAGAACTTAACAAAGCAAAAGATTTTGCAATACTTCAATCGGGTACAAGAATCGCTATATTAGCTAAGGATGACAGCAACGTCGGTCTTGCTGTAGATTATTTTATTGAAAATTATATTGATCCAGAAAAGTGTTCCGTTTCATTGGATAACGGAGAATCTAAAGTAATAGCGTTTGACTATCCGATAGATAAATTTACTATTAACGGAATTGACGCGTCAGAATATGCTGTGTGCTATTCAAATGATGAATTTAAAGAATATGCAGACGCTGTTAAAGATTTTATATATGATAATTATGGATATTCCGTACAAACTGCAAAAGACGTAAATTCCGCCGATCACAAAATCATTTTTAATGCTGATCAAACCGAATATGTCACAGAGGGCAACGAGCTTGCAGCACTTGAATCGCGTCTTTTGGCTGAAAACGGCAACATAGTACTTCTATCCGGAATACTTGTCGATGCAAAACAGGATGCGGAAAAATTTGTCAACACATATTTTAATCCGGAAGAAATATCTGAAAATATAGAATATACAATTGAATCATCCTCTCTTATCAACGAAAGCAAGTATATAAAAGTAGATGATAAAGAATTTCTTTCTGAAATAGATCAAAAAGCGGCAGAAAGAAGAGATTATATTAAAAATACCCCTAACGGATACACAAATCCGGGAGAAAATTTTGCAGGAAAAATATATTACTTTTCTAATGACGGTTCTGACAGCAATGACGGTCTTTCAGAAGAAACTCCTTTTAGTTCGATAGAAAAACTTAACATACTTAAGCTAAATCCAGGCGATATAGTTTTATTTAACAGAGGAGATGAGTTCCGCGGTAAAATAAAACTTTCAGATGGTGTTACATATTCATCATACGGTGAGGGAGAAAAGCCTATTATAAACGGCTCAAAAAGAAATTTTGCCGACCCAGGCCTTTGGAATGAAACAGATGTTGAAAACGTATACAAGTGTTCATATTCTCTTGAAAATGTCGGTAATATTGTCTTTAACTATTCCGGAGAGATAGGAAATTATGAGGAGACAATCGGACAGCTGCAGGTAGTAGGAGTAAATGAGTTTGAATCATATAAAGACCTTGATGAAGATCTTGAATTTGCAAGTGATCTTAACAGTAACGAACTCTATTTGTACTGTGAAAACGGAAATCCCGGAGATAGATTTGATTCAATAGAAATATGCGAAGGTGGAAATATTTTTCAGGGCAGCAACAAGGATGTAACTGTAGATAATCTCACAATAATTTTCGGTGGTTCACACGGTGTAGGCAGCGGAACAGTAGAAAACCGTACCGTTCAAAATTGTATTTTTGCTTGGATCGGAGGATCAATATTAAAGGGCTACAACGGAGCAAATGTGACACGCTACGGAAATGCAGTTGAAGTTTATGGCGGCTGCAATGGATACTATGTATATGATAACTGGATTTATCAGATATATGATACAGGAATTACACATCAATTCTCTACTAATGACCAAATAATAAAAATGGAAAACATAGAGTACAGAGGCAATATCGTAGAACTTTGCCACTGGTCAATCGAATATTATAACAGAGGCAAGGAGCCGGGAAGCCTGCTCGCAAATGTTCATGTTCATGACAATATGACGCTTTACGGCTGCTACGGCTGGGGAAGCGTAGGACGTGAAAGCGGAGGAGCTCTGCATAATAGTTTTCAAATAGTAGATGACGTTACAAACTATGTGGTCGAAAATAATATATTTGCATATTCAAAGGGTAATATTGTTCGCTATAATGAAGGCGGCGACAGAAAGATTATCTTTAAAAACAATACTTATGTACAGTATTATGACCGTTCACTCGGATATATGTTCGGCAAAAATGAAAAATTTGACGGCGGTGCCGTTTCTCTACTTGTTGATGTTATGAAAGAGGAAAATCCTGTTATCGTATTCTTGATGCACGATGAGGAAAGAGAAGCCGAAGAAGCTGCTAAAAAGGCAGCAGAAGAAGCTGCAGCGTTAGAAACATCAAATACAGACGCGACATAATATCTAAAATAAAATATAGTAAATGTAAAAAAGCAGCGATAAAAAAATCGCTGCTTTTTAGTATATAATTATCTTATCTTGAAATCATAATATCAGAAAGGGTGATATTATGTGTGAGAAAAAATATTTTAATAAAAAATATAAAATCACTTCCGGAAAAAATATTACAAATATGATTACAGGAAAATATACTGAAGAAAATAGCTCTATTATTACAGATCCAAACGGTAGTTATACCGGAATCGCTGACCCGAAATATGAGCAGCCAATACAGGACGCTGATGATCTGTAATCTCATATTTAAATTTAATATTCATTTAAAAAATATTTCCCCTTTTTTATATTTAAAATAAAAAAGGGGATAGCTTTTTGCAAATAGTCAAATATTCTTTATATGTAATTGCATATATTTAGTTGACAAAAAACATGCATTGTGATATACTATATTAGTAATTTAAATAACGGGGTGTAGCGCAGTTGGTAGCGCGCTTGGTTTGGGACCAAGATGCCGCAGGTTCGAATCCTGTCACTCCGACCAAAAATCAGCCGAAAATGAGGGTTTTCGCCCTACTTTCGGCTGATTTTCTGCTTATAATCGGCTGTTATCCACCACTTCAGCAAATTTCCATGACGGCAGAAACGCGGCTTGTGCCGCATTTACAGCATAAGCCGCTTTCTTTTTTCGGAAGGCTTTTTCTTTGACTACTGCGAAGCAAAATTTACTCTGCGTTTTGTTCCAGCATTACGATTAGTTTCTTAAACGCATCTTCCTCTCTGACAAAATCAAATTCTCTGTTCTCAAATGCTTTTAATTTGAGATTGCAGGCGTTCCCCTTATAATTCTTGGCCGTATTTGCTTTTTTGTACTTCAATCTATTCACCATAGGTGCTGTATAATCCATATCCTTCAGATTAGCTTCAATAACCGCATAGCGACAGCTCTCTGCCAAAGCGTCAAGCGTTTTTTGCAAATCGTGCATTTGTGCGTACTCAAAAGCTATCTTAGAGTAAAAATGCGACAGGTCAAACGCATAAAATCCCACGTTTCCGTCTGCATACAAACGCTCCATAATGTCAATGGCAAACCGAAATGCCTCGATTTTTTCTTCATGTGAAAAAGAAATTTTTGATGTCATGCTCAAAGCAGTCATTGCTGCTGTGTGGATAAGAGAGTCTATATAGCTTTGGCACGCCTTGACCCCATCTTCGCCGTCTAAAATAGTCGTCCGGAGTTCCTCCCTTGTCACATAAAAACCGCCGCACATATCTGCATAATAAAGAGCTTTTTCCTTGTCAATGCCATCATAAGTGTAACAAAGGCACTGAAGTGCGTTTTCTCTTTGCCTTGCGTCTGTGGTTTTCTGTAAAAGCTTCTCTCCGAGTGAAATAATACGTTCTGCTTTGTCCTTTGGACACGGATAGATCGCCTCTCTGTTTATCGCAAACATCAATCCTTCGATCACGCGGCAATCGTTCGGAAATTCCGCATACGCCTGTTCCCATAATTCAAGGTTCTTTTCGTTCTCACCGTTATTTTGATAAATGGCGGCTTGCCGTTCATATTCAGCAATTGCTTCTTCTACTCTTACCTGATCCACGCACAAAAGCTCATCCACCGTTATGTCAAAATAAAATGCAATGCGCGGCAAGAGCGTAATGTCGGGAAAGCCTTCGCCGGTTTCACATAGTTAAAGATATTTCTTCTGTATGAGTGCCTATTTCTTGTTTCATAGACACTCATATTCCATTTTTCAATCAATTTTGCCGATAAAGCGGTAGTAGATTTCAATCGGCTGTGCTTTCATACCGTTTTGGCTGTCCTTGCCCTCGTGTATCACGATTTTTTCGATCAGAGAGTTGAGCAAGTCGGCGGTAAGCTCGGTGGGACGAGCGCATTTCTTGATGCTCGCTATCCACTTTTCAGCATCGATTACGCTTTGCTGTTCGGCAGACAGTTCCGCTGTCAGCTTGTCTATCTTCACGAGCAATTCCTCCTGCTCGGTCTGATACTTCTTTGACAGCGTATTGAAATTGTACTCCGTGATACGTTCTGATGCCCAATCTTCGTATAGCTTGGAAAACAGACGGTCAAGTTCTTCCTTGCGCTTCTCGGCTCTTGTGAGCGAAGCGGTACGAGCTTTTGTTTGCGCGTCATTCTCCCTGTCTCCGGCTTTGAGTATTCTCTCGGTCAGCTTGGCTTCATCCGCTTGTGCTTGTTGCCACCAATACATCAGTCTTGCGTGAACATAGGTATAAAGCGTATCGTAGCGGATATAGTGTGCGGTGCAAGTGGCGTGTTTTTTGCCGAACTGACGATAAGAAGTACAGTTGAAATAACTGTACGGCTTGGTGTTCTGCTTGTTCGTTCCGAAACTCATAGCCCATCCGCAATCGGCGCATTTGAGAAGTCCTGCGAATATCTGTGTTGTGCCGTCCTGTTGCTTTCTGCGGCGGCTTGCGATCTGCTCCTGCACTTGATCGAACACATCCTTTGAGATAATGGCAGCGTGGGTGTTTTCCACTCTGAACCATTCCTCTTGGGGCTTGCGTATCTTCTTTTTGTTCTTGTAGGAGATATTCGTTTGCTTGCCGTGAACGGAATTGCCGATGTAGATTTCATCTTTGAGAATACACTTGACCTGCGAGATCGTCCATGCGTAGCGTTTTTCTTCGGGTGCTTCTGCATAGATGTGAGCGAATTTTCCGTATCGCGTGTAGTTGAGCCAGCCTGCCGTGGGTATCTGTTCATCAATGAGAATGTTTGTGATCTTGGCGGCTCCCGCACCTCGGCAAGCAAGGTCAAATATCTTTTCTACAATCCAACGGGTTTCCTCGTCGATCTCCAAAAGATTTTTTACTTCACTGTGCTTCTTGTAGCCGATGGGAGCATAAGTGCATATATGCTGTCCTGCGGCAAACTTGGCATGGAGCGCGGTCTTGACTTTACGGCTCGTGTCTTTTGCAAACCATTCATTGAACAGATTTTTGAAAGGCACGAAGTCGGAAAGTCCCTTTTCGGTATCCTCATTGTCCGAGACAGCGATATAGCGTACTTTCTTTTCGGGAAACACAAATTCAAGATAGTAGTCCATCATAACGTGTTCTCGACCGAAACGGCTGAGGTCTTTGGTTACGATGCAGTTGATCTTGCCAAGCTCCACATCATCCATCATTCGCTTGAAATTCGGTCTCTCGAAGTTAGTCCCACTCCAACCGTCGTCGACGTACTCGTCCATAACGTGGAGCTGATTTTCTTTTGCAAACTGTCTGAGAATGGTTCTTTGTGTTTCGATGGATACGCTGTCGCCGTAATTTTCATCATCGCGGCTGAGTCTCATATATAGTGCGGTATTGTACGGTTGTTTCATTAAAAATCCTCCTGTTGAGAATATCACGTAGTGATTTTCTCTTGAAACGAACCCACGCTTACAATACTCTTCCACTGTAATACATTATATCATAAACGCGGGTTTTCTTCAATACGTATCCGTTAATTCATTCGTGAACTTTTTACGTCCTTGTGCGCGGTATAGGTGATAACGTCCTCAACGAGCGTATTGAGTGCCTTTCCGTTATCCGCAAAATGTTCAATGACTTCGATTTTCGTCTTGCCGCAGTAGAAATAGAGCTTTCCGTCTTCCTCGGTGGCATAGAACGATGTATTTTCAAGCGTGGGTTCGGGTTCTTTGAATGTATCGAATGTGCCTTCGGGCGGCATTTCTATCGGCTCATAACAGGAGCAGAGGTCATAAAGGTCGGTGCGTGTATTTCTCTTGTTTTTTACCATAGGCAATATCCTTTCAATCGTTAATCGTTCATCATATTTTTCAGCGTTTCCATTTTGCGCTGTGCGGTCTGCTTGCGGTTCTGTATGCCCATAATGTGTATCGGTACGCACATTTCAAGTATCCGGCTGTAAATACGGGCGTGGGCTATATCGGGTGGATTGTTCAGCACGTCGGGGCTGATATTGGCGGTGAGTATCAAGGGCTTACCGCTTCGGTATCTGCTGTCGATGACGTTGTAAACGTGTTCAAGAGCGTATTCTGTTCCTCGCTCCGTGCCAAGATCGTCAATGATGAGCAGAGGAAAACGGCACAGACGCTCAATATATTCGTTTCTCCCCTCAAAGCTCGCGCCGAGGTTGTTGAGTATTGTTGTGAAATTGGTCATACGGACAGAGATTTCTTTTTCGATCAGACCGTTGGCAATGCAAGCGGCAAGATAGCTTTTTCCGCTGTCGGTGTCTCCCCATAAGTAGTAGCCGATGTTATCTGCTTTCACCTTATCCCAATTCTCAACGTATCGGCGGGCGTATTCCATTTGGGGCGTGTTGCCGTTGTCGTTCTCAAAACTCCACGTTGTCATTCGCTCGGTGGAGAAACAACGGCGTTTGAGGTCTTCGACGGTATCAAGGTGTTTTCTGCGTTGCTCGGCGGCTTCACGCTCCAAACGCTTTGCCTTTTCACACTCGCAGTCAATGCGGTGACGGTCAATGCCCAAGGTTTTCAGACCTTCGGGAAAATATCGTTGCTTCGGTGTACGGCATTTGCCGCAGTAGAGCAGACCGTCCTCGCCCGTGTAATCTTCGGGCTGTGGTGTGGCTTCTGCCATTTTTGTTATTAGTTCTTGATAAACATTACTCATAGGCTTGTACCCTCCTTGCAGGTTAGTGTTGAAACGCCTTGACCGGCGGCTTTTTCGGTATCGCTTACCGCCCATTTACGGATGGTAGCGGCGTGGTTATCGTAGGATTTTCCTTTGGATGCCATATACTCGGAAAGTCTTTCAACATAAAAGCTCCATTTTTCGGGCAATTCGTTTTTCAATGCTTCAAGCTCCGTATCGGTGAGAAAGATATTTTTGTATCTGCCGTAAACGGTTGGTGTGGCGTGTCCCGTATCTTTCTCTCGCTCTATCTCTGACTCTATATCTATATCTATCTCTTTCTTTATCTCTATCTCTGGTGGACAAATGTCCGCTATGGCTTGCGGGATTTTCTGTAATTCCATTCGTGCCCTGCGTTTGCGTTCTCCCTCGGTGGAGGACTGACCAATCAGAAGCTCGATATTACTCATATAGAAAGCTCCGTCATTCAGCACTTCCACCAAACCAAGCTCCATAAACAGCCGTAGTGCACGCTCCACCGTTCCGATCTGCTGATGGGTGATGGTGGCGATCATCTGCGCGGTATAGGGTTTATTCTCGTCAAGTTGTAGTTTGCCGCCGTTTTTCAGCGATTTCAGATAGAGCTTCAAGAGTATATTGGAGTAAAGAAATCCGTCGGGCTGATTTTCAAGGAGAACGATCACGTCCTCATCAAAGTAATTTTCTTTCAGTTTTAGGTAATAGTATTTGCGGTTATCTGCCATAGGCATTTACCTCCTGTTTGTTAGTAGTCCGTGTAACGAAAAGTGTATGAATTAGGGTTGATTTTCGGGGATTTTTTGCTTTGTGTGGCTCGTTTACTGCGTGGGGAGTATTGTTGTATGGGGTTATGTGTTTTTCGGTGTATAAAGCGTTACAGCGAAAAACATCAAAGTGATGTTTTCACATCTTGCTTGAATGAAATTAAAGCTCCTGTTCTTTCTTTTTTGTTTTCTCGGGGGTAGGCTCTCCGTGAAGTTTTGCTAAATTGTGCTGAATGGTCTGTAATTCTTTGAAGCGTTCCTTATCGGCATAGTAGACGTTATACGCGGCATTTTTCTCTGCAATCAGCCTTTGAATTTCAGCACGAATAGCGGCATTTGTAGGTAGTTTCTTAATACCCTGTGTATCGAAATAACGGCGGGCGGATTCGTAGATGATAAAATCGGCTTCGTGCTTTTGTCTGTACGCGGCACGGTCTTTTTCCCTTTTGATGGTGTTGATACCCTTGCACACATCTTTCGTTTTGATATATTTGAGAATCCAATCCTGGAGCGTTTTCTGCTCAGCGATCTTTGGGTCAAAGGATTTCAGCGCGGCATAGCTCTTTTGCATATTGGCTTGGGCGACATTTACAGCCGCGTCAAGTTCGTCTTGTGAACCAAAACCTATTTCCAACAGAAATTGGGCTCTTGCCATTTGTTTGAGATTGTGGACTTTCGCCCATCTTTCATAACCAACGCCTTTACCCTCGGCGCGTTTGGCTTCAATATCAACGGTGCGCTGTATGCCGTCATTTTTAACTGCGGTCTGCTTTTCGTGAAGCCGTTCCATCACGCTACGCTTGGGAGCGTTTTTGTCGGCTTTGAGTGCTGCGGCGCGTTCCTCGACAACCCTGTGTGCGTTTTGCTCCAAACAAGCGAGAACTGGCGTCATACGCAGCATAACTGCTGCGTAGTCAAAATCATCACCTAACTTTCGTGCTGTGATGGGCTTGGTGCGGTCGGGTGTGAGGTAGGATAAACGCCCTCGGCTCTCTTTAACGGTTATCCCTTGCTGTAAAAGCAAAGCGGAAAACTGCTCAAATGTGGTTGAGGTATCGAGTACAGCCCGTAGCGTCTGCCGTAGCTTTTCTTTGTCTGTTTCAAATTTTGTGGTACGCGGGGGCAGCCCATCGGCGGTGATTTTTTCGTTTCGCTCGTCAAGTGCGGCTTGTCCCTTTTTCTGCGCCCAATACTCACGCTCGGTAACGCGGTTTGCGCTGCCGTGGAGCAGATCAATCTGATAGAGGTTTTCGCGGTGGCACATTTCCATGACTTCGGATTTGAAATATTCCATTGCCGCGTCGGTACACCGATGCTTGCAACCGGCTTTCGTATCGGCGGGTCTATCCATATACGGGAGCAACGGTACTTCCTCTATTCGCAAACTGTTTATCACAATATGAACGTGGATATTGCCGCTTTGGTTATGCCCATCGGGGTGGGTGCAAACAAGTGCTTGGTGTCCGCAAAAATGCGTTTTGCAAAATTCCTCACCTAACTGCTGTGCGCGGTCAACGGTCAATCCGTTATCTGTGCCGTCCCGTGGGTCAAAGGAAATAATGTAGTGGTGGCTTTTCACATCTTCGCGTTTTTGGTTTTTGCCGTATCGGAGATTTGCTCGCATACAGGCAATAGCGAAATCTTCCTCGCCACAGCCAATCGTGGCAATTCTGAAATTCTCGCGTGGGACAAGTCTGCCGTTTTCATCAAGCGTGGGCTTCATAGAAAACTCATCGTGGGCAAAGGTTAGATATTTTTCTGCTGCGCCGTAATCAGCATTTTTAGAGCTGATATGTTTGAACGTAGCCATTCAGTTCACCTACCTTTTGCAAGACTTCATATTTCAGCGCGGCGAGATCTGAAGCGGCAGCGGTTATCTCGTCGGCAAGCTGTGGGTATGGGCTTTGCCATTCGTTCAGCGTCCGCGCTATCTGATTGATGTTGTTGCCGATCTTGTTGTATTCGGCAACGAGCTTTCCGAGCGTGGCAAGCACTTCATCGTTGACGGGATTGACACGGATAATCGGTTTTACAACCGCGCCGTCAATGGCTTGCCGTATAAATTCGGATTGACTCATTTCGTAATTTTTCATTCGCTCCATAAAGAAGTTGTGTTCTTCCTCGGTCAAGCGGGTCTTGACTACGAAAGTGCGATGTGGCGTGTTGTACTTTTTTGGCATAGGCATAACTCCTTTCACTTACCATATTTTTTGAGAGCGTTTTGCACCCTGTTTTGAAAAGTCCCTCTATATACCGCCTTTTTCGAGGCTGTTTTTAAGGTGTTTTGAAAAATTCTTTCACTTTAACAACGGACATTTTTTTGGCGTTTGTCCGAGGCTTTTGATAAGTTCCTCTACTTAACGCCGTTTTTCTTCGGCTTTAGCAACCATCGAAAATTTGTCCCTCTACTTAACATCTTTTTTCGGTGGTTTTAGCCCCCTGTTTTTTGCGATTTCTGAAAACAACAAATTTTCTTTGATGGATTTTTGCGAGATAACGTAAAAGTTTGGTTGTATCGCTTTCACCCAACCCATCGTGGAGAGCGATTATTCAAGGTAGGTCACAAAAATTTTTCAAATTTTCTCTTACTCCCTACAACACCGCAGATGGCAGAATTGCCAAACGGAGCGAGAGGAAAATGTGCGGCGTTAGCCGATCAGCAGGGTTTGGGGAAGGCACTCCCCAACAAGATCACCACAAGGGCGAAAATGAGCAGTAGGCGAAATTTGGCACCGTGGTAGAATCTTGCTCTAACTACTTCCGTTATCCTATAAACGGGGATTTTTGCAATACCTCTCACTTTACAACGGACAAAATCTGCGAAAAACTTGATACCCCTTCACACTACAACGGACATTTTTTTGGCAAAATACAGGGTTCGGAAATGTTAAATTTCGATGAACTGCATTTGCTCGGTATCAAGTGCTTTCACTTATTCGGAATTTCAAAGGGCAAAAATCAACGGGCTGCATAAAATTTTTTTGAAAAATGTTTCTCTCTACTTGTTAGGACATTTGCGGGAGAAAAATCAACGGTCTAAAAGAACCTTTCACTTATTCGGAATTTCAGAGGGGTGAAATTCAACCGTCTACGGAAAATCATCAAAAAATTTCCGTTCACTTATTACAGGTCTTGGCAAGGTGCGTTTTGGCTGATTTTTGAAAAATTATTTTCTTTTGTTTTCTTCCACGGCGTTAAAATCGAAAATGCCGAACCTCCGATGGAAAAATATTTGGGCAAAAGAAAAACGGGCAAGCTTTTTCGGTTTGTCCGTGATAAGTTGCGGTAGGATATATTTAACAAAGAGTTTGATACTGTACGATTGAAAAAAACGAGAATTTGTGTTATAATGTTATTAAGTGGAATTATGCCCAAGCGCAAGGTAACAAATATATTGATATAAAGACTTTTACAAAAACGATTATAAAACGGCGGTAATGACTATGAAACTAAAAATTGCAATCTGCGATGATGAGCAGAATCAAATTGAATATTTATCGGGTGTAGTATCCGCTTGGGCGAACAAGAACCGCCACGTTGCAGAGCTAAAGACCTATTCGTCGGCAAAGTCATTTCTTTTCGATTATTCAGAGGAAAAAGACTTTGATATATTGTTGCTTGACATAGAAATGCCCGGAATGAATGGTGTTGAACTGGCAAAAACAGTTCGCAAGGAGAATTCTACAGTTCAGATCGTGTTTATCACAGGATACTATGAGTATTTCAGCGATGGCTTTGACGTATCGGCACTTCATTATCTTATCAAGCCTGCGGACGAAAGAAAGCTTTTGCCCGTTCTTGACCGTGCGGTGAGCAACCTTAATTACCGACAGAGAGCCGTGCTTTTGACATCTCCCGACGGTGATGTGAAGGTTTCGCTCGCGGACATTTGTTACGTGGAGTCCGAAAACGTTCACGTGGCTGTGCATACCGTAAGCGGTGTCTACCGTTCCCGTATCTCCTTGGCGAAGTTTGCGGAACAGCTTGATGAAACCTTTATCAAGGTGCATCGCTCCTATATTGTTGGATTGAAATATGTAAAAAAGATCAGTCGCACCGACATTACCATGCTGAACGGAAATCTTGTTCCCATCAGCAGAGGAATGTACGATGAAGTACACGCTGCCTTGATCAAATATCTGTAAGGAAAAAAGAATTATGCTGTTTGATAAACTGATTGCGAAAAGAGTTGCCGCTGCGGAAAGTGAAATATTAAAAAAGCACTATGCCGAAGTGGAAAATATGTATAATAAGATGCGTGGTTGGCGGCACGATTACAGAAGCCATATTCAAACTATGAAGGTTCACGCTAAAAACGGAGAATATGAAGAAATAGATCGTTATCTCGATATGCTTGACGATGATCTGACTCACGTTGAAACCGTAATCAAGACCGGAAATAGAATGGCTGATGCCATTCTGAACAGTAAGCTCTCCATTGCCACTGCAAAGAACATAAAAGTAAAGGCAGAGGCGCGCATTCCCGTGTCGCTGACGGTATCGGAGCTTGATCTGTGTATTGTGATCGGTAATCTTCTTGATAATGCCATTGAAGCGTGCTTATCTCTCCCCGAGGAAGAACGTCTTATCAGAATCTATATGGAGATGAAAGGTAACTACTTGTATCTTTCGTTAACGAATACCGCAGAGGGACAGAAGAAACATAGCTTCAAGACCACCAAAGGAGAGGGACACGGCTTCGGACTTGCTCGCGTTGATGCCATTGTAAAGAAGTACGGTGGATATCTGACTCGCGCAAGCGAGGACGGTGCCTTTTCAACCGAAGTTCTTTTGCCTCAATAAATACAGTAAAAGTGCAATCCACATCAAATTTTCGACGTTTGACAACAGATTGCACTTTTTTGAATTTCATTATGTTATAATGCAGACATCCAAAGTAAAGAGGAGGTCAATATGAGTTCTAAAACAAAAGCTCCAAAAGAAAAGCCAAAGCATTCAAGATTTGGCTGTCTTGTATGGGCAATTAAAAATTTGTGGCGGCTCGATAAAAGCTTTGTGTTTTTCATCTTCGCCGCCGTTCCGATAGCGGTTATCTCGCCCCTTGTCAGTTCATATTTTTCAAAATATCTTATTGACAGTATTGGTGCGGGAAAGCCATTTTCGGATCTTGCGTGGATTGTCGTTTTTTTCATCACGGCAAGTTTTACCCTTAATGTTTTGAGCAATTTTATAAATGCTCGCTGTAGTTCCAGACGTTATTACCCTACCTGCGTTTATCAAACAGAAATGGGTTACACACAAGGCTATAAAACGGATTTTGAGAATCACGAAAAGCAGGATTACAAGAAGATAAGCGGATATGCATGGAGAGATGCGAGCAGCGGAAACTGCGCCTTGGAGTTCATATGGACTGATCTTTCCGGTGCGCTTATTCACCTTTTAGGCATTGTTACTTATGCCTCGCTTCTTGCGTTTATCAATCCGATCGTATTTGTGGTTGTTATTATAGTATCCATTCTCTCATACTTTACTACTCTGTGGCAGAACAAGTATTACGAAAAGCACAAGCATTTGTGGGAAAAGGAAAGCAGAAAAGCAGGATATCTCGGAGGACTTTCTGAAAACCTGCAAGTTGCAAAGGATATTAAGCTTTATGGACTTGAGGAATGGCTCAACAAGATGATGAGCGATTACCGTGCCCACATTATTATGTGGAATAAACGCTGTCGTTTGCGCGGACTTTGGGCATCGATCCTTGCAGGGCTTATGACTTTGATACAAAACGGCGTTGCATATGTTGTGCTGATTGGTATGCTGCTTGCGGGTAATCTTTCTGCCGGTGATTTCGTATTCTATTTTGGCATCGTTGGCAGCGTTGCGGGATTTCTTCACGGTGTAGTCGGTGATGTTGCAAAGCTGAACAAGAGAGCCGATAAGATTGCATATTATCGTGAGTTCTATGATTATCCGAACAAATTCAATTACGGCAAGGGATGCGAATTGCCTACGGGAGCAGTTACCATCGAACTGCGAGATGTTTGGTACAAGTACGATGGTGCTGAGGACTATACTTTGAAGGGCATCAACCTTACCTTGCAGGCGGGAGAAAGCCTTGCCCTTGTTGGTGTTAACGGTGCTGGTAAAACCACCCTTGTTAAGTTGATTTGCGGTTTTTACCGACCTACAAAGGGCGAGATATTGGTAAACGGCAAGCTGATTGACGAATACAACATCCACGAATACTATACGATGATTTCTGCTGTTTTTCAAGAAATACGCCCGGTCTGCTTCACAATGTTCGAATATGTGGCAAGTGCGGACATAAGTCGTCCTTCGGCGAGAGAGGATGCCGTAACTGCTATGAAATTAGCGGGCATTTGGGAGAAGATCGAAAGCCTTGAAAACGGCATTGATACCCACTTGATGAAAGGCATCTATGATGACGGCGTTGATCTTTCGGGCGGAGAAATGCAAAAACTCGTTTTGGCTCGTGCTATTTATAAAAATGGTTCTGTTCTTATTTTGGACGAGCCCACGGCAGCACTCGATCCCATTGCTGAAAACAATCTCTATTTGCAATACAGAGAGTTGACGCATGGAAAAACCTCCATTTACATTTCCCACCGTTTTGCAAGCACTCGCTTTTGTGATCGTATTCTCCTTCTCGGGGACGGTATTATTAAGGAAAGCGGAACGCACGATGAATTGATGGAACAGAACGGACAGTACGCCTATATGTTCGGAATACAGGCAAAATACTACAAGGAGGGTGAGATCAATGCGTAAAGATAATGTAACGATAAGAACCCTCAAGCTCTACCATTCCTTTAACAAAAGGTATTTTCCTACATCCTTTTTGCATATTGTTTTCAGTTCGATATCCCCGTATTTCAATCTTTGGATGTCCGCTGAGATCGTAACCGCCCTTTATGAAGGCAGGGATAAAAAAGCCATTTTCACGCTTGTAGCTATTACGTTGCTTGGAAATCTTTTCGTCCACATCATTAGTACCTTGCTAAGCAATGCGGTTAGTACACAATTTGAAAAACTGAACAATAATGAATCCTTGGCACTCAACAAAAAAACTCTTTCTCTTGATTACGATAAATTAGAAGATCCCGAAATTCGTATGCTGAGAAGAAAGGTTAAAGAAAACGCCTATATTAACGGATATGGCATCACATATATGCATAATTCGGTTAATCGGCTGATGTCGAGTGCCGTTAAAATCGTTTTCTCACTGATTCTTTTCATTGAAATGATTACAAAGATGGTTGCAGTCGGATTTCATTGGCTTGGTCTTGTACTTGCGCTCGGAATGATTTTGTTTGCGGCATTGCACTATGCTTGGGGCTTCAAGCAGGGTAAGCTTGTTGCCGCTCATAACAAAAAAATCGGTGATATGATGCTTGAAGAAAACAGAATCGGTAGAGGAACGAACAGTACTGGAATGGACGACAGAATCTATCTTCAAGCAGATATTATACAGAAACTGAGCGAAAAGATGAACAAAGATCATTTGAAAGCGTTTTCAAATGCGCAGAGTCTCGGGTTTAAGTTAAGTATTCCAAGAGGAATATTAAATTGGTCAAGTACACTTTTCAATTATCTGTTGGTTTGTTTCTACTGTGCCATGGGTGCATTCCCTGTAGGTAACGTGATTAAATACACAGGATATCTTGGACGCTTTATGGGAGATCTTAATGCGCTTTTGGATACGCTGTTCCGTTCCTTCAAGGAAAACGAGCAATTCCTCAAACTGTATTTAGAGTATTTCGATATCCCCAATGATATGTACCAAGGCTCTCTTGCCGTTGAAAAGCGAAGTGACAAGAAATATGATATTGAGTTCAGAAATGTCAGCTTCAAATACGCAGGAAGTGATAATTATGCTTTGAAGAATGTCAATCTGACCTTTAAGGTAGGCGAGCGTCTTGCGGTTGTAGGAATGAACGGCTCGGGAAAGACCACATTTATCAAGCTGATGTGTCGTCTTTATGATCCAACCGAGGGTGAGATCTATATGAATGATTTCAATGTTCGTAAATACGATTACCGTCAGTATCTCGATCTTTTCTCGGTTGTCTTCCAAGATTATTCGCTCTTGGCACTTCCGCTTGGCAATAACGTATCGTCTGCTGCTTCATGGGATGGAGAAAAGGCAGAGAGATGTTTGCGAGAGGTTGGTTTTGGAGAACGGTATGCAGAAATGGCAAAAGGACTTGAAACGCCTATCTACAAAAATTTTGACGATGAAGGCGTTAACGTATCGGGGGGCGAAGCACAAAAGATCGCTCTTGCCCGAGCACTCTATAAGGACGCTCCCTTTATCATTCTCGACGAGCCTACCGCCGCACTCGATCCTATTGCCGAGGCAGAGATATACGCTAAGTTTGATGAAATTGTCGGTGATAAAACAGCTATTTACATCAGCCATCGTCTGTCCTCCTGTCGTTTCTGCGACAAGATCGCTGTATTTGACAATGGCGAGATCGTTCAAGTCGGTTCACACGAGGAACTGTTAGCCGACGAAAACGGCAAATACTACGAGCTTTGGACGGCTCAAGCACAATACTATACAACATAAAAAATGCCGCCTGCACTGACTTTATACTGTCATTGCAGGCGGCATCACTTATAAGATTAGTCTAAAGGTTTATACTCGGTAACTGCTTTCAAATATGCTTCGGGATTACCGTTCAAAATGAGGTCTGCATACTCTAAAGGCGCGTTGTAAATTAGATAGTCAAGTTCTGACCGTTCGTACATATTACGGGCGACCTCGCTCTCAACAGCAATCGTATCAATCGCAATCATACTGCCATCGGTGAATTTCAGTTCCACACAGCAGTTATCGAAGTTATATTCGCAGGATATAAGTCGTTTCATAGGGTTTACCTCCAAAATTGTATTGTTTGGAAGTAATGTAAGCGTGGGTTTTTAGTGTGGTATCTTTAAGCATGGGAAACCCCGCGCTCCCATTTTCCGACCGATTGCGGTGTAATTCCGAGATGATTGGCAAGTGCTTCTTGTGTGATATTTTTCTGTAAGCGCAATGAACGCAGTTTGTCTTTCAAATTTATTTGCATATTGTGTTCTCACTTTCATTTAGATTGATAAGCGCTTATCTTGGTTACATTATACCATGCTTCACCATTGATATCAAGAACCGCAATGTTTATTTTCGGGCGCAATATACAACCCGCAGTTGTTTCGACCGCTTTTTCTTTGCCTACTGCGAAGCAAAATTTAAGGGCTGACCGAGGTCAGCCCTTATTTGTCGCCTTCTCTCTCGCCTTAATTTCCGCAATCTCCTTCTTCATCTCCGCAATCAGCGTCTTGAGTTTTTCCTCGCACTCCTCCCGCGTGGTGGCGTAGATATTTTTGGCAATTCGTTTCCCGTTAACTCTTGGGGAGAACCTGCCCTCGTAGAGGTGGTCGTTGATCATCGTCACGCAACCCGTGCCGGGCTTGCGTATTTTGCCCTTATACGGCTCAAATTTCGGCTCTGTCGGCTGATCGGTTGCTTCACTGTCACTTGTCTTGTCCGTTGCGTTCGGCTCGGGAATGGGCGTGTCAGCCCCCGCAATCTCGCGGTCAATCCTTGCTGCCGCCTGCTGTTGCATCGTATCGGTGATATGGCTATAAATATTGAGCGTGGTTTCCGCGCTTACATGTCCTATCATGGCGGACAGCGTTTTGATGTCCATGCCGTTTTCCAGTGCCATGGTGGCAAAGGTGTGGCGGAGATCGTGTTGCTAATATTATGACACAAAATGATGACGGTTCAGTTTTTAGAATAACAGGCTGCGCAGGCTTTGGTGCACATCATAATTCCTACCGTGTTTGTGGCACGGAAGGGCAGATAGAAAATCTTAGAGGAACAAATAAAGTAATGCTTCGTTATAATGGCTGGTCAATTCCTGAGGGCTGTGAAGAAATAAATATGTATGAGCCAAAGTGGAATGACAAGGATGAAGAGTTAATTGTTAAAAGCGGCCATGGTGGTGGAGATTATATAACAGCACGAATGTTTGTGGAATGTATCTGTCAGGGGAAACAACCTGAGCATCCATTTGATGTTTATTCGGCAGTTAATATGTCTTCTGTTGCTATTCTTGCTCATCGTTCAATGCTTGAGGGTGGAAAACCTTATGATATTCCCGACTTTAGGAATGAAGAATGCAGAAAACAATATGAAAACGATCGTTTAACCCCGTTTTATGGCTCAGATGGCAGTGAACCTAATATTCCTTGCTGTTCTAAACCCGATTATGCTCCCACAGAAGAGCAACTTATGAAATATCACAAATCATTAGAATAAAACAATCCAAGGAATTGCATCTAAACCATTCGGCTCTTCCATACCGAGTGTTCTTACAGGACTTAAAAGGTTCTGTATGACACTCGGTTTTTTGTTTGTTCTAATTGTTAAAACTAAATACATCATTAAAACTACGGATAGCTTCACAGCTGCCGTCTGCACTAATGATATTTTTATTGTTCTTTTTAGCCGTATAAATGATATCTTGCAACACAGATATGTTTCTCGAAAGACCGCTTATGGTTGGTACTAAAATATTTATTGCGGATTGACTATGTAAAAGTTCACTCAGAGTTTTGCTGCAAGGTGCCAAACCGCTTTGCTGCTCAATTATAAAATCAGAGATTTCATAGTTTCGTTTTTTTGCAAACAATCGCAATTCCTGTTCTCTTTCAACAACATTATCAAGAACAGCAACCCGCAAATAACAAACAGCATTTATTTTTTGATTCATAAGCCCACCCCTTAACTTGCACAGGCGGCATAGTGAACGTCTACCCCCTGCCTTGTATGTACCGATACATTATTTTCCGGTAATTTGTCAAGGTCTTGTATTTCAATCGCACCGATACAATTATAGTGAATAGTAAGCCGCTGGACTGTTTTGCCGTCAATCTTTTCAGATTGATGTACTTCAATTTTTTCAATCAATTCATTTAACATTCTCGGCGTCAGCTTTCGCGCCCGTGTATATTTGCGGACGGAAGCCATGAACATATCGCTTGTTACTGCTTTGCTTTTGTCGCTGTCTAATTCTTCCTGCAATTCCTTCATACGGGCTGCAACTTCCTTTTGCTCCGTTTCATATTTTACGGATAGCTTTGCAAATCTGTCATCGCTGATTTTACCGGAAACATTGTCCTCGTAGATATGCTCAAATAGGTTGTCAAGCTCTTTATCCCTTGCCGCAAGTGTATTTATTTCCTTTTGCTTTTGCCGCCGTTCCTGCTGCGCTGTCTGTATGGAATGTCCCATCACAATCTTTGCAAATTCAGATTCATATTGCGTTGCCAGCTTTGTGAGCCGCCGGATTTCGCCAAGTACAACCTTTTCCAGAAAGTCCACTCTAATATAATGTGTAGAAGTGCATATTTTACGTTTCCCTCTGTTGTAGCCGGAACAATTAAAATATTGAATTTCCGGGTTGCCTTGATTGAAATGGTATGGTGTGGTATAAAAAAAGTTGACAGCTTATTCTCAAGGATTTCATAATAAAAGCAAGAGAATAAGGAGGTATTCAAAGTGGCGCGTAAATATGACCATGAATACAAAGTGCAGGCAGTAAAACTTG
>CALWBE010000057.1 GCA_944375955.1 uncultured Clostridia bacterium | reverse complement strand
AACTGGATGTATCAAATATACGATACCGGCATTACACACCAGGCAGGTTCACAGTCAAAATGCGACGTGCATCAGTATGATGCTATGTATCTTGACAATCTTGTAGAATACTGCTTCTGGTCTCTTGAGTTTTACAACGGTCAAAACGAATTTGACAGAGATATAAAAAATGTATATATTACCGGCAATTTCTGCCGTTTCGGAGGATTCGGCTGGGGCTGCCGCGGAAGAGAAAACGGCGCGCCTATGTTTGCATCTTCTTCATGCTGCGACAATACTCAAGATTTTTGTGTTGAAAACAACATTTTTGACCGATGCACCGGTGTTCTTATAGCACTTGCCAACGATCCGGGAAACAGAAGGGTAAAATTCCGCAGTAATGCATATATTCAGCCTAAAGGCAAAAAATTCCTCAACGCACTTGGAGGTCAGTATATATTTGACGACAATGTAAAAAATACCATTGGAGATGTTCTGGGCGACAAATCTGCTACTACATACGCCCTTTCTGACTGGGATATGGGTTGATAATAGAAACGGAGAATATATGGTAAAAAAAACTTTTACGGTTACCGGTATGACATGCTCTGCCTGCAGCGCTCATGTGGAAAAAGCAGTAAAAGCGCTTGACGGAACGAAAAATGTCAGCGTAAATTTACTGACTAACACCTTAAAACTTGAATATGATGAAACAAAAGTCGACGATGACACCATAATTTCAGCAGTTATTTCCGCTGGGTACGGAATTGCTCAAAACAATGATGATAAAAAGTCAAAAAGTGAAAAGATGTCTCTTTCGGATATAAGAAAAAGCGAATATTCTGAAATGAAACACAGATTTTTTATGTCGCTTGTTTTTCTTATTCCCTTAATGTTTATATCAATGGGACATATGTTCATCAAAAGCGGAGTACTTTATGATAATCTATTTTGCCATGATCAAGCGCTTTTAAATTCTTTATGTCAAATGATTTTAATTATTCCGGTGCTCTACCTTAACAGAAAATTCTTCATTTCCGGGTTCGGCGCTCTTTTCTCCGGAGGAGCCAATATGGACAGCCTTGTGGCTATCGGCTCCGCGGCTTCTGCAATTTACAGTACCTCGGTTATTTTAGCTGCCGCATACAGTATCGGTAAAGGAGATATGTCTGCTGCTTCCGTATACCTTGGTCATATGTATTATGAATCAGCCGGCATGATACTGACACTTATTACGCTCGGCAAAATGCTTGAAACACGAGCAAAAGGTCAAACAAGCGATGCAATAGAAAAAATGATGAAGCTTGCTCCAGACACAGCTATAATAGAGAAAGACGGAAAAGAAGTTACTATTTTATCAGAAGAGCTTAAAAAAGACGATATTTTTATATTGAAGCCTGGAATGTCTGTTCCCGCTGACGGTGAGGTCGTTTACGGCTCATCATCGATTGATGAATCCTCTGTAACCGGTGAAAGCGTTCCTGCCGAAAAGAATATCGGAGACAAAGTTACTTCCGCTACTATAAATATTAACGGCTATCTTAAAGTCCGGGCGGAAAAAGTCGGCAAAGATACTGCTCTTTCAAATATCATTCGCCTTATGGAAGAAGCTTCTTCTTCAAAAGCTCCAATAGCAAAAATTGCCGATAAAATTTCCGGAATATTTGTTCCTGCCGTTATATGTATCGCAATTATTACTACTATATTCTGGCTTTTCGCCGGTGAAGATGTCGGAACAGCTCTTTCATTCGGCACATCAGTTCTCGTTATTTCATGTCCGTGTGCTCTCGGTCTTGCGACTCCCGTAGCTATTATGGTTGGAACAGGAAAAGGTGCTGAAAACGGTATCCTAATTAAATCCGGAGACGCGCTTGAAAACGCTCATTCGGTAAAAACCGTTGTCCTCGACAAGACAGGTACAATTACAGAAGGCAAACCTCGCGTTACTGATGTTATTTATGAAAACTTCTGTAACAACGAGAAAAATCTTCTTGAAGTCGCATATGCGATTGAAAAGCCAAGTTCTCATCCTTTGGCAAATGCCGTTACCGAATTCTGTACCGAAAAAAACATAAATTTAATAGAAACTGACAATTTTACAGCAGTTCCGGGTAAAGGTCTTTGCGCTGATATAAACGGAAAACATGTGTATGCCGGCAATTTAAATTATATTAAAGAAAATGGTATAGAAATTACTTCGGCAAGTTCGGTATGCGAAAAACTTTCAGATGAAGGAAAGACTCCTTTAATTTTCGCTGATGATAAAAATATAATTGGAATTATAGCAGTTGCCGACCGTGAAAAACAATCAAGCGCGTTTGCAGTACAACTGCTTGAGAAAATGGGAATAGACGTTATCATGCTTACAGGCGACAACAGCAGAACCGCAGATGCCGTAAAGAAAAGAGTAGGAATCAAGCATGCAATAGCCGGTGTGCTGCCACAAGATAAAGAGAAAAAGCTTGCTGAGCTGTCTTCAAAAGGTATTGTTACCGCTATGGTAGGCGACGGAATAAATGATGCTCCCGCGATGATTAGAGCAGATGTCGGTATTGCTATTGGAGCAGGTACGGATATTGCTATCGACAGTGCAGATATTGTTCTTGTAAAAAATGATCTTACTGATGTTGCAAACTCTATAAAACTAAGCCGCTCTGTTATAAAAAACATTAAAGAAAATCTGTTTTGGGCTTTCTTTTATAATACTCTTGGAATACCGCTCGCAGCAGGTGTTTTATTTGTTCCGTTCGGGTTAAAACTTAATCCTATAATAGGCGCTGCGGCAATGAGTCTTAGCAGTCTGTGCGTTGTATGCAATGCATTGAGATTAAAAAGATTTAAGCCATACAAATATAATAACACATCAGCCGAAATGTTACCTGAATGCAATATTTGTAAAAATATTATAAATAAAAAAGAAAAGAGGGATAACACCATGAGTTATACGGTAAAAATCGAAGGAATGAGCTGTCAACATTGTGAAATGCATGTTGCGAAAGCTCTTGAAGCAATTGGCGCAAAAAACGTCAATGTGAGCCATAAAAACGGCACGGCTGTATTCAGTGCTGAATCTGTTACTAATGAAGCAATTGAAAAAGCAGTCACAGATGCCGGTTACAAAGTCACAGAAATAGTAAAAAAATAAAGCGGCTTATTATTCTTATGATTATAAAATAAATTTAAAACAACCGATTTATTTTTCTACACATATAATTTATTAAATAAAATACTGAATATACGGAGAAGCTCATGTCAGAAAAAAACAACTTCCCAAAAATTTTTGTTTGTTCGCATGACCGGGACGGCGGAATATACTGTTTTGAAATATATGAAAACGGCAATCTTAACCAACTGTCTTTTATTCATGCTGACAGACCTTCATATGCAATAATATCCGACGGCATGCTTTACGCGCTGCTAAGGGAACCTCTACCAACTCAAAGCGGAGTTGCAAAATATAAAATAAATGAAGATTTTTCATTATCTCAATCCGGAGATATCGAGTTGACACACGGAGGTGTTGCCGCACATTTATGCCTGCATTACGGAAAGCTCTACTGTGTCAATTATCTTGGTGGAACTACTATTTGCATGCCAGATAAAATGGCTGTACATTTAGGCCGCGGAAAAGATTCAGTGCGTCAGCTATCATCTCATCCGCATCAGGTTCAGCCTACTCCGGATGGTAAATATATTTTAATAAATGATCTCGGAACTGATGAAATACGGATTTTTGACCTATCTTTGAACTATGAGCTTTTTAAAGCAAAAACTCCAGATGGCAGCGGAGCACGCCACGGAATTTTTTCGTCTGACGGAAAATATTACTATTGTGTCGGTGAAATGGGAAGCGATGTAAGCGTATATGAATACGGCGACTGTAATCTTAAGTATTTAAAGACAGTAAGTGTTTTGCCTTCGGGATTTTCAGGAAGCAATACTTCTTCCGCCATACGAATGCGCAAAGGTAGGCTTTATATCTCTAACAGAGGGCACGACTCTATATGTGTTTTATCAGGCGAGGGTTCTGACCTGCATGTGGAAGGGTTTATTGATGTAATGGGAGAATCTCCCCGTGAATTCAATTTTGCCGGCGACTTTCTTATAAGCGGAAACGAAAACACAAACGATATAACAGTATTTAAAATGCGCTCTGACGGCTTTGCCGATTGGTGCGGCGTACGTCTGCCAATCAAAAAGCCCTGGGGTATAACCTTATTCCCCCAGAGTTAATCAAAAATCAGTTTTAAATATAAGTTGTGTTTCTTTATGTTCAGCTTAATATAAAATATTGTATGCATTTCAAATATGCATGTGCAGGTTATTAGTAAATTTATGTTTTAGAGGTTTTATGAAAAATTTATATGATACAGCAAACCGGCAACTTCGCAGTTCTGATTAGAAAAATATTGCGGCGCTTAAAACATGCGCGCTTGCTCTCGGAATTTTTACCGGGATTCTCATTCCGTCAAAATACAAAAAAGCAGCGGCAGTCAGATGTTTTTTTATATTTATTGCATCATACCTGCCTCTTATGCTGAAACTTGTGACCTCTGAAGATAAAGCTGAAAAAAAACGCCAGCGCTGAGGTCTTATATTATTATAAAATAAAAAACACGAAAAGCCAAAAAGTCAGCTTTTCGTGTTTTTTATAATCCGCCATTCATTCACTAACATCTCAAAATTATATGATGCATTTGCAGGAGAAGTAGACGGCAGGCAAATCGCCTCTTTTTTTAAAGACGGATAAATATACTTTTTATAATACTTTTCTGCCGTTTTTCCGTTTGTAAATATTTTATCTATCCCAGCAGTATCCATAATTACAGAAAAATCGTTTGCCTTAACATTTCTTATAGATGAATCAGAACTACCTGTAATTTCACAAGACGCAACCACGTCCCAAAGAGCAACTCTATGATCGATTAAAAATTTTCTTTTCCTATCAATTCCATCGGGAATTTCACAGTCATATACCGCCGCTAATACACTCCAAAATCTATTCCGCGGATTCCCGTAAAAGAATCCTTCACTGCGCGATTTTACCGAAGGAAAGCTTCCGAGTATTAATATTTCTGAATCACAGTCATATACGGGCTTAAACGGATGCGTCGTCATGCGGTCCCTTCATCGCCTTTAATGTTATTTATATCATATGGAGTCGTCTGATATACATAATAATTAAGCCAGTTTGAATAAAGAATATTAGCGTGACTGCGCCAAATATTTAAAGGATCTTTTGTTTCGTCATCATTCGGAAAATAATTATACGGCAAGTTTATATCTATTCCTGCAGATTTGTCTCGAATATATTCGTTTTTCAACGTGTCTGCATCATACTCTGAGTGGCCCATAATAAATATCTGTCTTCCCATATCAGTACTTACGGCATAGATACCCGCCATATCTGACGAGGCAAGTATTCTCAGTTCCGGGTGCTTTTCGATATCTTCCCTGTGAACTGTAGTATAACGTGAATGCGGAACATAAAATTCATCATCTACGCCTCTTAAAAGAATAGACTTTTTATATTCCATCTTATGTTTGTATACTCCGAAAAGTTTTTGCTTTAGCGGATATTTTCTTATACCGTAATGGTAATAGAGTCCAGCCTGTGCTCCCCAGCAGATATGAAGCGTACTTGTTACATGGCTTTTGCTCCATTCCATTATAAGACAAAGTTCGTCCCAATAGTTTACTTCCTCAAATTTAAGGAGCTCAACCGGCGCTCCGGTTATTATCATTCCGTCAAATTTGCGGTCTTTTATTTCATCAAATGTCTTATAAAACGATATCATATGCTCTGCTGATGTGTGCTTCGCTTTATGTGTCGCTGTCTGAAGAAAATCCAGCTCTACCTGCAATGGGGTGTTTCCTAAAATTCTCGCCAGCTGTGTTTCCGTCAATATCTTTGTAGGCATAAGATTAAGTATTAAAATATGAAGCGGCCTGATATCCTGCGTTATTGCCCTGTGTTCGGTTATTACAAATATATTTTCCTCATTAAGTACTTTCGTAGCCGGAAGGTCATTTGGTATTTTTATCGGCATTTTATTTTTTGTTGCTGTCCTCTCAATAATTTGTTTCAGGCTTTATCAAGAGCCTGTTCTATATCTTCAATAATATCTTTTACATTTTCTATTCCAATCGACATTCGTATAAGATCCGCGCTTATTCCAGCAGCTTCAAGCTGTGCATCTGTTAACTGTCTGTGTGTGGTGCTTGCAGGATGCAAAACACTTGTCCTTGCATCAGCTACATGTACCACTATAGCCGCAAGCTTAAGACTGTCCATAAATCTTACTGCTGCTTCTCTTCCGCCTTTTATCCCAAATGATATTACACCACTTGCACCGTTAGGAAGATATTTCTTGCAAAGTTCATAATCTTTGCTCGTTTTAAGCGCCGGATATTTTACCCACGAAATTTTATCGCTTTGCTCAAGGTATTCTGCTACAGTAAGCGCATTGCTGCAATGCCTTTCCATTCTCAAATGAAGAGTTTCAAGGCCCATGTTAAGAATAAAAGCTCCCATTGCATTCGGAGATGATCCGAAATCACGCATAAGCTGAACTCTTGCTTTCGTTATATACGCTGCTTTGCCAAAATTCTTTGTATATACAACTCCGTGATATGATTCGTCTGGTTCGCAAAGTTCAGGAAATTTTCCGTTTTCCCAGTTAAAGTTTCCGCTGTCAACGATTGCCCCTCCCAAAACAGTGGCATGTCCGTCCATGTATTTTGTAGTCGAATGAACTACAATATCAGCACCGAATTTTATCGGATTGCAAAGTATCGGAGTCGCAAATGTGTTATCAACTACAAGCGGTATCCCGTGCGAATGCGCAAGATTCGCATATTTTTCTATATCAAGAACATCAAGTGCCGGATTTGCTATTGTCTCTCCGAAAACAAGACGGGTATTTTCATCAAATAAGGCTTCTACTTCTTCTTCGCTCATTTCAGGAGTTATAAATCTTACTTCTATTCCAAGTTTTTTCAATGTTACTGCAAACAGATTTATAGTGCCTCCGTAAATTGACGAAAGACAAACAAAATTTTGTCCCACTGACGTAATATTCACTATTGCCAAAAGATTTGCCGCCTGTCCGGATGAAGTGCATAAAGCTCCTACACCGTTTTCAAGAACGCTTATTTTTTCCTCTACCGCCGCAACTGTCGGATTCGATATCCTTGAATACATATGCCCGTCTACTTCAAGATCAAATAACTTCCCGAGATGATCGGCTGAATTATACTTATATGTCGTACTTTGATATATCGGAAGTACTCTTGGTTCCCCATTGCCGGGTTTATAACCCGCTTGCACACAATTTGTTTCTTTTTGATATCCCATTTTTATCGCCTTCTTAAATAAATTTATCGGCCTCCCCGGTCGCAAGCTCATCACAACGCTCGTTTTCGGGATGACCGTCATGTCCTTTTACCCAATTATAACTGAATTTATGCCCCTCTGAAAGCTCCAACAACTTCTCCCACAAATCAGGGTTCAATGCAGGAGAATTATCTGACTTTTTCCAGCCTCTCGCCTTCCATGACCTTGCCCAGCCTTTTGACAAACCGTCAATAACATATTTTGAATCGCTGTATAGATCCACTTCGCAAGGCTCTTTAAGTCTTGACAGAGCTTCTATTACTGCAACAAGCTCCATGCGATTATTTGTTGTTTGTCGCTCTCCGCCGCAAATCTCTCTTCGTATTCCTTTATATTCTAGTATTGCCGCCCATCCGCCGTTTCCCGGATTTCCTCTGCATGCGCCGTCCGTGTAAATACTTACCTTTTTCATCATTATATTTATACTTATTCCTCGCTGGAAGCCTATTTCGCCTTTTCAGTGTTATTTTCAGATGTTAAACTTCCTTCAGTTTCAGGATCTTGTATCCTTATATATTTGGCATCACCTATCATAAATCCGTCGTCTGTTCTCTTAAAGTCAAACGACATCTTTAAATCTTCTTCGCCTTCAATATACATATCTATTTTGTTTCCTTTAACTTCATAGCATGAAACGCTTTCACTCGAATAGTTTTCATATATCTTTCCGTCAGGTGCAAAATACATGACAGTATTGCTCTTCTCTGCGGTATAATATCCTGTTATGTCTGCACTGCCTGAACAAGAAAACACCGTGAGTAACATTATTACAGCTAAAACCGGCACAATTGCCTTTAATATATAACTTTTCATATTAAATTAAAACATTCCTTTCCGCAGCCTGCTTCGAAATAACAAAATATTATGTCGCCATTCAAAAACATATTCGGTGTGTATACGGATCGGTCAGAACATAAAATCCGTTCTTTAAAATAAAAAATCCTCGGCAATGCTTTTAAACGCTTTGCCGTCATTCATATAAAGCTGAATTTACAGTTCTGCCATTCCTTTATTTTTTCACACAAAACCGATCCGTATCCGCACTGTATATATCGAAAATTTCTAAAAAATACCCCTGCCCGCCATTATGGCCAGGCAGGGGATATTTTATAATTTATTAAGATTATTTATAAAGCTCGGTGAATTTTAAAAGTCTATCGTATTTTTCCTTAGCTTTTGTCGCTGCTTCAGTAAACAGCTTTTCTGCTCTTTCAGGGAACATCTGTGCAAGACGCGCATAACGTGTTTCACTCTTAATAAAGTCTATATAATTTGAAGTGGGCTCCTTAGAATCAAGAGTGAAAGTGCTCTTTCCTTCTGCCTTAAGTGCAGGATTGTAGCGGAACATCTGCCAATAACCGGCATCTACCGCTTTCTTCATCTCAAGCTGGCAGTTAACCATACCACCCTTTACTCCATGCATTTCACAAGGAGCATAACCGATTATGATAGACGGTCCCGGATATGCTTCAGCTTCAGTCAAAGCTTTAAGTGTCTGATTCATATCAGCACCCATTGCGATCTGAGCTACGTATACATAACCATATGACATTGCTATCTCTGCAAGATTCTTTTTACCGATAGCTTTTCCGGCAGCCGCAAACTGAGCCACCTGACCCATATTTGAAGCTTTGGATGCCTGTCCTCCGGTATTTGAATAAACCTCTGTATCAAATACCATGATATTTACATCTTCGCCTGAAGCAATAACATGGTCAAGTCCGCCGAAGCCGATATCGTATGCCCAGCCGTCTCCTCCGAAGATCCAAATAGACTTCTTGGAAAGATAATCCTTTTCCTCAAGTATCTCAGCTGATGCTGCACAGCCAGCAGCTGCTGCTTTTTCAAGTTCAGCTACAAGTTTCTTAGTTGCCGGTTCGTTTGCCTTACCGTTATCCTTTGTTGCAAGATATTCTTCAGCCGCAGCCTTAAAGCTTTCGGATGCTTTATCTGACTTTATCATATCCTCGATCTTTGCAATAAGTCTTGCACGTATCGTCTTCTGTCCAAGATACATACCAAGACCGTGCTCTGCATTATCCTCAAAGAGAGAATTTGCCCATGCCGGACCTTTTCCGGTTTCTTTATTAACCGTATAAGGTGTTGCCGGAGCAGAACCGCCCCAAATTGATGAACATCCGGTAGCATTCGAAATATACATTCTCTCGCCGAAAAGCTGAGTGATAAGTCTTGCGTACGAAGTCTCTGCACAGCCTGCACATGAGCCTGAAAATTCAAGCAGCGGCTGTTTAAACTGACTTCCTTTTACTGTTGTATTGATAATCTCGGGCTTCTCAGATACATTTGCAACGGCATAATCAAATACTTCCTGTTGATCAAGCTGTGTAGACTGTGCTACCATTTCAATAGCCTTCTTTTCAGGAGTACCGTCTTTTTCCGCCTTTGCAGTTACAGGACATGCCTTCACGCAAAGCGTACAGCCCATACAATCCATTGGGCTTATTGCTATAGTAAACTTATAATCTGTTTTAATAACAGGTTTTGCCGCATATTTTGTCTGTGCAGGAGCGTTTGCTGCTTCCTCGGCATTAAGTGCAAACGGACGGATTGTCGCATGAGGACAAACAAATGCACAGTTGTTACACTGAATACAATTTTCCGGATGCCATACCGGTACGGAAATTGCTACTCCGCGCTTTTCATATGCTGCAGATCCCTGCGGGAATGTTCCGTCAGCCATATTCTTGAATGCTGAAACAGGAAGTGAATCGCCGTCCATAAGAGAAACAGGCTCTACTATTCTGTTTACAAAATCTACAAGATCTTTACGTTTTCCGGTTGCAGGAGCTTTCTTAGGAGTTTCTCCGGCATTCTTCCATGATTCAGGAACTTTAACTTCAACCATTGCATTAGCGCCGGCGTCAATAGCCTTATAGTTGAGTTCAACGATAGCCTCACCCTTCTTTATATAAGACTTGTAAGCCATCTTTTTCATATACTCAATTGCTTCGTCTTTAGGAAGAATATTTGCGAGTGCAAAGAATGCTGACTGAAGAACAGTATTCTTTACCTTTGCGTTTCCTATCTGTTTTGCCGCAATGCTTGTAGCGTCAATAATATAGAATTTTATATTGTTGTTAGCTATATATGATTTTACGGTTGCGGGAAGATGCTCATCGAGCTGATCCTCCGTCCACTGGCAGTCGAGCATAAATGTACCGCCGGGGATTACATCTTGTACAATCTTATATCCCTTAAGTATATATGAAGCGTTATGACATGCAACAAAGTTTGCCTTGTTTATATAGTAAGAGGATTTTATTACATTGTCGCCGAAACGGAGATGTGATATTGTTATACCGCCTGTTTTCTTTGAGTCATACTGGAAGTATGCCTGAATATATTTGTCGGTATGGTCGCCGATTATCTTAATAGAGTTCTTGTTTGCTCCGACTGTACCGTCTCCGCCGAGTCCCCAGAATTTGCAGGATATAGTTTTTGAAGATGTGTCGGGACATTCCTTTTCTTCAAGTGAATGGCCTGTTACATCGTCTACTATTCCTATAGTAAAGTGATTCTTAGGAGCGTCTTTAGACAAATTCTCATATACTGCGAATATGCTTGCCGGAGGAGTATCTTTTGAACCTAATCCATATCTTCCGCCGACAATCGTAACTCCGTTTACGCCGCACTGTGAAAGTGCCGCAACTACGTCGAGATAAAGCGGCTCACCTAATGAACCGGGCTCCTTTGTTCTGTCGAGAACGGCTATCTTCTTTACTGTTTTAGGAAGCGCTTCGGCAAGTCTTTCAGCTACAAACGGTCTGTAAAGGCGAACCTTTACGATACCTACCTTTTCGCCGTGAGCGTTAAGATAATCTATTACTTCCTCAGTAACGTCACATACAGAGCCCATTGCTATTATTACTCTGTCTGCATCGGGAGCTCCGTAATAGTTGAACAGCTTGTAATTAGTGCCTATCTTGGCATTTACCTTGTCCATATATTCTTCTACGATTGCAGGAAGCTTGTCATAATATTCGTTGCACGCTTCTCTGTGCTGGAAGAAAATATCACCGTTTTCAGCAGATCCGCGAAGAACAGGATGTTCAGGATTTATAGCGCGTGCACGGAAAGCTTTTACAGCATCCATATCTACCATTTCCGCAAGATCCTTATAATCCCAAACTTCAATCTTCTGAATTTCATGAGATGTACGGAAACCATCAAAGAAGTTAAGGAACGGCACACGTCCTTTTATTGTTGAAAGATGAGCTACAGCGCCGAGGTCCATAATTTCCTGCTGATTAGTTTCAGCCATCATTGCGTATCCGGTCTGACGGCATGCATAAACGTCTGAATGATCTCCAAAAATATTCAGAGCGTGAGAAGCAACACATCTTGCCGATACATGTATAACGTTAGGAAGAAGTTCTCCTGCGATCTTATACATGTTAGGGATCATAAGAAGCAATCCCTGTGAAGCTGTATACGTAGTGGTAAGTGCACCTGCTGCAAGTGAGCCGTGTACAGCACCGGCCGCACCGCCTTCAGACTGCATTTCCACCATCTTCACACGGTCACCGAAAATGTTTCTTGCCGGCTCTCCGAATATGTTCTTGTCTGTCGCCGACCAAGTGTCGGTTACTTCAGCCATAGGACTTGAAGGTGTGATAGGATAAATAGCCGCAACTTCTGTAAACGCATAGCTTACATGAGCTGCCGCTGTATTACCATCCATGGAAATCTTTTTTCTTGCCATAGTTTTATATATCCTCCTTAATTATTTACCAATTATAGATATGATACCACTTTCTTGAAAAAAAGTAAATACATTTTTTTATTTTTTTCATATTTTTGGGGCTATAAGATAATTTATTTACGAAATAATCATAATTTATGTAACAGTACAAGCAGTGCCGGCATAGAATATTATTATCATCCGTCATTTACGGAGGAAATATGATGCCGTTTACAATTACCGGATTTCTTTTGAATGCCGTTTTATTCTTTCTGAAAGTCTCGAGCAACTCTGCTTTTCCTCCGCCGCTTACGGCAAAAGAAGAAAAAGAGTACTTTGAAAGATGCCGCGCCGGAGACATGCAGGCACGCAATATTCTTATAGAACGAAATCTGCGCCTTGTTGCACATATCGCTAAAAAATACTACTCTCAAACTGCCGGATGCGATAATGACGATATAATATCTATAGGCACTATAGGTCTTATAAAAGCAATAGATTCTTTTAATGTAAAAAACGGAGCGCGTTTTGCCACTTATGCCGGAAAATGTCTTCAGAACGAAATACTTATGTATTTTAGATCAAGAAAAAAATACTCTCTTGAAACCTCTCTTTCAGACGCAGTTGAAATCGACAAGGACGGCAACCCTCTTACATATATGGACATAATTGCATGTGAAGATACTATTGCTGACGATCTCGACCTTAAGATAAGAAGTCAGCAGATGATACGCGCCTTAAATAGAATTCTTGACGAACGAGAGCGCGAAATTATCATCTGCCGTTACGGTTTAGGCGACGGCAAAAAACCTCTTACTCAGCGTGAGGTCGCCGAAAAACTTAATATCTCCCGCTCTTATGTATCCAGAATAGAAAAAAGCGCGCTTGCCAAGCTGCGTGACGAACTTGACAAGCGCTGATGCTCACTTTTCCTTATAATAAAGCATACAATGGCAATAACCTTCGAATTCCGGATCCGCTATCTGCTCTCGAAATTCCCTGCACATACACATCGTATCTTCGGACATTTCCCGTCTGCACGGGCAATGTCCTTCTTTTTTCAAGATTCCTTTTCTTATAACATCAACAAGCTCACGATTTTCATTATATCTTATTTTCATCCGGAAGCCCCTTTTCCAAAATTATTTTATCTACTATTTTTGCTGAAAGCTCTATTATATTTCGGCACGGTCGCTTTTTATAATATTCCTCAGTTCGCTTTTCTGGATCCTCTGTCGTATCGCTTACAATGCCTGAAAGCATCTCTCTGCATATTATCGATCCCGTCTCTTCTTTAAATTCTGAAGCAAAACGCCTAACTAATGCATAATGCTCCTTTTTCTTTTCATAATCCGTATCGCTGTAACCGTAAAGAAGTCCCAATACAATCAAAGCTCCGCTCACTGCCCCGCAAACTTCCCTCATTCTGCCCATTCCGCCTCCAAACGACGATGCTATTTTTAACATAGCCTTTTCATCTATCCCTATAATATCACTGAAAGCGGCAACTACTGCCTGAGAACAATTATATCCTTTATAAAAAAGCTCGCCTGCCAGCTGTGAATGATTCACTTCTCTATCCTCTCTATTCTGTCAAGAATATTTCCGAGCATTTCTCCGTCAAGCTCTTCAACGGCTCCTTTGTCTACTGCCTGAGATATCTTAGGATCGATAGGAAGTCTTACTGTTTCGGATATATTATATTTCTCCGCAATCTCACCTATTCGGCTTGTTCCGAATATATCATGTTCCTTGCCGCAGTCGGGACATTTATAATATGACATATTTTCCACTACACCAAGTATCGGTATATTCATCATATTTGCCATTTTTACCGCTTTTTCAACTATCATAGATACAAGTTCCTGCGGAGATGTAACAATTATTATTCCGTCAACAGGTATTGACTGAAACACAGTAAGCGGAACATCGCCTGTTCCGGGAGGACAGTCTATAAACATTATGTCAACATCATTCCATATAACATCAGTCCAAAACTGCTTTACAGCACCGGCTATGACAGGGCCACGCCATACCACAGGATCGGTATCATCGGGAAGCAAGAGATTTATCGACATAAGTTCTATACCGCTTTTCGTATTTACCGGGAAAATATTAACCCCGTCTCCGTCGGCTTTTTCGTGAATACCAAACGACTTCGGAATCGACGGACCTGTTATATCAGCGTCAAGAATCGCGGTTTTATGCCCCCTTTTCTGAGAAGCTACAGCAAGCATTGAAGTAACTATAGACTTTCCGACTCCGCCTTTGCCGCTTATGACCGCGACAACTTTTTTTATGTCCGATCCCTCATTTGCTGGTATAATCATGCTTTTTTCTTTTCTGTCACTGCATTCTTTTCCGCATGTCTCACAGTTGTGCGTGCACTCTTCGCCCATATCTATATTTTCTCCTTTATATTAGTAATTTTTTTATTTACTTACTTTACATATTATGATACGCCTGTCGTATTTTTTTGTCAAGGTATTTTTAACCAATTTTAATCATTACTATAATTTGTCAAAAATAATAATAAACACTTAAAATTTCTAATTTTCTATTGAATTTAAATTAATTGATATATATAATTATGTTAATAAAAATTCATTTTAAAAAAGTGAGGATACCATGAGAAATATTATTGATTTTGATTCCGGATGGCTTTTTCATCTCGGAGATACCGACGACAGAATACCTGCGTCAAAAATGCCAATATATATGCAGTCAAAAACTGAGCGAATGAAATGGGGGCCAGCGTGCAAGGATTATTTTGCTATCCCCGATGATAGCGGCTTAAATCATGAGTATTCCCGCGACAAATGGCAGTACGTTTCTTTGCCTCATGACTACATTATAGGCGGTATCCCAAAAGAAGAAAATAACAATGCTCTCGGTTTTTTTGATTACAACAATGCATGGTATCGCAAAGAATTTAACATTTCAGAAGAATTAAAAGGAAAAAGAATTACCCTTCAGTTTGACGGAGTTGCAACTTTCTGCACCGTATATTTAAACGGTTGTCTTGTGGGAAGAAACTTCTGCGGGTACACTCCCTTTGAAATAGATATAACTGATTTTGCAGATTACGGCAACAAAAACGTTCTCGCCGTCTATGTTGATGGAACCCACTACGAAGGCTGGTGGTATAATGGTGCCGGGATTTACCGTCATGTACATATGATAGTTACAGAAAAACTTTGTATAGAGCAATGGGGCGTTTTTCACTATGCAGTAAAAATTTCTGAAAGCACTTGGAAAATTAAGTTCAAAACGGAGCTTTTAAATTTAAATGACTGTGATAAAGTTGCTTATGTAAAAAGCACAATACGCTCCCAAAGCGGGACATTCATAGCCGAGACAGGCGGAAAAGTTGATATAAAGGCTCGATCAAATGCTGTTATAGAATATGAAACAATTGTCGAAAATCCACATCTTTGGGATATTGATGACCCTTATATGTATAATGTCGAAACGACTGTTACCGATGAACAAAATCCGTGTGACAGCGTTCATACTCGGTTAGGGATACGTGAATATTACTTTGATCCCGATAAAGGTCTTATACTGAACGGACGTCATGTGAAAATTAAAGGCGTATGCGCACATGAAGACTGCGGTCTTTCCGGAAAGGCAGTTCCGGACAACATTCACAGATATAAAATATCCCTTATAAAAGAAATGGGTGCTAACGGTTACCGTACTTCTCATTATCCGCAGAGCGAATATATAATGGACGCGCTTGATGAAAACGGATTTATCGTTATGGACGAAACTCGCTGGTTTGATTCGTCAAAAGAAGGACTTTATCAGCTTGAGGCACTTATAAAGCGCGACCGTAACCGTCCGTCCGTATTTTTCTGGTCGGTAGGAAATGAAGAACCATATCACACAATTCCAGCCGGAGCCGAAATATACAAAACAATGGCAGCTCTTGTTAAAAAGCTTGATCCTACCCGTCCCGTGACCACGGCTGTATCAAACTCCCCCGACACGGCATGCGTTCAGCAATTCGTAGACATAATAGGCGTAAATTACTGTCCGGAAACACTTGAAACACTGCATGAAAAATTCCCAGCAAAAGCCATATTTTCTTCTGAAAACTGCGCTACCGGCACTACCCGCGGCTGGTATTATGATAAAGATGAAAACAGAGCTTTTTTGCCTGCGTATGACGGAGATTCTGACGGGAATTTTTATTCACGGGAATTTTACTGGAAGCTTATCTCAAGTCATGACTGGATTGCAGGCGGATATCAGTGGATAGCCTTTGAGCACCGAGGAGAAGCCGTATGGCCGAGGCTTTGCTCACAGTCTGGAGCAATAGACCTTTATTTGCAGAAAAAAGACGCATTTTATCAAAACCGCTCGCATTGGGTAGAAGACAAGCCGGTGATACATATAATGCCGCACTGGAACTTTAGGGGGCGCGAAGGAGAAATTATAACCGTCTGTGCATATACCAACTGCGAGGAAGCCGAGCTTTTTTTGAACGGTACAAGCCTTGGAAAAAAGAAGGTTGAAAAATACACAAAATTACAATGGCAAGTCACTTATGAGCCTGGTGAAATACGTGTAATAGGATATATTGACGGCAAAGAAGCCGTATCCGATTCAAGCATTACATCAGATATGCCGTATGCTTTAAAGCTGCGTCTTGAAAATGATCCTCTCGATATAACGGCAAACGGAAAGGACGGAGCTGTAATAACTGCATACTGTGTTGACAAAAACGGCATAGAAGTGCCTGACGCCGCGCTCGAAAAGATTCGGTTTTCAACAAATTCGTACGGTAAAATATTCAGCACCGGATCCGATATAACCGATCATTCATCTCTTCTCAGTCCAGACAGAAGCATGAGAGCCGGAAAAACTACGGCTCTTGTTATAGTCGGCACAAAAAAGGGAACACTTAAAGTGTTTGCCGAATGCAGCGGCCTTATCTCCGCAAGTCTTAGCATAGAACTAAAATGAAATAATTAAAGTATATAAAAAAGAGACTGCGCCCAAAGGCACGGTCTCTTTTTATCATTCAAAATAGATTATTATACTGCAAAAAGCAATTACTTTTTAAGTGACATAGCTTTTTCGGCAAGCGAGGCAAGATTCTGTGCCGTAAATCCGTACATTTCAAGAAGCTTTGCCGCGCTTCCTGATCTGCCAAATTCATCGTTCATGCCAAATCTTAAAACCGGAACCGGTTTTTCCTCACACACAGCCTCGCACACTGCAGAACCAAGACCGCCAATTATACTATGTTCTTCCGCAGTCAAAATAGCGCCGGTTTCTGCCGCTGCCTTTACTATAAGCTCTTTATCAAGAGGTTTTATAGTGTGAATATTTATAACTCTTGCCGAAATATTTCTGCCTGAAAGTATGTCTGCAGCTTCAAGCGCAAGATGAACCGTCAATCCGGTTGCAACTATGGAAACATCATTTCCTTCCCGCAGAACAACTCCCTTGCCAAGCTCGAATTTATAATTTTCTTTATCGTTTATTACCGGAACCGCAAACCTTCCGAATCTAAGATAACAAGGGCCCTCATGAAGAATAGCTGCCTCTACGGCCGCTCTTGCTTCTACTGCATCCGATGGGTTTATAACAGTCATTCCGGGTATCGTGCGCATAAGCGCTATATCCTCATTGCATTGATGCGTCGCTCCATCTTCTCCCACAGAAATGCCCGCATGAGTAGCCCCGATTTTGACATTCAGATGAGGATACCCCACAGAATTTCTTATCTGCTCAAATGCGCGCCCCGCAGCAAACATTGCAAACGAGCTTGCAAAAGGTATAAGTCCTGTCGAGGCAAGTCCTGCCGCAACTCCTATCATATTTGCTTCTGCTATACCGCAGTCAAAAAAGCGATCTGGAAAAGCTTTTTTAAATGTGCCGGTTTTAGTTGCGGCTGCAAGATCTGCATCGAGCACAACAAGATTTTTATATTTTGCGCCAAACTCAGATAAAGCAAGTCCATATGCTTCTCTTGTAGCTATTTTCTCAGACATTACATTATCCCCCTTTATGCGTTTATTTCTTTTTCTATTTTTTCAAGATCAGAAATTGCAGTCTCATACTGTTCGTCATTAGGAGCAGTTCCATGCCATGCAACTGCATTTTCCATGAAAGAAACTCCCTTTCCCTTTACTGTCTTACATATTACTGCAGTAGGTTTATCACTGTTTCTCGCATTTTTACATGCCTGTGCAATTTGATCAAAATCATGTCCGTCTATAACGCAGACATTCCAACCGAAGGCTTTAAATTTATCATCCAGCGGCTGTGGATTCATTACCTCAGATACAGGTCCATCAATCTGCAGGCCATTTGAGTCTACAAATACACACAGATTAGACAACTTATAGTGTGCAGCCATCATTGCCGCTTCCCAAACCTGTCCTTCCTCCGATTCTCCGTCACCTACTATTGCGTAAACTCTGTAGTTCTTATTTCTTATCTTACCCGAAAGCGCCATTCCGCATGCTGCCGATATTCCCTGGCCTAAGGATCCTGTTGACATATCAACTCCGGGAATATGTTTCATATCCGGATGCCCCTGAAGAATGCTGTCAGGTTTTCTAAAAGTAATAAGCAGTTCTTTATCAAAATAGCCCTTTTCAGCCAGCGCTGCATAATACGCAGGGCATGCATGTCCTTTTGAAAGCACAAAACGGTCACGGTCATCCCACTTAGGATTATCGGGGTCTACATGCATTTCTTCAAAATAAAGATATGCCAAGATATCGGCGATTCCAAGCGAACCTCCCGGATGCCCGGATTTTGCCGCATGTACTTCTGCAACCGCGTTTTTTCTTATATTAAGCGCGATCAATGAAAGCTTTTTCTTATCCATGACTGTTCCTCCCAAATAGACACGGTTTTTTTCAAAATGTTTTTGTTTTTATTATTTATAAAATTAGTTTTGCCCTTTTCTAAGCTTCTCAATTATATCAGTAAAATATTTTGGATTCTCCGACATAAATTCCATATATTCCCTGCTGGCAGGATGAATAAAACCAATAGTTTTCGCATGAAGACACTGACCTGACAGGCCAAACGGATTTTTTCCGCCATTTGGAGCATATAAAGGATCGCCAAGCACCGCATGTCCGATGTGAGACATATGAACTCTTATCTGATGGGTCCTCCCTGTCTCAAGACGCAGCTCAAGCATAGTATACCCTTTATATCTTTCTAAAACTTTATAATGTGTCACCGCTTTTTTTGAGTTCTTGTCGGTAACCGCCATCTTTTTCCGATCATTCGGATTCCGTCCTATAGGAAGATCGACGGTTCCTTCATCCTCTTTTATCACTCCGTATACAATCGCATTATAAATTCTGCTGAAAGAATGTTCCTTTATCTGTGATGCAAGAAAAACATGAGCTTCATCAGTCTTTGCTACTATTAAAAGTCCGCTCGTGTCTTTATCTATCCTATGAACAATACCCGGACGAATAACACCGTTTATTCCTGACAGTTTTCCCTGACAGTGATACAAAAGAGCATTCACCAAAGTGCCGTCATAATTCCCAGGTGCAGGATGTACTACCATCCCGCGAGGTTTATTTACAACAAGAAGATATTCGTCTTCATAAATTATTTCAAGAGGTATATTCTGAGGCTTTGCATCGCATTCCTTTGGTTCCGGCATGAAAATTTTTATAGGCTCTCCGTCTTTCGGACGTCTGCTTTTCGCCGCTGCCTTACCCGATACAAAAACGCATCCGCCGTTTATAAGTGATGCCGCCGCACTTCGGGTAATTCCGCATTTTGAAGAAACTATACTGTCAAGCCGTTCGAATGACGGATTTTCCGCAAAAAATTCTATTATCTTATTTCTTTCACAATTCCTGTCCGTATCGCTTGAAAAATCCTCATCTTCATATTCACAATCAGCAAGAGTTTCTTCCTCATCCTCAAACACTTGTCCGAGAGAAAGTTCTTTATTAGGTTTATCGTGCATTGTCAGCTTTTTTCTCCGAAGTCTTTTCAATATCTCCCGTTTTTCCCAATTTATTTCCGTCTGAGTTAAAAGCAAAAAATCCTTTCTTTCCTGCTTTTGTATCTACAAACAGGAAATATATTATAAAAAGCGCTTCCCCTACACATACGGCAGAATCGGCAATGTTGAAAACAGCAAAATTTATCAGTCTGAAATCAATAAAATCCACAACTCTTCCACATAACAGTTCTGTGCCGAAAAATATTCTATCTATCATGTTAGACACTCCTCCGCCCAGAATAAGTCCCAAAGCACTTATTAACAGAGGGTGTTTTGCCTTTTCCCTCGTTATTACAAGAAAAACTATTATACCTGCTATAATCAGTGTCGTCAGTAAAAGAAATATCCACCGCTGATTACTCAGCAGCCCAAACGCCATTCCGTCGTTTGTAGTGTATTTGAAATATAATGCATCTTGTATCAGCTCGATTTCTCCTATCGGCTTAAGTTTGTTAACAGCCCACCATTTTGTGAGCTGGTCAACAATAATTACAAGATATACGATAACTGATATCAGCATGCTTTATTTTTTTCCTAATGATATTTTTTTGACTATTGCGGCACATCTTGGGCAAAGGTGCTGGCCGTCTGCATCAGTCTTTATATCCTCTGAATAATACCAGCATCTGTCGCATTTAACTCCGCTGCTCGGGGAAACTTCAACCGCAATTCCGCTTGCCGTATCAGTAAACGCGCCTTCAGGACAAGGTTCTTCTGATACCGAAGCTTTTGACACTATAAATACTGTCTTTAAATCATCGGAAAATTCTTCAAAAAGCTTTATTGCGTCATTATCATGACTTCCGTATATCACAATAGCAGCATCAAGAGATTTGCCTACAAGCTTTTCCACACGCGCAAGTTCGATAGCTTTCATAACATCGTCACGTACTGCAAAAAGTGCATTCCATTTTTCAGAAAGTTCACCGCATGAGTATTTCTCATTGTATTCCGGCATATCATTGAGAAAAACACTCTCGGCATTTTCACCGTCAAGATGAGGCATATATGACCATGTTTCCTCAGCCGTATACGAAAGAACCGGCGCAAGCAGCCTGGTAAGATAATTGACACAAATATACATTGCTGTCTGAGCGCTGCGTCTTCCGAAAGAATCTTTTTCTTCAACGTAAACTCGGTCTTTTGTTATGTCTATATAGAGCTTAGACAGCTCATTTGTGCAAAAATCGTGAACCTCATGATATATTATATGGTATTCATAAGTCTCATAAGCGCGTCTTACTTTTTCGCAGAGATTGTTAAGCTCGCTTACTATCCACTTATCGATATCGTACATTTTATCAAACGGTACCATATCCTTATTTGGATCAAAGTCTTCTTCGGGATTGCCGAGATTTGCAAGCAGTATCCTTATTGTATTCCTTATTTTGCGGTATGCCTCTGAAAGCTGTTTGAATATAGCGTCCGAAGCCCTCACATCTACGCGGTAGTCGCTTGAAGCAACCCATAAGCGAAGCATATCTGCTCCGTAAACTTTAATAATCTCTTCAGGCGCTACAGAATTTCCGAGAGATTTATGCATTGCTTTTCCCTCGCCGTCTACAACCCAGCCATGAGTGAGCACCGTTTTATAAGGAGCTCCTTCTCCTTTTGCTCCGACTGCTGTCAAAAGCGATGACTGAAACCATCCGCGATACTGGTCGGCGCCCTCAAGATACATATCCGCCGGCCATGACATACCTTTATTTTCAAGAACATAGAAATGGCTTGAACCCGAATCAAACCATCCGTCAAGAGTATCTGTTTCTTTTCTAAAATGTTTTTTGCCGCATTTCGGACATACATATCCTTCCGGAAGCAGCTGCGACGCTTCAAGATCAAACCATGCGTTTGAACCTAATTCCCCGAATTTCTTTGCTACAGAATCTATTGTATCGCTGTCGCATATTATTTCTCCGCAGTCTTCACAATAAAATACTGGTATCGGAAGTCCCCAGTTCCTTTGTCTTGAAATACACCAGTCAGCGCGTTCTTTCACCATGGAAACTATTCTATCGCCGCCCCATTTCGGTATCCATTCAACTTTATCACAGGCTTTTACCGCTGCATCCTTGAATGTTTCTACAGAACAGAACCATTGTGGTGTTGCACGGAAAATAATAGGATTTTTGCAGCGCCAGCAATGAGGATACTGATGCATGATCTCCTCCGAAGCAAACAATGCTCCGCTTTCTTTCATATCGTCATATATCGCTTTATTTGAGTCAGCGTAGAAAAGGCCGGCAAACTTTCCTGCCTCTTTTCCCTGATATCCGCGGTCATCTACCGGCACAATAATATCTATGCCGTATTTTACACATGTAAAATAGTCATCCAATCCATATCCCGGAGCTGTGTGAACACATCCCGTACCACTGTCCATTGTTACATAATCTGCATTTACTATAGCACTTGTACGCTCTATAAAGGGATGTTTTGCAGTCATGTGCTCAAAGTATTTGCCCTCATGTTCTTCTATTATCTCATATTCATCTATTGATCCTGTGCTCATCGTCTTTTCAAGAAGAGCCTTCGCAACGATATAATTCTCTTTTCCGGCTTTTACTATAACATATGTTTCTCTGGGATTTAAAGCTATTGCCATATTTCCCGGGAGAGTCCATACGGTAGTAGTCCAAATTATAAAATAAGTCTTGTTAAGTTCGATGCCGGGAAGTTTTCCACAGTCGTCGTTTACTGCAAATTTAACATACACTGAAGTACATGGGTCCTCAGTATATTCTATCTCTGCTTCGGCAAGCGCCGTTTCATCATGAGGACACCAGTATACTGGTTTTAAACCCTTATATATATATCCTTTTTTATACATTTCTCCGAACACACGCACCTCGCGTTCTTCGAAATCAGGCGCCATCGTCAAATATGGATTTTCCCAATCTCCCAGTACTCCAAGGCGCTTGAACGATGTCCTTTGAATGTCTACAAAGTTTTCTGCGAATTTATGGCATTCCCTTCTGAAATCAGAAACTGACATCTTTTTTCTGTCAAGCTTATTTTTCTTTATTATGGCGCTTTCAATAGGCATGCCGTGATTATCCCATCCCGGAATATATGGGGCATTGAATCCTGACATCGCCTTTGACTTTACAATAAAATCTTTAAGGATCTTATTCATAGCTGTTCCCATATGAATATTGCCGTTTGAAAAAGGCGGTCCGTCATGCAGAACAAACAACGGCTTTCCGCTGTTACGTTCAAGCATTTTTTTATACAAATTCTCTTTCTCCCACCGGTCAAGAATCTTCGGTTCGTTTTGAGGGAGATTTGCCCTCATTGAAAATTCTGTTTTTGGCAAATTAAGTGTCTTTCCGTAATCCTGTGCCATTCTAAAATGCTCCTTATATAAAGAAATATAATTTTTTTCATCAACATAAAATCGGCAACCGAATATGCTTCCTGTGCAGGCTGCCGACTCTTTTATATGTAGTTTTGTCAGTTACCGCTAACGCTGCTATCCCTATCGGCATTCTCGACGGGTTCTTCAATATCAGTTTCCTTGTCTGCAATGCCAAGCTTTGCTCCGGCAGATGAAATTGCGCTTTCAACCACTTCTTCGACACTTTTCTGTTCTGTATCGTCAAGGCTGTCAACGGGTATCAGCTCGCAAAGCATTTTCACCTGTTCCTTATATCCGTCAAGAATACCGTTTTTAAAATCAACAGCATTTTTCTGTGCTTCATAAAGCTTTTTCTGCTGTGTCGAAATGACCTCACGGTATTTTGAAACTATTTCATCAAAGCTTGCTTTTATTGCGCTATTTATCGCATTTGCCTTTTCATTTGCATCCTTTATTATCTCGTCAGCCATTTTCTGCGCATTTACAATAGAAGCAGAAACTGAATCCTGCTCGTTTTTTGCTTCCTCAAGTTTTGAGGAAACTATTTTAAGCTTCTTTTCGAGTTCTGTGTTGGCGCGATAAAGTTCAGTATACTGTTCTACTACATAATCGACATATCTGTCGACCTCTGCACAAGTATAACCTTTAAAGCTTTTCGAAAAGCCGGTATTTTTAAGCTCCTGCGGATTTATCATTTTTTCAGTCCTTTCGAAATAATTCAAATATTAAAAAATAAGTAAAAGCCTGTCCGTAATCATGGCTTTATTTTGCTTTTGCTAATCAAACGTAACGATATATCGATATTCTGAGTCTGTCACGTCTATTGCGGTCGCCTATCTTATTAATAACAAATTTTCCATAGCCCCGCACTGATATTACGCTGCCTTCTCCGCATATTTTTGATTTGTCTTCAGCTACAATATGATCGGCAGAAACAAGCCCAGACAAGATCATTTTTCCCGCTTCTTCACGTGAAACGTTGATACAAGCGCATAAGACGGCATCAAGTCTCGGTGAGCTTACAGTCGCATTTATAACTTCATATTTTTTCTCCGGAATAGTTATATCCTCATTTGCATATAATCTGCATGATATTTTATCATTAGCTGCAGCTTTAAAATTATCAACAAGATAATCAGCCGCCTTTTTAAGGCAGAAAATATATGCTGAAAATCCATCTTCAGCAACTACTATATCGCCTATCATCTCACGCTTTATTCCTAATGACATAATAGCTCCGAGAAAATCGCGGTGAATCAGCCTACGGAACCCCGAGCCTTCCGCCAATACGGTGCAGACAGGAAAATCGGCATACGGATCGTACTCCTCATCATAAAATAAATACCGAGGGAAAAATCCTGCACATTTATAATCAGATTCCTTATATCCTCCGAAAAACAAAAGCTTTTCATCGTCTCTGGAATATGCTGCATAACGTGTGACAAAGGCCTGTTCAAAGTCCGACAAAAACGGCATAAAGCATGGCTCGCCTTTTTTTAGTGCCATCTCTGCATTATCCTGTGCGCGGGATAAAAGTATTTTTGTATCTTGATTATTATTTTTTATCATATAGTCAATATGGAACTAAGCACTGACAATAAAATGAAAGTTGCCAAGTATGGCAAATCTATAGGTATTCCGAGTTCAATTCCCAGTCTGTCAAATAAAACTCTCATCGGCATAATTATCGGCTCTGTTACTCTTTCAAGAATATCCGTTATCCTTCCAGATACCGGCAGCCATGACAGTATAGCACGAAAAAGCAAAAGAAGTTCTGCCGCGTTCAAAAGCGACCATACGATAATGAATACTATCTGCAAACTATGCTGCCTCCGTTTTCAAATGGTGCTGTCTTAAAAAGATTCAGTTCCGCTCTGAGATGCACTCTCTGTCTCTTCACTGTCTGATACTTTTACGTTATTTGGAGTTACAACATAAGTGTTATTTGCAATTCGACGCAGATCTCCGTGAATAGCATATGCAACGCCTGTCATAAAGTCTATAAGTCTTCTTGTTGTTTCCTTATTTGTATCTTCAAGATTTAAAAGCACAGTGTTTCCTGCAAGAAGAAGATCTGCTATGTCCGCTACCATTTCAAACCTGTCAGGTTTTACCACTTTCATCTCTATCGCTGCACCCATTACGTTTGTTCCTCCGTTCTGCTGTCTTGACGGAGCTGCCGCAGACTGTACGGCAGGTGCAGCAGTATCCTGTATTCTAGGATCTCTGGGAATATATGCAGTTTGATCCGGAGTATACTCCGGTTCCTCATAATCCACCTCGTCTGCCGGTGCAATTTTACTGAGAATGTTGTCAAAAAGTCCCATGATATTATCCTCCAAATTATATTTAATATTATATTTTCTTTTTTATTTCCCGGTATCGGATTCGCCTTTGATCTTGTATTCCCTTTCGCCGAAAACGGCTCTTCCGGGACGTATAAGCGTCGACCCTTCCTCTATTGCCTCGGCATAATCTCCTGACATTCCGAGAGATAAAATCTCCATATTGATATTATCTATTTTTTTTGCTGATATGTCAAGGAATATTTGCATGATTTTCTTGAAATAATACCTCGAATCACTATTTATTTGCAATTTGTTTACATTTTTGTCGCATTCGTCTAAACTATTTGCTTTTTCAGAAAAATACGGCACTAACGGAGGTATTGCCATAAGCCCTCTTACCTTTATGTTTTTTAAGCCGGAAATATATTCGAGAAGTTCGAAAATCCCATCTTCCGAAACCCCGGTTTTTGATTCTTCTCCGGCAGCATTTATCTCAATAAGCACATCCATTACGATACCGTGCTTCTTTGCCTGCCTGTCTATTTCCTCAGCAAGCTTTATGCTGTTTACGGAATGTATAAGTGTTACCTTATCAATTATATATTTCACTTTGTTAGTCTGCAGTGTACCTATAAAGTGTATCTTTAATTTTTCCCGGTCAAGCTTTTCATATTTGTCCAGAAGTTCTTGCACGCGGTTTTCGCCTATCTCCGTTATTCCGCACTCGGCGGCATAATTAATCTTTTCAGGAGGCTGTGTTTTTGTGGCAAGCACTATTCGTATATCTCCCGGATTTCTTCCGCTTTTCGCAGCGGCTTCAGCTACATTTTTACGAATTTTTTCTATATTTTCCCTTATTGCATTTTTTTCCAGGTCAGTCATCTTATCATCTCCGCTCAATATTCCTTTAGTTTATCTGTTTTCCGTCATACAAATCTTTCCCGCTTACAATAACGCTGTCATACAGCGAAAGATATCTATACTGTTCAGAACCCGTCCCCGACTCATCTACCGCCTCTTCTCCGCTCTGAACCGCGTTCTGCGTCTTTTCCGCTTCGCTTTCATATCGAACTATATAGTAATCGTCAAGTTCATATATGACCTCTGCCCTGCGGAACCTGACTGTTTCCCCTACAAGTATGTAAACACCGTCTGTCTCATTATTCAATTTGCGCATAGCGCTCTTAGGGACTCTAAGTCCAGAGTAACTTTCGCGCGCAATATCTATTTTCTGTGAACGGACATATCCAAATCCGGACGGCATTTCGTCCGTAGTAAAAACAAGTACGGTTTCGTTTCTGTCAGTCTCTCTTACCGCTCGAAGCAGCTCCATTTTGAGAGAAACTCCTTCAGAATATGGGAATTCTACCGTATATTCTTCTCCTTCCTCAAAACTCTGAGCTTCATTTTTGTCAAGCTCACAGCATATATACCATCTGCTGTCAGTGACAAGTTTACCAGAATTTGATGATATAAGATTATTGTCCGGCTCTCTCTGTGTAAGTCTCTCAAAATCGGATATAGTCATAGTCTCTAAAATTTCAGGTGAAAATATTTTCTCATATCCGTCTATTATTCCGGTATAATATCCCGGTTCCGGCGCAAATATACGAGTATATGTTTCCCCCTGTGCCGAAGCTAATCTTAATCTTTCTTCCTGAAGCTCGGATATCTGTTCTTCAAAAGCTCCGCCGTTTTTTACAGACGACAGCTTATTCATACTTATCAGCAGTTTGTCTTTACTTATTATACAGTCTTCAAAATTATTTTCAGCCTTATTTTTTAAAATGCTGTCTAATATTTCGTTTCTGTCTTGTTCAAGTTTGCCTACATCGGCAGAAAAGTATTCCTGATCGACAATACTGCTTTCAAGAATATCGAGTTTTTCATCTATTTCATCTATCCGTGATTTTATTGCCGCCGCTTCTTCGCTTGAGTATACATTAGCAACCGCCATGCCTGCGGAAACTTTTTCTCCGTCATCTACAACAGAAAATACCGTCCCGGTTCCGACAGCATCCAAGACTCTCTCATATCGCATTATATATCCCGTCGAAGAAACCATATTTTCTATAGATATCGGAACCGCGTTTTCCGTTTCAACTTTATCTTTGCTTATGCCTATAACCTGACGATACATATAGTAAATTATAAAAATGCACAATACGGCTGCCAATACGGCGCTTACTACTTTCTTAGGATTTATCATGCGCATTCGGCAGTCCCCCTTCTTAAAAAGAATCAGTATTTTACGCTCCAGATAAGCTCAGGTTTAAAAAATTCCTCACATAAATCTCTCGCCTCTGTAAAAATTTCTTCTTCGCTTTTTCCGTCAGCAATTATTCTCTTCGCGCTGCCATTTCTGCGAAACCACGTCATTTGGCGCTTAGCATAACGGCGCGACTCTGATTTCAGATTCTCAACACATTCATCTATCGAAGCTTCCCCGTTAAAATAAGGTATAAATTCCTTATATCCAATAGCCTGTCCGGCTGTCGGCGTCTCAAAAAGTCCCTTTTCCTTAAGCAGTTTTACCTCGTTCAAAAGTCCTGACTCCATCATACTGTCAACTCTATTGTTTATACGGCTGTAAAGCGTTTGCCTGTCTTCATATTCAAGCAGTATTACCAATGAGTCGTACTTTGGCGGCAAAAGTTTTGACCTTCGCTGCCATTCCGAAATAGGCACTCCCGATGATTTATATACTTCAAGAGCTCTTATAACACGTTTTACATTGCGGTAATCAATTTTTTCCGCAGCCTCCGGATCAGATTCTTTTAAAAGCTCATGCAATTTTTGGGCTCCGTTATCGGCAACAAAAGCCTTTAATTCCTCCCTGTACTCAGGCAGGCTTTCAATTGCTCCAAACTCGGTCGAATTTACTACCGCGTCAACATAAAGTCCGGTTCCACCACAGAAAAACGGCAGTCGTCCTTTAGAATATATATTTGAAATACAAATCTCAGCCGCTTTAACATATTCGGCAACTGAAAAAGTATCTTTTATGTCAAGGACATCTATCATATGATGTTTTACAGCCTTTTGTTCGGCGGCATTCGGCTTCGCCGTTCCTATATCCATACCGCGGTAAAGCTGCATTGAATCACATGAGACTATATCCCCGCAAAAATGTTTTGCAAGACGTACTGCAAGCGCTGATTTTCCTGAAGCAGTAGGGCCTGTAACAACAGCAATTTTTGTATATGTCATATATAAAGAGAAAAGATCCTTTAAAATTATTATTATTTTATTTTATCATATACCAGTGAAAATTGCAATAATAAAATCGAAAGCTTATTGTTTTGTTATTGTGATTTTTAATACTTTATCATAACTTAAATGTACGGCATATAATAACATCAAATGTTATTTGTATAAAGGAGACAAAACATTGAACAGCAACACAGCCTCGCTGATGACGATCCCTTCTCCATGCGGACTTGCGATATCGTCTGTCACGAGTGATAATGAATATTTATATGCCCTTCAGCCTGATCGTAAAACGATTTACAAGCTGGATACCTGCGGCGGAATAATATGTGTATTTAAGCTTCAAAGAAAATATACTGCTATACACTTCTGCGGAAACGGACAATTTTTCGCTACTGCCGACGGAGAAAGATCAAAGATCTATATCTTAAATAAATGTTTTAGAGAAACCGGTTATATAGAACCTGATTTTTCAGATAACGGATATACTGACAATCGCTATTCCTGCGGATGTTCCACCGGAAACTCCGGCTTGAGGACAACTCTTTTTACAGGTCCTGCCGGCGACTGCAGAGATCAAAATTGCATGCTTACAATAGCTAATCTTTACTCAAGCTATGCCGCTTCTTCTCAAGGACGCATATTGAGCCATTTAAGTAATTCAGGAAAAAATCAATATTACACGGCAATTGCAGAAAACAACGGAATACTTTATGAAGGTCTTGAAAGCCGTCTGTCTCCCCAAACGTTTATAAGAGCTACGCTTTTATCTTCAGGTCAGACAAAAGTGCAGCGTCTGCCGTTCGGATATCGCGTTCGCTCTTTCTTCTGTTTTGGTGGAAGACTTTATGTATTTATTACTAAAAACAGCTATCACGGATATGTAGCTGCCGTATGTACCTTTATAAACAACGGGATGCTGCAAGGCGATATAATAGCTCTTCCTGACAGTCCGTATGATAACAATTGCTGTGAGGAAAGCTGCAGTTTCGGAAGATGCAGCAGCTGCAGATGCGGTTCGTCAAGCTGCTCGGGAGTATCGACAAATCAGACGGAATTATGCGATAATGCAGTTTCTGGAGACAGCACGGAAGCATGTGACGTCGACGAGTTATGCAGACTTTACAACTGTTTAAAACTTCTTTGCAAGGATAAAGGAAACAGCTGTGGAGGTTCTTGTGGTTGCAGCTGCGGCTGCGGAAACGGATGTCACTGCGGCTGCGGAGGCGTATTAGGTGAATACGAAACTTCATATAACGGAGGATGCTGTGAAAGCGGCAATCTTTCCTGCACCTGCTATCCAACATGCGGATGCAATGAAAATGCCACAGATCCGGACAATTGTCTGCCTTTGCCCGACTGTCCTCCCGGAACATGCTGCAACCCGTGTGATCCGTCTTCTCAGAATATAAAATGCTGTGACGACAACCTTAAAGTATCTTTTAATACTCCCTGTTCAGGATTTTATCAGCGCTGAATGCATCTTTTTACTCTTTAAATAGCTTTCTTGAAAAATCACTGATAGCTTTTATATATTTTTCGGTGTTAAAAATATATCCGGCGCAATGTCCTCCATTGGAAAGCATCGTAAGATGTTTTTCACACGGACATGAAGCATAAACCTCTCTGCTCATTTTACCAGGTACAAAAAAATCGTTTTCTCCATGTATTAGCAACAGCGGTTTTTTGCATTTTCCGGCTTCTGTCACCGCAGTGCTTTCATCAATATTAAACCTACCAAAAATGAAAGCTCCGAACAGAGCAAAATAATCGGTAAATGCCGCAGGAATTTTTCTGTCGCGCCCCACCTTCTGCAATATATCTCTCGGAGAAGTATAGGTGCTGTCGGCTATTATGCCGACAACACCTTCCGGCAGATTCAGCGACGATGCCATTACAACCGTAGCCGCTCCCATTGACAAGCCTATCAACATTATCTTTTGTTTTTCCCCAAATCGTTTAGCAGCATATTCAGCCCATGCCTGACAATCATATCTTTCCCTAATGCCGAATGTAATTACTTTCCCTCCGCTTTTGCCATGAGCTCTCTGATCTACAAGCAATATATTATGTCCCATATCACGAGATATCCTAAACGTCCCGCAGCAGTCTCTTGCCGCTGCACTTCTATAACCGTGAAACTGTATGTCTATCGGAGCTCCGTCAGCATAATGATAATATCTGCCATACAATTTCAATCCATCATATGATATTATAGACACTTCCTCATGCGGTGTATTGTATATTTCCCTTACTAAACGGCAAATACGTTCTTTTTCTATTTTTATTTCCGATTCCCCGGGAAAAACAATATCTTCTTCTATTTTCTTATGATCGGCTCTGAAAGCAATAAGATATACATAAAATGAACAGGATATAATTAAGCTTAAAGACAGCAACAGAAAAATAAAAACCGCTGTATAATCAATCATTTACGAATTTTCACCTCTTATTTATAATTTACCTTGATTATTTCCTTTTTTTCGAAAAAACATATAAAAAATCTTTTATTAAAATTTGTAAAAGTCCTTGACAAATTGTCACCCCGGTGTTATAATATCCACCGTAGTCAGTTTTTATGTTAAATAGTTTTAATATTCTTGGGAGTTTAGCTCAGCTGGGAGAGCGTCTGCCTTACAAGCAGAATGTCAGCGGTTCGATCCCGTTAACTCCCACCAAATTTATTTGATCCGAACATTTCGCTTCGCAGCGATAAGTTCGGATTTTTCATTATATAATAAGTCTGTAACTTTATATGTTCCCGTTTTCATTTGTTTTTTATACAGGAGATATTAAATGATAGAACTTAAAAATATCAGCAAGACTTTTAAAGTAGCAAAACGAAACGCGGGCTTTTCCGAAGCAGTAAAGGCACTGTTCAAAAAAGACTACACTTACATAAAAGCATTGCAAGACATATCTTTTACAATAGGCGACGGTGAAATGGTCGGATATATAGGTCCTAACGGTGCCGGAAAAAGCAGTACTATAAAAATTATGAGCGGAATTCTTACTCCAGACAGCGGAGAATGTGTGATAAACGGCCGTATACCTTGGAAAGACCGTATCCGTCATGTAAAGGAAATCGGCGTTGTTTTTGGACAGCGCTCTCAGCTTTGGTGGGATGTTCCGGTTATAGACAGCTTTGAGCTGATACGTGACATTTATAATGTTGCTGAACCTGACTATAAAAAAACGCTGGCACAGCTTATCGAGCTTTTGAATATATGCGAAATAGTAAAAACTCCGGCAAGGCAGCTTTCTCTTGGCCAAAGAATGAGATGTGAAATAGCCGCATCCCTTCTGCACAGTCCTAAAATCCTTTTTTTAGACGAGCCGACTATCGGACTTGATGCAGTTTCAAAAATTGCCGTACGAGATTTTATAAAAACAATAAACCGCGAAAACAAAACTACTGTTATACTTACCACTCATGACATGCAGGACATTGAAGCGCTTACCGAACGGATATTGCTCATAGGGAAAGGACGTATTCTTCTCGACGGTTCTTTATCTGAACTTAAAATGCGCAATTCCTCTCACAAAACGCTTACTGTAGACTATACCGGAGAAAAATTGCCGGAATATGAAAATATGTCAGTTATTAAAGACCTTAACGGACATGCCGAAATAATCATAGACACAAATTTGATGACTGTTTCTCAGGCAATATCGGATATATCTGCCAATGTGGAGATAAAGGATATATCCGTTGCCGGAGAAACAATTGACAAAACTGTAGTTTCTCTTTACAAGGAATTTAACATATGAAAAAATACATGTCTTTCTTTAAAATAAGATTTATTTCAGGTCTTCAATACCGTGCTGCAGCATGGGCGGGCATTTCAACACAGTTTGCGTGGGGAGGCTTGACTGTTCTTATGTTCTGGGCTTTCTACCAGGACGGCAAAAACAGCTTTCCGATGACTTTCCCTGAGCTGTCAAGCTATATATGGATGCAACAGGCTTTTCTTGCAATGTTTATGGCGTGGTTTTTTGATAATGAAATATTTGATAGTATAACCTCCGGAGGCATAGCGTATGAGCTGTGCCGGCCATGTGATATATATTATATGTGGTTTGTAAAAAACATGGCTGTAAGGCTTTCAAGGACGGTACTTAGATGTTTTCCTATCCTTATTGTAGCCGCTTTGCTTCCCTCCCCATTTAATATTACGCTTCCGCCGAATCCTGCGGCGGCGTTTCTGTTTCTTATTTCAGTAATACTCGGCTTTTTAGTATTGATATCTTTTTCAATGCTTATATACATATCGGCGTTTTATACCTTGTCCCCCAATGGAGTACGTATAATTGCCGTCTCGGTAACTGAATTCTTTTCTGGCTCGATAATACCCATACCTTTCTTTCCCGAATCTTTACAGACAATTATATATGCTCTGCCTTTTTCTTCCATGCAGAATACGCCGTTTCTTATATACACCGGACATATGAACGGTGCCGATACTTTAAGAAGTATAACAGTGCAGATTTTTTGGTTTGCGGCCATGACACTTGTTGGACGTATTCTTTTTAAGAAAGCTCTGAAAAAAGTAGTTGTTCAGGGAGGCTGAGAAAACTTATGAAGCTGTATTTTAAATATGTCGCTATGCTTTTAAAATCTCAGATGCAGTACAAGGCGTCTTTTATTATGACTGCATCAGGACAGTTTTTGGTCTCTTTCACCGCTTTTTTAGGAATATATTTTATGTTTTCGCGTTTTCATACAGTAAAAGGATTCGAGTTTTCTGAAATACTTCTATGTTTTTCCATCGTTTTGATGTCATTTTCCGTCACCGAGTGTTTCGTTCGCGGATTTGACGTCTTCCCAAGACTGATTCAAAGCGGGAATTTAGACCGTATTCTTGTAAGGCCTCGGAATGAGATATTTCAGGTACTTACTTCAAATATTGAATTTTCGCGTATCGGAAGACTTCTTCAGGCGATACTGATGCTGATATATGCCATTCCCGCAAGCGGTATCATTTGGACTCTTGACAAAATATTAACTGCATTTCTTATGGTAACCGGCGGTATAGCTGTATTTTCTTCACTATTTGTTCTATATGCCGGATTCAGTTTTTTTACTATTGAAGGTTTGGAATTCATGAATATATTTACAGACGGAAGCCGTGAGTTCGGAAAATACCCTATGTCAATCTACGGCGAAGGAATTCTTAAATTTTTCACATACGTGATACCTATTGCTCTTTTCCAATACTATCCCCTGCTTTATTTAATCGGAAGATCAGATAATATAGGCTTGATATTTCTACCTTTGATGGGATTCCTGTTTATGATTCCATGCTACTGCTTCTTTAAATTCGGATTAAGAAAATATAAATCTACCGGATCTTAAAAAACATAAACTACCTTTTTTCTATTTCTATTGAAAACCCAAATCAATAATGTTATAATCACTTTTGAAAAAATCATTATTTTTAAAATATTAGCATGTATTTTTCAACTGAAAATTATATAGCAAAAGGAGAATTTTCTATGAGTAAAGATTTTAGAAACATCGCCAACGGTGTTCTCATACCGTCTTACGATTATGCCGATCAGCCCGAAATCATACTTGCTCCCGATGGAACCATGATATGCGCTGTTACGACAGCTCAGGGAGTAGAAGGAGCTTCCGGTACGTTTGTAGGTATAAGCAGAAGCTATGACAATGGTAAAACATGGAGTGAACTTGAAAGGCTTGATGACTGTCCGTATGAAAGTTCGTATTCAACTCTAATCATGACTGATTACGGGCGTATATACTGCTTTTATGATCTAAATGACGAAGGCTTTACAAATGATGATGTTTTTACAGAGCCTGACGGTAAACGTGCAAAGCTTTGGAGATATGATATGGGCTTCGGCATCTTCTGTTTCAAGTACAGCGATGACAACGGAAAAACCTGGTCAAAAGAGCGCTACAGTATTCCTATGCGTACTTTTGACATTGACCTTGATAATCCTCTCACCTGCCGCGGCAAAAAAAGATTTCTATTCTGGAATGTATCAAAGCCATTTTTCTTTGAAGGTAAATTTTATCATGCTATGATAAAATTTCAGTATAAGTATGAAGACTTCATGTATCGTTCGGAAGGCGTTTTATTAGTCAGCGACAACTTAGCGCATGAACGCGATCCCGAAAAAATCAACTGGGAAACCCTGCCTGACGGCACAAAGGGCATCGCCGCTCCTAAAAATGCAGGAACTGTAGCTGAAGAACAGTGCTTTGTTCCTCTTTCCGACGGATCATTGTTCTGTGTTTTTAGAACTGTTTCAGGACATTCATCCTGTACATACAGCCGTGACGGAGGTCATACATGGGCTGAATCAGATTTTATGCGCTATCCTGACGGAAGGCCGGTAAAGCATGTGAGAGCCGCTAATTTCGTGTGGAAATGCTCAAACGGCAAATATCTTTACTGGTTCCATAATAACGGAGGAAAAACCTGGGACGGAAGAAATCCCGCCTGGCTTCTTGCCGGAACCGAAAAACAAACTCCCGACGGCATGGTAATTGAATGGTCAGAACCTGAAATAGGTCTTTATGACGACAGATGCGATAACCGCATTAGCTATCCAGACTTTTTTGAAAACGATGGGAAATACTATATAAGCGAAACTCAGAAGAGCATAACTCGTTTTCATGAAATTCCCGCAGCTTTCCTTGAAGATATGTGGAATCAAAAATCCGCCTCCAAAGCGAAAGAAGATCTTCTTGTCAGCTCTGAAGTTTTTACTCTCCCCAATATTACTTTGGAAGACAACATATTAACTATCATTCTTGACGTTGATTTTACCAATATTCCCTGCTCGACAGTTTTGCTTGATACAACTTCAGGAAAGCTTCACCCTGCCGGTATCAAATTATCCGTAAATTCCGAAGGTTATTTTAAAGTTTCAATCGGAACTTGCAACACCCTCAGTACAACCGTGTTCCAAAAAACCGGAGTTATGGGTGCAAGACGCACTATCGCTTTGACTGTTGACTGCAAAGCCGGCATAATTTATGCTTTATCCGACGGGAAATTCCTTGACGGTGCCGATGAAGACAGATACGGCTGGCAAAAATTCCCTAAAGATATTTTTGCGCTTGAAGCTTCATCAGGAAAAATGAACACCGTTTACCTGAAAAGCGCGCGGTTTTTCCTTAATGGTCTTTCAGTAAGCAGAGTATGCATGGATTATAACTGCGATGCAGAAAAATAATATACTGTTATTTATTAACATAAAAATCCCGGAGAAAATTTCTCCGGGATTTTTTACTTCCGAAACTATATATCTGGAATTATTTATTTGATTTCTTCAAAGATTTAATAACGACAAACATTGTAAGCGGAAATACTATCGCCGCAAATATACCGCATTTCAGTCCTATCTGATCTGCGTCAAGAGATGAGAAAAACGGCAGTGCCGCCAATTCAGATGCGTGTTTACCCGACATATCAGATACTATTCCAGCTATCCATGGCCCAAGAGAGCAACCGACATCTCCGAAAAATGCCAAAACTCCGAACATCGCAGTGCCTCCGTTAGGTATTTTTTCTGAAGAAAGACTTAAAACCCCAGGCCACATAAAACCGACAGAAAAACCGCAAAGTGAACAACCTATAAGCGAAATTGCCGGCACTTTTACAAACACCATAAGACAATAGCTTATTATACACAAACATGAACTTGCCATAAGCAGCCGTCTTGCTCCGATCTTATTTCCAAAGAGCCCAGCTGTTATCCTTATAACAGCCATTGAGACAGCAAAGCACATTGGTCCCAAAAGATCTCCCGTCATTTTAGAAACCCCAAGTCCTTTTTCTGCAAAAAGCGATGCCCATTGAGCTACAGCCTGTTCGGACGCTCCCGCAGTCATCATAAGCAGGGCCGCAAGAATAAAAAATTTGACTGAAAAGAGCTCTTTAAGCGATATTCCATGTTCCTCTTCAATACGCGCAGGCATTTTTGAAAAGACAAAAAGAAAAATATTTAAAGCCGGTATTACTGCCCATAAAAAAGGCAAAAAATACCATAAACCGTTTCCGAACGCTTTTAAAAAAAGAGTTGAAAGCAATACTACCAACACATGGCCCCAGCAATAAAACGAATGCAGGAATGCGATCGCAGCAGGTCCTTTTTCCCCGCTTTCCTCAGCATCGCAGGCGTCAATAATTGGGGTTATTATGACTTCTATCATTCCGCCACCGAACGCATACAGCACAGTCGCCGCAATTATTCCGGCGTACGGCCGTGGAGATAAAAGGGGAAAGACAGCAAACATTACAAGTCCCGCAACTGATAAAACATGTGCCGTGACAGACAAAGTTTTAAAGGAAAAAATTCGCGACAATTTTATAGAAATAATGTCAGCTATTATCTGTACTGCAAAATTTACAAGAACAATCCTTGCCAGCATTTCATAAGATACGCCGTATGTCTCCTTAAAAATAACAAAGAGAAGCGGGGCAAGATTTATGACTACAGCCTGAGTTATATATCCCATATAACAGGCAAACTTTGTTAAAGCATACTTTCTTTTTGTAGATGACATGAGTTTTTCTCCGCAAAATATCCCGTATATTTTAATATTCTTGAGTTTTTTCTTTATAATATGATTTTTACAGAAAATATGGTTTTCGGCAAATTTGCCGAAAACCATAAAAATTATTCCAAATATAGATTATTAAAGTTTTAAAGCCGAATCCAGACAATTAAATTTAAGTAAAGCTAATTATGCTTTATTAACTGATCCGAAAAGTTCCATTTTTTCTTTAACAGTAACTTTTATTGCCTCAAATCCGGGAGCAAGGAGTTTTCTCGGATCATAACCTTTGCCGACAAGATCTTTTCCAGCTTCTATGTACTTTCTCGTAGCTTCTGCAAAAGCAAGCTGACATTCGGTATTTACGTTTATTTTAGATACGCCGAGCGAAATAGCCTTTTTTATCATGTCCGCAGGAATTCCGGTTCCGCCGTGCAATACCAAGGGCATCTTTCCGGTTTTTTTCTGAACGGCGTCAAGAGTTTCAAATGAAAGTCCAGGCCAGTTTTCAGGATATTTTCCATGAATGTTTCCGATTCCGGCAGCAAGCATTGTAACTCCGAGATCTGCAATCATTTTACATTCATCCGGATCAGCACATTCGCCGGCACCAACCACTCCGTCTTCTTCTCCGCCGATAGCTCCTACTTCAGCTTCAAGAGAAATCCCCTTTTCTCCCGTAAGCCTTACAAGCTCTTTTGTCTTTGCTATATTTTCTTCGATCGGATAATGAGATCCGTCAAACATTACAGATGAAAAACCTGCGTCTATACATGCAAGAGCCCCTTCATATGAACCGTGATCAAGATGAAGCGCAACCGGAACGGTTATATTAAGCGATTCAAGCATACCGTTAACCATTCCTACGACCGTTTTGTATCCGCACATATATTTTCCGGCTCCTTCAGATACTCCGAGAATAACAGGCGAATTAAGCTCCTGAGCAGTGAGAAGGATAGCCTTTGTCCACTCAAGATTATTTATGTTAAATTGTCCTACTGCATAATGTCCCTCTTTTGCTTTTGTAAGCATTTCTTTTGCCGATACTAACATATTTTCATCTCCGTATTTTATTTTTATTTAATTCATATTTTACATTTTACTATATAATATAAAAAAAAGCAAGTATATATAATATTTTTTTACAAAAACCTTCTCTGTTTCGTCATTCTTTATAAAACGCAAATATAAAAATGTTTAAAATCCGAAAAAGCAAACAAATTAACCGAAAAAATGCGTTTACAAATTATTTTTTATTATATATTATATTCTGAGAAGATACTTTTAAATGATTCAGAGAAAATTCTCTGTGTTAAATTTTATATAAGTTATAAAGGAGGCATTATAAACTTGGAAAAGATTCTTGCGCATCTTGAAAATTTTTCTGCTATGATAGCTGAAAACAAACCCTTTATTGATGCGGGTGTATCGATCAGAACAATAGCAGATATCAGAAAATCCGGTTTCCCGATCATTTCAGCTTCCGTACCCGGGAATACTGAGCTTGATATGATTTCTGCTGGACTTATAGATTTTGATCCGTTTTTCGGGACAAACATTATAAAAATGCAGGACTATGAAAATATTCATATAATTTATTTCACGCTTTTTGACAACCCGGGATCGCATTGCTCTCTTTGCCTTGACGGAATAGATACAATAGCTGATATCTATATAAACGGAACACTTGTCAAACATACCGAAAATATGTACATTTCATATGAGATACCGCTTTACTCTCTGAAAGAAAAGGACAACGAACTCATTGTACATATAAAACCTGCTATGATTGAAGCACGCAAATATGAACTCCCTGCTGTCTGCAATAGCTTAGATTACGGGTATGCATCTCTTTATATCAGAAAAGCCGCTCACATGTACGGCTGGGATATTATGCCGAGAATAGTCTCTTCCGGGTTATGGAAACCTGTATATATCAAGGAAAGAAAATCTGATCGTATAAACGATGCTTTTATTTATACGCTTAGTATCGATAAAAAGTCCTCTGGCGCACGCATATCCGCTTTCTGCAGCTTTGACCTTTCTGAAGATAAAACTCAGGATTATTCCGTAGTGATAAAAGGCAGCTGCGGCAACAGCCGTTTTGAAGGATATCAGAAATTATTTGCAAGCCAGGCAAGGCTTGAAATGGATATTACAAACTGTCAATACTGGTGGCCACGGTATTTCGGAAAACAAAACTTATATTCTACAGATATTACTCTCCTCTACAAAGGCAACCCTGTCGACAGCAAACATCTTGACATCGGCATAAGAACAGTTGAGCTTAAAAGAACTAATACAACCGATAAAAACGGCAACGGCGACTTCTGCTTTATAATAAATGGGGAACGCATATTTGCAATGGGATCAAACTGGGTTCCTCTTGACCCTTTCCATTCAAGAGATTCACAAAGGCTTCAAAAAGCGTTTGAACTGCTTTATGATGTTGGATCAAACATTGTTCGCTGCTGGGGCGGAAATGTGTATGAAAGCGATGAATTTTATTCTCTTTGCGATAAATACGGCATTATGGTATGGCAGGACTTTGCAATGGGCTGTGCAGTTTATCCGCAGGAAAAAAAGTTTTACGATCTGTTAAATGAGGAAGCAATTTTTACAATAAAACGGCTTCGAAATCATCCCGCACTCATTTTATGGGCAGGAGATAATGAGGGCGATTATGCATATATGTCATGGGGAGGAATTATACGAAATCCCGACAATAATGCTGTAACAAGAAAAGTGCTTGCCAAAATCTGCGAAGCACATGATTTTACCCGGCCCTATCTGCCGAGTTCCCCCTACATCACAGAGGAAACAATGCGTACCGGTGCCGACACCTCCGAGGATCATCTCTGGGGGCCTCGTGATTATTTTAAAGGTGATTATTACAAAAATACCGTTTGTCATTTTGCATCAGAAACAGGATATCATGCCTGTCCGTCTCCTGAATCTGTGAAAAAATTCATTCCGGAAAACGATCTGTGGCCATGGTATGACCTAAGCAACGGTGAAGCTAAAAAATCATGGCTCGCTCATGCCGCATGTATGGAACTTGAAAACAATGCGCCTTTTGCTTACCGCATTAAACTTATGGCAGATCAGGTTTCAACTCTATTTAAAGATCCTCCTGAAAACCTTGAAGATTTTGCCAAAAAAAGTCAGATATCACAGGGCGAAGCAGTGAAATATTATATTGAACGTTTCAGAATATCCAAGCCTCGCAGATCAGGTATTATCTGGTGGAATATTATTGACGGCTGGCCGCAGTTTTCAGACGCTGTGGTTGACTATTATTTTACAAAAAAGCTCGCATATCATTATATCAAACGTTCACAGCAGCCAGTATGTCTCGCGTTTGATGAGCCTGAAAATAATATTCTTTCTCTCTACGCATTGAACGATACAAGCGATAACTGTTTATTTACATATAAAGTAATAAATCTTACTGACGATATTACAGTTATTTCAGGAGGCGGTACTGCCTTTGCAAATAAATCTTCAAAAGTAGCTGAGATAAAAATCAGTGAAGGCGAAAAGAAATTCTATCTCATAGAATGGACTATGCCTGACGGTTCTATATGCAGAAATCATTATTTTACAAATATTATAGGCATTGATTTTAATCACTATATGTCTTGTCTTGAAAAATGCGGATTTGATCAATTTGAAGGGTTTTGATAAGTAAATGTATTATATAGGAATAGATATCGGCGGAACAAAATGCGCCGTTAGCCTCGGGAAATATGAAGACGGAACAATGACTGTGTCATGCAAAGAGAAGTTTTTTACATGTACATCTCCATATGAAACTCTTGATAAGCTTCTTGAAAAAATTAATTTTGTATTAAAGCAAAACTCGCTTTCATATAAAGATATTGCCGCATCAGGCATAAGCTGCGGCGGGCCTCTTGATCCTAAAAAAGGTGTGATCATGTCGCCGCCAAATCTTCCCGGCTGGAACAACATTGAAATAGTAAAATTTTTTACAGAAAAAACCGGTATAAAAACCGTACTTGAAAACGACGCAAATGCGTGCGCCGTTGCAGAATGGCGTCTCGGAGCCGGAAAGGGTTTTGACAACATTATATTTCTGACTTTTGGAACAGGATTAGGCGCAGGGCTTATTCTTGGGGGAAAACTTTATTCGGGCTCATGCGGAAACGCTGGTGAAGCAGGGCATATAAGGCTTTCTGAATACGGTCCTGCCGGATATGGTAAAGCAGGCTCCTTTGAAGGATTCTGCAGCGGGAAAGGTATCGCTCAGTTAGGAAAGACTTTAGCTATCGAAGCACTTCAAAACGGAATAATTCCAGAATATTGCCGTAACCTTGGCGAAATCGAAAAAATTGACGCAAAAAATATTGCGGCAGCTGCAGATGCCGGTGATAAAACCGCAAAAGAAGTTTACAGAATTTCCGGTAGGATGCTTGGTTACGGACTTTCTTTGCTTGTAGATATTTTAAATCCTCAAAGAATAATAATAGGCAGCATATTCACAAGAAGCCGCCATCTTCTTTTTGAAGAATGCGATAAAGTCATGCAAAGAGAGTGTCTGCCTTCTTCTTACGCTGCATGCAAAGTAGTGCCTTCGGCTCTTAAAGAAAATATCGGCGATTACGCCGCCTTATCACTTGCGCTTGAAGCTTAAAAGAAAGGAATATAAAAAATGGATATTAAAAAGGAACTTATATCACGTTATCCTTTACTTTCCGATTGTGAAAAAGATATAATCTCCGCCCTTAACCTAATGAAAAATACCTGCGTTTCGGGCGGAACAATATATGTGTGCGGCAACGGAGGAAGCTGCAGCGACAGCGATCATATTGTAGGTGAACTTATGAAAGGATTTCTGTCAAAGCGTCCTCTTTGTGACGACGAAAGAAAAATATTTGAAGAATTGTATGACGATGGAGATAAATTCGCTCAAAAGCTGCAGAAAGCTATACCTGCAGTATCTCTTACAGCTCAAAGCGCAGTTCTTTCAGCTTTTGCAAACGATGTTGACGCCGATTTTGCTTATGCACAGCTTGTCTATGGATATGCCCGAAAAAATGATCTTGTAATAGGCATTTCCACTTCCGGCAATTCAAAAAATATCGTAAATGCAATAAAAGCTGCCAAAGCCCGCGGTTCAAAAACCTTATCGCTTACCGGCTGCAGAGAAAGTATTTTGTCTGATATTTCAGATGTCACAGTACGTGTTCCAGAATATGAAACATATAAAATACAAGAACTGCATCTTCCGGTATATCATTATCTTTGCGCCGCTTTGGAAGAAATATTGTTTTTAGATTAAAGAATTTTTTGTAATTCTGTTAAGCTCTAAATATTTATTATTTATCACGTTCCGCACTTATATTATTAAAAAAGTGCGGAGCGTTTATTTATACTTTAAAAGAGAATTTTGTCAGCATATGTTTTAAGTAAAGCATTTTTTCTTTACGTTTTTTACGGCTTTATGTATGACATTTACTGTTGACAATAAATATAAAGTTTATTATAATTATAAAGGAGAATTTTAAGACAATTTGGAGAAATATATTATGAGAATTTCAAGAAGGCAAGCTCGAGAGATAACACTGTGTCTTGTTTTTGATTTCGGCTTTAACAGCGAAGAAAAACCTGAAGAACTGCTTGACTTATATATAAAGTATTTTCCCGATAATGAGGAAAATCAAATAACAGAAGATATAAAAAACAATAAATACATTTCTAAAGTATATTTCGGAGTCGCTGAAAAAGTAGACGAGCTTGACAAAATAATAAAAAATTGTTCTCTTAAATGGAAACTGAAGCGTATTTCAAGAGTATCTGCGTCTATCCTGAGAATTGCCGTATTCGAACTTCTTTATATGGAAGATATTCCTCATGAAGTATCTATAAATGAGGCTGTAGAAATGGCAAAAAAATATGATACTGATGAAAGCTATACTTTTGTCAACGGCGTACTTGGCGCAGTATACAAAGATGTTATTGAACCGCGTGAAAACAACGAAGATAAATACTGTGAAACAGAATGAATTCTTATAATATGCAGTCAAATAATCGAGGAATCTTTACACTCGGAGTAGATACAAGCAATTATACTACCAGCCTGTCTCTTGTCTGTGACGGCAACATTGTAAAAAACGCAAGAAAGCTTCTGCCTGTGGCTGAAAATGAAAGAGGGCTTCGTCAAAGCGACGCTCTTTTTCATCACATAAAAGCTCTTCCGGAATTGTGCAAAGAGCTTTTTTCATATTCCGGATACTCGTCCGAACTTCTTTCTGCAGTAGGCGTATCAAGCCGACCGCGTAGCATTCAGGGGTCATACATGCCTTGTTTCCTCGCAGGTATAAATTTTGCATCAGCAGTCTCAGGTGCTTTAAAAATACCGATGTATGAGTTCTCACATCAGCAGGGACATATTGCCGCGGCTGTCTTTAGCAGTGAGATGAAAACTGACAGATTAGAAAAATTCATATCTTTTCATGTTTCCGGAGGAACTACAGACATTGTGATGTGCAAGTATGATTCCGAAGGAATAGTACAATGTGAAAAGATAGGCGGAACTTCCGATTTAAATGCCGGACAAGCTATCGATCGTACAGGCGTTCTTATGGGGCTTCGTTTTCCCTGCGGTAAAGAACTTGACGCCATGTCACAAAAATCATCTGCCAAATTCGGAAAAATAAAAGTAAGCGTAAAAGGACTTGAATGTTCGCTGTCAGGACTTGAAAACAAAACAAAAAAGATGATAGCTGAAAAAATATCACGTGAAGACACGGCAGCATTTTTATTTGAGTATATAAGCAGCGTCCTGTGTGCTCTTACTGAAAATTTGAAAAACATTTATCCCGATATACCTGTGCTTTTTGCAGGCGGTGTAATGTCTAATACGCGTATAAGAAACAATCTATCAAAACTTGGAAACGTCTTTTTCGCTTCTAAGGAACTTTCTTCTGATAATGCCTGCGGAACCGCTCTGCTTGCTTTTACAAAATTTCAAATGGAGAATTCATAATGCAAAGTGCCATAACGCTTACAGTATCTCAGCTTAATGAATATATAAAGGCGCTTCTTGATTCATCAGAACTTTTGGGGAATATTTATATAAAAGGTGAAATATCCAATTTTACAAATCATTATAAAACCGGTCACCTTTATTTTTCTTTGAAAGATGAATCAGCTCTTCTTAAAGCCGTTATGTTTCGGTCGTCTGCAGTTAAGCTTAAATTTATTCCTGAAAACGGAATGAAAGTAATCGTAAGAGGTAGAATATCGGTATTTCCCAGAGACGGTGTATATCAAATGTACGCTGAGGAAATACAGCCTGACGGTGTAGGTGTTTTATATCTTGCATATGAGCAGCTAAAAGAACGTCTTTTTTTATCCGGACTTTTTGATGAAGACCATAAAATTCCAATACCCCGGTATCCCGAAAAAATAGGCATAATTACTGCAAATACTGGCGCTGCGGTCGCCGATATGAAAAATATTATTTCCAGGAGATATCCGCCTGCGGAAATTATAATTTATCCTTCTCTTGTTCAGGGAAACGGAGCTCCCGAAGAACTTGCAGCCGGAATAAGATTTTTTAATGAAAAACTGCCGGTCGACACAATAATAATAGGCCGCGGAGGCGGATCCATTGAAGATCTCTGGGCATTCAACAGTGAAATGCTCGCGCATGAAATTTACAAATCAAAAATTCCCGTAATTTCCGCTGTCGGCCATGAAACGGACTTTACAATATGTGACTTTGTTGCGGATCTCAGAGCGCCTACTCCCTCGGCCGCAGCAGAGCTTGCGGTACCTGAAATCAATGATATAAAATATAGGCTAAATCAGTCTTTTTCATCTTTACATACACACATAATAGGAAAAATTACTGCTTGCAGAACAGAACTTGCGCTTGTCTCAAAAAATAAAATATTTGAAAATCCAATTAACTATACAAAAAGATTTCACGAAAAAACAGATGAGTTCGCTAATATGATCTACTCGTCAGGCATAAAAATTTTACAGGCGAAAAAAAGCCTTGTCTCCGAAAAAGCTGCTGCCTTGTCAGCTTTAAGTCCTCTTGCAGTCATGTCAAGGGGTTATTCTGTCGTGACTGCCGAAGACGGTAAAGTAATATCTGATGCAGGCAAACTGTCCGCCGGAGATCCTGTTGAAATCCTTTTCCATAAAGGACGAGCAGAAGCAACTGTAACCAAGATAATAAAAGGAGGCAAAACAGATGCCCGCAAAAAAGAAAACTGACATGCCGCTTGAAAAGATACTTGAAAGGCTTGATGAAATATCAGTAAAGCTTGACAGCGATTTGCCATTGGATGAAGCCTTGTCGCTTTATGAAGAAGGCATTGGTCTTATAAAATCGGCAAATAAAATTATAAACGACGCAGAAATAAAGATTCGAACTCTTGATCCTACAAAAAATGATGAGGATAATTATAATGACAATAAATGAATTAAAATCAGTTATAGGCGAAAACTCTGCTATAGTCGAAAAAAAGCTGTCCGAAAAACTTGATTTGATAAAAATAGATACTGCGTATCCTGTTTTTTCCTCGCTTGAGAAATCAATGAGATACAGCCTTGAAGCCGGTGGTAAGCGTATCAGACCTTGTCTTGTAATTGAGTTTTCGAAACTTTTTGGAGGCAGCCTGGAATCTGCAATAGATTATGCCTGCTCAATAGAAATGATACATACATTTTCTCTTATACATGACGATATGCCTTGTATGGATGACGACGATATGCGTCGCGGGAAGCCTTCAAATCATGTTCTGTTCGGCGAGGCTACTGCCCTTTTGGCAGGAGATTCTCTTTTAGCTTATGCATTTGAAACGCTTGACTCTCCAATTCTTTCAGATGCTCAGAATCTTTCGGCTCATAGATTACTCGCACACTTCACAGGTCCTTGCGGAATGTGCGCGGGTCAACAGATAGACCTTGAAAACGAAAACAAAATAATAACATTTGATACTCTTAAAATACTTCATTCCAAAAAAACCGGAGCTTTAATAAAATGTGCCTGTCTACTTGGATGTATAGCAGCCGGGAAAAATTTCAGATCCGATGAATACATTTCAGCTTGTGAATACTCGGAAAATATAGGCCTTGCCTTTCAAATTGCCGACGATATTTTAGATGTTGTCGGCGACGAAAAAAAACTCGGAAAAAAATGCGGCAGCGATCAGAAAGACGGGAAAAACACCTCTGTTTCTTTATTAGGCATTGATAAAGCCAAATCATTCGCGCAAGAACTGACCGACAAAGCTAAAAAATCAATTTCAAAATATGACGGCAGTGGATTTTTATGCGCTCTTGCCGACTATATTATAACTCGTGATAATTAAAAAAGGATTGCTAAAATGACAGAAATACTGGGACTGTTTCAAAACTATCATTTAATTTGTTCGTTCATAGGATTTTTTACCGCGCAGTTAGCTAAATTTATCTTGACTTTTATATTTTTCAAAAAAATCGATTTCCGCAAATTTTTTGAAAACGGAGGTATGCCGAGTTCACATACCTCAACAGTATGTGCCCTTACTGTATCTTTGGCAAGAATATATGGCACTGACGACCCTTTATTCTCAATTTCGGTTATATTTTCAATGGTTGTTATTATTGACGCTTTAGGAGTTCGCAGAGCGACCGGAGAAAATGCAAAAGTTCTGAATAAAATTGCACGGGATTTGTTTGAAACCAAAACAACCCGCTATCTTGCAGATGATCTTAAGGAATATATAGGGCACAAGCCTTTTGAAGTGCTTATTGGTGCTGTTATCGGAATTATTATTCCGCTTATTATACAGCCTTTTTAACAACATATATAATAAAATCGGCAAAAAAGGGACGTTATTTATTGTTAACGTCCCTTTTTGCATAATTTGTATAAAAATTTTCGGTATAGATGTAGTATTTGACACTAAAACCGTAGTATATAAGTGAAGCCGGAAAGGAGGCGGTGAGATGATAGACGATGAAAAAATCATAGAAATGTTCTTTGAACGGTCAGAGCAGGGCATACGGGAGCTGGACATTAAATACGGAAAAATCTGTCACAACTTTTCGTATAACATTTTAAACAGCAGACAAGACGCAGAGGAATGTGTAAATGATGCTTACTTAGGAGCATGGAACGCTATTCCACCGGCAAGACCAAACCCTCTGCTCAGTTACATTATAAAAATTGTTCGAAATGTTTCTCTCAAAGTTTACTGGAGAAAAAAAGCAGCCAAACGAAGCGGACACTATACAATTGCGTTGCAGGAAATTGAAAATTGTATTGCAGATAATAAAACCGTGGAAGATGAAATCGAAGACAGAGAGTTAGCACGTATCATCGAGGAATTTTTGGACACGCTGACACTCGAAAACCGTGTTATCTTCATGCGCCGCTATTGGTTTGCCGACAGCTGCAAGGATATAGCCGAGTTTGTAGGGCTTTCTGAGAAAAACATTTCTGTTCGGCTGACCCGTATCCGCGAGAAAATGAAACAATATTTGATTGAAAGAGAGGTGTTCGTATGAACGTGAAAAAGTTTTCCGACGCTATGAGTGAGCTTGACAAAAAATACATTGACGAAGCTCTCAACTATAAAAAGAAAGCAAAAAGACCCGTTTGGGTTAAGTGGGGAGCTATCGCCGCTTGCCTGTGCCTTATGGTCGTGGTGACAGTAACTCTGTTTTTGCAGAATGAAGTCGTCACCCCTGTCGATGTAAAGACGCCTATTATTGGTAATGTTGGCATACCGTCAGTTGGTGAAGATGACGTTTTGGATGTGATGTATGTACATGACATATCCCAAAATTTTACAGGAGAATTTGCGGCCGATATGCATCGTCCTGAAGGTTTCCACAACAATATAGGTTCTGTTCTCGCAATCAAAATTAGCATAGCTGAAGATGTTGATTGCAGATTTTCGGTTATAATTCAGCTTCCGGATGAGGTTACATTAAAGCAATTAGTTGATAGTGTTAACGTAAAAAACAATCAAACAAATTATATTGATATTATGGATGCTATGGCTGTTGATGTCGGCGAGGGTATTTTGACAGACAAATACTACTTTACGCTATCTGCCTCCCAAATTATTGCGTTGGCTGATAGCGGAGCCCGTTGTTACTATGTTGGTTCTGGACAAGGCGACTATCGAGATCAGAATTGGGATACTAAAGAGGGAATTAACACATATTGTGAAATACACGGAGATATGTATGTATTTAATAATGATAAAAACAAAATTTCACATTTTCCTGATTTAATAACAGACTAAGCTGCTCTCTCTAATTGAACACGATAAAATTGAATACTGTCTTGACTAAAGGGCGACTATTTCAAAACCGAATTAGCCGCTCTTTTTCTACGCCAACAGGAAGAACGGAGCAGCCACCTATGACAAAACCAAGAGAGAAAATCAGCGAGGCCCCTCCGCCGAGATTGAGGACGGAAAGAAGAAATTTCGGCAGTTTGAAAACCGGAAAAGGATCCCTATATATAGTTACGTTACCACTTCATTTTATTTTTTACTTATACGCCCTTTTTAACCGCCTTTGTTTCTGAGTGATATGGTCAAAAAGCTGAACTTTATCCGCCGGAAAAATGATAAATAAAAACAACAAAACCTTACTATTGTAAAAGCAAAAAAGCACCCCATACTTAATTATAATTACAACAATTAAAAATTACAGTATGGGGGCTAATTGATTATTCAGATTATAAATTTAATCTTCTTCGACAAGCTTCTTAAGATCACTTATAACTTTTGTCTCGGAAACGTTATTGCCGTTATTTTTGTTAAAATTATTAGATGAAACAGACCAGAGAGAATGATGAGCATCGCTTGCGCTCTCATAATATGAGTCGAACTGATCGTTTATTTTCGCCAAAAGCTGATCAAACGGAGAAGTAGCTGTGTCTCCGGAATCTTCACCTGCACCTTCTCTTTCGGGAGCTACAAATTCTTCCTCAGGTTCCGCTTCTTGCTCAGCTTCCGTATCGCCGGTCTCCTCGTCAGCAGCCGCTTCTGTATCTTCATTTTCGGCGTTCTCTTCGGTTATTTCCTCATCCACCGGTTCTTCGTCAGTATCAGCTTCTTCAACCGCCTCTTCGACTACTGCTCCGTCTGCATTTTCGGATTCTTCCGCCTTAGCTGCAAGCTCATCTTCATATCTCTTTTCATTTGCAGGACTTTCAGCTACCCAAGCATCTATTTCAGCTTCTGTAACAGAAAGTGCCGACAATCGATTGTTAATATCCGCATATACGGTTTCAACATCATAATCGCCTCTGCACAATCCCGGATAATATGAAAGAGCTATTTGATTTGCCTTTTCAAGAAGCAATTCATCTTCTATATAAAGTGAAGGTTCAAATCCATAATAAAGGCTTATTATAGAATCAGAATTTTGTTTCTTTGAATCATCAGTATGATTAGTTTCACCTTCAAGAACCATTTTTATATAATGGTTTCCGGTATAGTCATTATTCATATAATAACCAGCTCCGGCATTATTCTCAGGAAGTTTTACTTTTTTCTCTCCGTCAGTATCTGTTACGCTGTAATAATTTGTACCTTCAATACCATATTGAAGCATATTTGCCAATTCAGGCACTGTATTAAAAACTGTGATAATCTCTGCTGCACGCTGAGGATTTCTTGATGCAGAACTTACAACAAATATAGAATTCAAAGTATTATTATTTGTAGCAATAGGCTTTTTGTATACCTGATACTCATACTCTCTTCCGTCCTCAGCCATCCACTCTTCGGGGGAATAAGCATATCCCTTGCGAATATCTACAGCAAATCTTGTGCCTTCTGTATAAACATCCGGAATATATCCGGCTGCTCTGTAATTGCGGACCGTAATAAAGTGTTCTTTTACTACCGTGTCAGCATAAGAGCCAAACGCCGATCTAAATATCTGATTGCTGGGAAGACCAATTGCTCCGCCCTCTACATCATAATATTCGAAAAACTGAGGATCAGCTCCCTCACTGAGAGCAAGCGGAACAACTCCCGGCTCGTTTGCAGCAATAAGGGCAAGATAATCGTTCAACGATTCAAAGGTCTTCATATCTTCAGAACTTACATTGTACTTATCAAGAAGTTCTTTGTCAAACACAAGATATTCATATTCTCCTATTGCCTTATTAACAGGAATACCGTATGTCACGCTTCCTCCAAGCTTAGCACCTGTGAGAAAGGTAGGATAAACATATGAATTCAATACTTTAGATTCTGAGGTAAGATATGAATCAAGAGGCGCAAGCCTTCCGGCACTTACAAGTTCAGAATACTTCTTTGCGTCATTTACTACAAAAATGTCAAGCTGCGGATTATCAAGAATAATTTCAGGTTCAATAGCCTCTATACCGTTTTCGGGATCACCAGCTTTTCCGTAAACCATATTTACAAGGCGGTCATACTCGCTCTCATTTTCTTTTTCGAGTTCTTCCTGATCCGGCTCTTCTTCCTCATCTGCACTAGCTCCAACACCGCCGTTTTTATTAGCCTCTTTTGCGGCTTCTTTTGCAGCTTCTGCTTCGGCTTCAAGACGTTCCTGGTATTCTATCGCTTCAGCTTCCGCTGCGTCAATAGCTGCCCAGTATTCATCTTCATCACTTATGTAATTTATTTTTAATACTGTTCTGTAATCAGGAAGCAGTATCTCGTTTATTGCAAGCTCAACTGCCGTAGCCTGTTCCGGATCTGTTTCTTCTTCGGTAAGAATATACATGTTCAAAACTATATTCTGACGAATACTTGTGTTTGACTCAAGGTCATCAGCTTCGTTCTGACATCCGGTCAAAAAAATCGGCATAGTCATGGCAAGAGCAATAAAAATGCCTAAAATTCTCTTAATTTTCATATCTGAATATCCTCCGTGAAATAAGTGTATAAACCTGATAAATAGAAGATTTCTACTTTCATATTTTACAATTTTTACCCTAACTATTATTTTACATTATTTGCTTCTTCATGTCAAGAGCGCAAATGATTTTTGTAGAATTTGTATATATGAGCTGCAGTTTTGCTGTTATAATGCATAAATCAAAAGTTCAGCTATCATGTTCCTCTTTTATATCAGTCTCCCCGGACTCGTCTAATTCATTATCTTTGTTGACACACAAATACAGCTTTTCGGCTCGGTGCTCCGCAACAGAAATAACTCTCATTGTTATATTCCCGTTCGTAACTTCCGGATGTTCCCCGTTTTCAGGTATAACTCCTATAAGGCTTACCGCAAGACCTCCGACAGTTTCACAGTTCTCCGGATTATTTATTGATACTCCTATAAATTCTTCAACATCTTTTATTAACGCCAGTCCGTCTGCTATGTATTCGTTTTCAGATACCGCTACTATATGCGGCTCGTCATTATCTTCCTCTTCGTCATCATATTCGTCGAATATTGAACCCATTATTGATTCTATCAGGTCCTCCATTGTGACAATTCCCAAAGTTCCACCGTATTCATCAATAACTATAGCCATTTGAACTCGCGCAGTCTTAAACTTTTCAAACAGCTCCTTTAGACTGTTAGTTTCAGGAACATACAAAGCCTGTCTCATATAATTAGATAAACGGAAATCATTCTGCAGAGCTTTCTCACCGATAAGTTTTAAAAGATCCTTTACATACAGAATACCTACAACATCATCCAGCGATTCTTTATATACAGGTATCCTTGAAAAACCGTTTTCTGAAACAATATTTATTACATCTTCAAGAGATGCGGAAATCTCAACTGCAGTAATATCTGTCCTATGTGTAAGTATCTCACTCACCATTCGGTCGTCAAACTCGAAAATACTGTGAATCATGTCTGTTTCACTTTCTTCGATATTTCCGCTCTCTCTGCCTTCATCTATCATCTGACGTATATCATCTTTTGTAACGTCTTCGGATATATCCTCTGGAACAACCCCTGCTATGCGTGCAAATACTCCTCCGGCAAAATCTATAAAACTATAAACAGGAGTAAATAACACGGAAACCGCATTGAAAACCGGCAGCACGGAAACACAGAGAGTATCGCCATATTTCTTCGCTATTTTTTTTGGAAAATTCTTTACAAGTACAAGCAGTATTATAAAAGTTATAACAAAAACAAGTGCTGATGACACCGCTGCTGCCAAACGTGCTCCCATACGCATAAATAAACTAAGACTGCAAAATACTTTGCCAAACTCTGCAACTGAAAGTACGCTGACTGCCGATATCATAAAAATAACTGCGGCTTCTGCAGGAGGAATAAGCTTATCGTCATTATTTATTGCTTCAAGCAATTTCTGAGATTTTTCATTTTCCTCAGGAAACAACCGTTTTATGCTCGCCTGATTCTGAGACATAACTGCTTTTATGCTCGTCTCAACAACAGCGCATATAACTGCCAATATAAAAATCCAAATACATCGCCATGGGTCCATAAAGAAGTTCTCCTTTTCAGCTATATAAGCCTTTAAGTATATTTTATCAGTTATATTTCCGCATTATTTATTTGCGTTCAAAATAACAAAACGATTATACTACAATATTGACAAAATGTCAATGAACATAGTGTTTTATTATATACAAATTATATAATTATATTTATTCAAAATATTTCGCATTTTTATTACCCTTAAAGCTTTGCTGACCATCACTTTAACTTTTTTAACAAAAACTATTGACTTTTTAAACGAATTATGATAATATAATTCATGCCGCTGATATGAAGCGGAATAAATGGAGAGGTATCGAAGTGGTCATAACGAGGCGGTCTTGAAAACCGTTTGTCCGCGAGGGCACAAGGGTTCGAATCCCTTCCTCTCCGCCATATTGTTTTTTATATTCGGAGAAGTACTCAAGTTGGCCGAAGAGGCGCCCCTGCTAAGGGTGTAGGTCGGGTTTACCGGCGCGGGAGTTCAAATCTCCCCTTCTCCGCCATAAAGCGGCGACAAAAAAGATATTGCCGCAGAAAACCCCGATTTTATCAAGGGCACTGAAAAAGCCAGACCTACTTTCATAGATCTGACTTTTTCAGTGCCCTTTAGTTATAGAGGGTTTTTGTACACAGGATCTCACTTCTGTCAAAGCTGCCCTCTTCCAGCGCACGACCGACGCAGGCATCCAACGACCACTGATCCTCCTGAAAGTGCCTCTCCACATACTGCAAGAAAGGATGCTTCTCCAGGGCTTCGTATGTCCGGCAGCTGTGGCTTCTGTTTTCCTGATAAGCTTTCCATGCAGTCTTGGCCTTGAAACGGAACACCTTGCCATTGTACAGCGATGTCATACCCTTCTTGATGATGTTGCGCACGGTATTGGCCGCACAATGTAGTTCCTTCTTAGCGATGGCATTGGGCTTCCAGCCGTCTTTCAGCCGAAGCTCAATTACCACATAATCTTCGTAATCTAAGTGTTTACCTTTTTCGTGATTTGTGATATGATTGGGGTAGTCCATAGCGATTGCCTCTTTCTGTGTTGATCTTTTGTAGCAGATTGATTCTAACACAGAGATCCTCGCTATGGACCTTTTTGTTTGACTAAATGCGCAACTTCATTTTACAACGCGCGATTTTCTTATTTTATTGGCACTTTGATTCATTTTGTTCTTTCTATTTTTACTTAGCTGTCGATCGCGATTTTGAAGTACATTTTGATTTTACGGTATAGCGTAAAATCAATCTTGAATATTTCTTTGAAATGTGATACAACATATTCAACGCAAAGTTGAAATAAAACTCATTTTTAAATCGCTTTTTTTTATGCAAATCGTGTGTGATAATATAGGTGCGGTACCGAAAATATCGAGTAAGGAGGAATTTAACTATGCAAGAAACAATGGGTCAAATTATCAGAAGGTTGCGCAAAGAACGAAATCTGACACAAGAAAAACTTGCTGAGCAGCTCGGCGTAACATTTCAAGCGGTTTCAAAGTGGGAAAATGACTCGGGAATGCCGGACATTTCGCAAGTAGTTCCTCTTGCGACAGTTTTTAATGTTAGTACTGATGTGCTGTTTGGCATCTATGGTAGAAATGATGCCGAGGAAGTTAAAGAAATTATCGAACAAGCAGAATCAAAAATCACATATCCTGTTACCCGAGAATGTATCAAACAGCGGTACGAAGAATTGCAAAAGGGGTTGAAGAAATATCCGAGCAACACGGTTTTGTTGTCAAATTCTCTTGAAGCGGGTATATCTTTAGCATATCCAGAGAACGACATTTTTGATTCAGAAAACGGAGAAGCCATATATAAAGAATGTGTGCGACAAGCAAATATTGTTATCAAATACGGAAAAAATACAACCGACATACTTCGTGCTCATATGATTATGGTGTTACTCCACTCGGCTTACGGCAATTTTGAAGCGGCAGAACTTCATGCAAATGAGTTTCCTTGGCGAGCCGATATGACCGTTCACAAAATGAAAGCGTATATTGCCCACTTTGAAAAAGAATATATGACTGAAAATAAATGGTATCAAAATGATTTTATGTATCATTTTGAAGCCTTGCTTGATGATCTTGTGTCAATTGCAATTAGTTATCATCATCTTAAAGATTATAGCAATGTCGAATATACATTAATGCAAGCGCTTTCTATTATTCACCTTATTTGTAAAGATGAAGAAATTATACCCAGCTTTCATTACCGAGAACGCGGTGATATCTATTTTTTATTGGCTATACTGTATTTGGAACAAAATCGTAATGACGATGCATTGTCTATGATAGAAAAAATGGTGGAATACGATACACAGGTTTTGCCGAAATTTGTACCAGGTAAAAAAATGAAGACACCCCTCCTCTGTGACGTGGAACGTGATTTTTATTGGAGCTCAGAAACTTATTTAGACACATACAAGGAAAGGCTTCTACTCAAACTTAACAATCCCACGTTTGATAAAATACGAAATACAGATAAATTCAAAGAAATCATAAGAAATTTATGCTGATAACGGTGGCTCAAATTCCTAATTGAAATTGCGAAATATCTTTTTTATAGCCTCTAGACAGACAGAACCTGGAGCCGTTTTATGCTCTTGGTTCTTTTTTAATATAAAGTGACAGCGGTTTGCTTTTCATATTTTTCATTCTAAATCGGCTGTTAGCAAAATTTAACTTTTTTTGCTGCATACCCTCATTTTTATTGTTTGAAACAACTTTTTTTGATCTTTGCACAGTCTTAAGCTGCAGTATTTAACTATCAGTTAAAATTTTCCGTAAGTTATTTGCATTTAAAACTTGTTTTTTACTAACATAAACAAGTTTTCAAAAATAAGAAGTTAAAAAGCGCTCTTGATAAATTACAAGAGCGCTTTTTTATAAGCATATAAAATTTTGATACAATAATTCTGAATTTTTATTTTTTACGACAGATAAATTTCCCTAAATTTTTTTAAACTCTCTTCGCCCCCTAAAGTCGGATGATATTCAAGCCCACATGCTCCTTTATATCCTGCCTTATCTACCTCTCTAAAAATAACTTTATAATCATTTTCCCCAAACTGCAATTCTATTCGGCCCGGATGTCCGGCGCTGTGCAGGTGGGCTATGCAGTCTAAATTATTTACAATATTAGGAATTATATTGCCTTCCATAACCTGCTGATGATAAATATCATACACTACTTTAACATATTGATCATCAACTTCACGTATTATATCAAAAGCCTCGGCTGACTGCCACAAATAATATCCTTTATGATCTACTAAGGTATTGAGCGGCTCTATCATCACTGTAACACCACTATCCTCTAAAATAGGCTTTGCCTCACGCAGAGCCATAACTATACTTTCATGCTGTTTTTGACGTTCCTCGCCGGTGTCATTGCCTACCTGAGTAATAAGTCTCTTTACTCCTGCTATTTTTGCAGCTTCACAGCTTTCTTTTAAACCTGCCAGCCAGTTCTGCCTCATTTCAGGATCAGTCATATTAAATTCTGTCGTACACATACTAAGCAATTCTACTCCTGTTTCATTACAGGCATTTCTTACCGCTGTTAAATCTAAATCTTTCCAATTATATGTTTCTGCCGCATCAAAACCGAGTTCTTTTACTTTGTAAATCGCGTCAATAAAGTTCATATTTCCGAAAAAGCACGGAATAGGTATGCATATTCTCACTTTTTTAGCCCCCTAATATACAAAAATAATAAAATATTGCAAAATAATTTTTAAGTCCATATTATTTATGTTTATTATATTGAGTACGTCTTACGATGTCAATATAACATTTTAAAATCTTTTAATTATTTCTGAAATACTGAAGTGCAAAATAAATATTACTTTATTTTATACTCCAAATTCCTTATTTATATGTTTCATCGTAATTTTAACAAGATCGTCAATTGTAATTTCAGACACACCTATGATATTTGTTTTAAGTTTATTGTTTATACAATAAGTCCACTCAGTATCTATTGCATTTTGCCCTCTCATCATTCCAAATATGGATCCTACTGTCGCTCCGTTGCAATCTGTATCAAATCCGGTCTGAACCGCAGAACATATTGCCCCACCGTATGTATCGTTATACAACAAGGCCATAACAACTATCATTGCGTTGGAAATTGTATGACACCATCCAAACCCATTTTCATCATATCTTGTATAAATACGCCTCCTGCACTCTTCTTCACATATCCCGTCTTTATACCAGTCAATAACATTTACAATATTTTCATACAATCTCGAAGAAGATGGTATTTGCGCCAATCCTCCATTTATTATATCAATTATATCGTCGCTTACAGCAGCACATGCTAACATGGCTGAAACAAACATTTCTCCGTAAATTCCGTTTTTAACATGCGAGACAGAAGCGTCACGCCATGCAAGCTCAGCCGCAAATTCTGGATCTCCCGGATTTATATATCCAAAATAATCACCTCTTATTTGTGCTCCTATATATTCACGGTAAGGATTTTTATATATAGCTGTATCAGGAGGACAGTATCCGTTAAAATAATTTCTCCACGCTACTCTTTCAGCAGTACAATATGCATCTTTAGGCTGATAAGTAATCCATGTTTCCATGACGTCTCCCGGAGTAAAATCCTTGCCGTATTTATCTATGAGAATACTTGCGAGCACAGTATAATTAGTATCATCATCCGCGGGCGCCGACAAAATCGTATCTGCCCAGCATTTACCCTTTAAATTGTAAGAGGTTTTTTGACATATCTCATTTGTTATATCCGTTGACAAAATATATCTGTGCATTGGATAATTTCCGGTTTCTTTAAGTAGCGGAAACAGCTCCTTTGTTCGTATGCCTTCAATAGGTTTACCTAAAAGGCATCCGCATATTCTGCCTATCCATGCGCCTTTTATTTTGTTTTTCAATACACTCTTATCAGGGATAGTTTGTTTAAAATCATATTGTTTGCGAAGTACCTTTATATTTTCAAGATCTGATGGCTCATTATAAATATATTTATCTGAAAATATCTTGATTAAATACTGTCAAATCCAATTTCATTTATTCCACCGCCATACAAAAGCAGACCGCCAGAATGTAGTAACATACACTCTGGCGGTTGTTTTTCTTCCAACCATTTTTATTTTACACCTGCCTTAACGGCAGGAATAAACCAATTTTATATTCCGTCCATTCTAATTCCTACCCCTGTCTGTGTTTGTGTTGATACAGATATGAGAGGAGGGTGTGAAAAGACCCACAATATATTATAGACAGAATACGCCAGAATATAACTATTATTTATTGCCTTTTGCTCGGTTATGTGTTTTGCAAAGCATCTGACAATTCTTTATATCTGTAGCTCCGCCTTTGCTCCAAGCGGTAACGTGGTCTGCATCCATTTCTGTTATTTTCCATACACGGGTTTTATTGTTGTCGCTACCCATAGCACAGAGAGGACAGTTTGAAACATTACTGCTCTTTGCTTCTTCGGTCTGGCGTGTATAAACTGTCTTTTTGGTAGGCTCGTCAAATACTCGAATGTTAAGGAGTTTGCTGTCGGTACAGCCACCGAGTATATACTCATATACACCCTTTTTATCCTTAACATAAAAGTCAGAATACAGTTCTTTCAGTTTAGCCGACACTTCATCGGGAGCATAAGCGTTTGTGTGGTACTGCTCGTAGAACTCACCCCAAGGCAGACCTCTCATTTCGCTTTCAACATCAGTAAAGACACTTGATACCCAATCAATAACGCTTGTGAAATATGCTCTCAACTCGTTTATGTTGTCATCGTATCTGTGCTTACTCATATAATCGTCAATATTGCCCTTGCTTACCCATTCAAGAGCAGTACGCAAATAGTCCTGTCTTATAACACTACCAGATATGTACGCACTCCATTTCTGGATATTGGCGTTCTGGCTGTTGGAAAACTCCTCTTTTGCTTTGGTTACAAAGGGTCCCGAATGAATAGCGTTTGAAAGTTCCTGCTCGTTAAGGGGTATGCCTGCGATATTGATAGTCTTGAACCATTCCTTGATTTCACTCTCTGTACCCTCACAGATATAGATAGTCAAGGTAGTCTGCATTATCTTGTCCTGCATATCCTTTGCAAGTCCAGAGAAGTATCTCGGTATGCCGTTCTGGTCGTTAATGGCAAACTTGCCTGTTACATATCGTCCAAAACTGGTAATACGCTGTTGTCCGTCCAAAACCTCATATTTATCTTCTGCAACTTTGGTAAAGTAGATAAGTCCCAGAGGATAGCCTTTGAGAATGGAATCAATAACAGCCACATCACGCTTTCCGTCAGCATAGATATAATTACGCTGATACTCTGGCTGAATAACCAATTTTCCAGAAAGACCAAACAGACCTTTACCCTCATACTCGTTATATACAAAGCCTTTGCATATATCCTCAACTGTTATGTCAGTTACTAATGTGGTAATCATTCTTGCACCCTCTTTCTTATTAGGATTCGCTGATATACTTTAATACCATCAACGACTCCTGCGGCGTTCAAATCATAAGTACCTTTCTTCCCAAACAATTCAAAATATCTATCTTGGCACTCTTGCGTTGTATATACTTTTGTTTTCAATCCATACAAATCAAGATTTTCGCACATACCTAATATTTCAAATTGTTCTGGACAATATTTTTCTAAAAAACTAATCGGAACGCCCATTATTCCGTCATAATCACTTGGGATAGCATCTGTAAATGGAACTTCTATTCCGTCATAATTATCGTAATGGCTATATCCCTTGTCTCTCACTTCTTTGTGTTTGCTAAACTTTACATTATCTGCCATTGTCATAAGAGACAAAGGCTCGTGGCGTTTTCCGTGTTCGATGTTTGAAAACCACACAGAAGAAACATTCTTCATATTTATTCCATTTACAACCTTATCAACATCGGCGGGATTCTTGGTTTCAAACCACATTCCACCGCCCCAGCCTGTCTTACCAGACCACATTTTGTTATTCATAATCAAAGGGAATACCTCTTTGTATGTAACACTATTTTTGTTTCCTATAATTATGAACTTCTTTTCTTTTTCAAAAATCCAATCAATAAAGTCCCTATACAAAGAAAACGGTGGATTAGTAACGATTATGTCAGCCTCGTCTCTTAAAGCCTTTACCTCATCACTTCTAAAATCTCCGTCCCCCTCTAAATAGTGCCACTCCAAATCGTCAATATCAATAGCACCAGACTTGTTGCTGTCTCTCGTAAGAGTAAATATCTTTCCGTGTGTCTTTGTCTTGTCCTCGTCATATTCGGGGGATTCAGTTTCAAAGAAAGATAACTGATACCCCTCTTTGAAGTTCTTGCTCTCATATGCAAAACTGGTACTTATCAACTTCTTCAATCCGAAATTTTCAAAGTTCTGTGCAAAGAACCTTGTGAAGTTGCTCCACTCTGGGTCATCACAGGGGAGCAGAATTGTTTTGCCTCTAAATACATCTGGGTTGTATTCCAGATAAGCATTGACTTCTCTCTGTATATCTTCATATTGAGTGTAGAACTCATCATTTTTTGCGTTTTTTGCTTCGGAAAGTTTCTTGTTTGCCATTTTATCACCTCTATACTATTCGTTACTCCATTTATATACTTTTGCTAACCACAAGCCAATTTTATAAGCAAAGCCAAAATTATACGAAATATTCTTATCAAAAACGTCTAACACATTTTTTAGATAAACATCTTGATACTCTTGGACTAGTTTCCATTCCTCGTCCGATAAATAGTGGTAGTCCCCATAATGCAAGTTGTCTCTTATGCTCCTGTTTTTCGGATAAAACTCTGGCGGTATGGTATTTTTGTTTAGCAGAAAGATTTCGTCTAACACTGCAATATTATTGCTTTTTGAGTCGTTATAAAGCATCTCAATTAGAATTGCCTTACACTTTGTCAGGAACGTCTTTGAATCAATAACAAGACCTTTATACTTGATTGAAATGCCTTTTTCAAACAATGCATCAAAGAAACTCAATAACTTAACGTGTCCATAACGTTGTAAAATGTATATTTTATCATTGGAAGTCAAAATAGAGTTTATATATAGTTTTTGTGAAGAATATGACTTTTGAGTTATTTGATTGCACGACAACTTATTAACTAAATTCTCTGTATGTTCTTTCAATAAATCCAATGCCGTCTCATAAATATCTGGCATCAATTCTTCAACCCAAGCGTTTGGAGTTGAAACAACGCACTCCAACAGTTTTTCTTTTTCCGCTTTGTTGTAATTCCAACTTCGGAAATTCGTATCTAACAGAGTTGAATCGTTCAATGTTAGAACTATATCAAACACGTAATTATCTAAATCTATACCCATTTGCTCGATAACTCTTTTAGCGGTATTAGATGTCATTGTGTAACAATGCTTTAGATTATTATTTCTGAACTCTTCAATCTCTTGTTCTGTTGTTGTAGCACTTTTTGCCATACCGCCAAATTTTGCAGATATGGTCTCTCCGCAAAAAATCGAGCCATAAAACAACAAAAAATGGGTTAAAACTTCTTTTGTGTTATAATCAGTAAGTTTTCTTTTCAACTCTAATATATAACTTAACCAGAAAGCATCATTTATTATTTCATTGACTATTTTTATTTTCTTTTCATCGTCCATATTAGCGTCCCTTTCACCACACACAATAATTATAGCACATAATTTGACATTTTTCAAAAGTTGAGGAACTTTTAAAAGAACTTTTTTGAAAATAATTTTTGAACAAGAACTTCTCGAACTCTCTCTACCATAATAAATAATATTTTGTAGTAGTGCTTTAATAATGGAACGACTATAAGATGTAGGAACGATATAATAATATAAGTAGTTATGTTTAATACTTTTATACGTTAGTGTTTCGGGTGTGTCGGATATGCTCGAAACACTTTTATTTTCAAGGGTTTCTGGCGTTTGTTCGGGTTCGGATTTTGTAAAAGCCATATGTCATCATAGCCCTCAATATTTTTTATATCCTCGGTTTTACAGGCAAAGTACATTCCTTTGATAATGAGAAAAGACCACCACTTGATTTTCATCAAATGGTGGTCTGGAATGGTGGAGGCGAGGGGAATTGAACCCCTGTCCGAAAAAATCTTTACACAACCTTCTCCGAGCGCAGTTTGTTGTTAAAATTCCCAAAACAGTCCATCAACAAACAAACAGACAGTTTCGGTAGCTTCATAAAATCATGGACAGCGGCAAAGCTTATTCTGTCTCACGTTCACTGCTAAATGACACCGTATCCGAAGCCGCAGTACTCATCGGCACGATGGCTGCCGTAAGTCAGGCAGCGAGAGCTAATTTATTATTCTTAGCGTTTAATTTTAAAATACGGCGTTTTAAAGAGCTTCCGCACCTCTGCTCGCTTATCGTGTATTAACTTCCCCGTCGAAACCTTTACGCCCCCATATAATATTATTTTGTTTTTACAGGGTACTATATATTATATCCAATTTTATTTACTTTTTCAATAGAAATTTTTATATTTCAAAAATTGGTTTAAGCTCGCCATAAAAAATCATTTTATAAAATTATTTTTCTTTATTTCATATAACAAGCCCGCCAAAAATATCAGACGGGCTTGATTTATACTGATTCTTTATAAAAATTCAATAGCGTTTGTATTATGTCACTTATGCCATGTAATGCTTTTTTATATAATCGGCACTTATTTTTAGGCTGTCCATAGGATCTCCCGGACATGTATCCTGTTCTACACAGTAATATCTGACACCACTCTTCGGCGCCGCCTCAATAACGCTGTCAAAATCGATGTTTCCGTTGCCAATCTCTGTAATGAGCGGCTGAACACCGTTATCATTTATTACAGCCATATCTTTGAGATGAAGTATATCTATTCTTCCGGCAAGTTTCTTTATCCATGTTGTAGGATTACCGCCGCCTCTCTGTACCCAATGCGTATCAAGACAGAATGACACAGTTTCGGGATTAAGACCTTCATACAAATAATCCATTATTGATTTTCCGTCATCAAACTTAACAAATTCAAAATGATGATTATGATATGTCAGCTTAAATCCATATGGCTTTATCTTATCGCCTATCTTATTAAAATCATCTATGAACTTAAAAAGTCCTTCCTTTGATTCTCTTGCCGGTCCCGGCATGCCTCCGATACCCATAATATCAGTATGCAGTATCTCTTTATGCTTGCGCATGGCTTCATCCGTATTGTTTAACATCTCATCGTAATCATAATGAGTTCCGACAATATCCAGGCCTGCTTCATGTGCCAGCGCGGCGTACTTTTCGATACCGATTTTTCCAAATCCGGCTGTCTGAATTTCATCATAGCCTATTTCCTTGATTTTTTTGAAAGCAGCGTCAAGCGTTTTTTCGTTCGCATTTTCTCCGTCATATGCGTTGCGGAATGTATACGCCTGAACTCCGAGTTTCTTGAACATGTCAAAAACCTCCTTAAATAAAATAATTTGCTTTTTTCATAAAGCTGTCTTATGACAATACTTTGTTTTAGTATATCACAATTATTGTCTTATTTCAATATTTTAGATAAATTTTCCAAAAATTAAGTTTTGTATATATATTTTTTTTAATTATACGAATTTGTACGGTATACGCTGTTATTTTCAGAAATCATTTTTTCAAAGGCTTTTACCGATTTCTCGTCAATATTTTCTCCTCCCGCTGCTATCGGTTGTTTTTCGGGGCAAAGAATTATATTATCATATATTTTATAATCTTTCGGTATCATATTTATTCCGCCGGATTTATACAAAGTTGCTATTCTTGCATGAGAAAAAACATTATTTTTCACGGTTATATCGCAAAGCGGGCATTCCAATCCATATATTAAAAGATGAGTCGATACTCCTTTGTTTGGACGTGCTTCATATCCCCAGCAAAATCCGGAATCTATACAGATGTTTTTCTCAAAATGGCAATTAACAAATCCGGTGTCCGCAAGCTTTCCACTTGACCATATTTCAAAACACTGTGTACAGTTCCACATAATGTTGTTTACAAAATACATATTCTCCCAATTTTTAACAACGTTACCTCCCTGCATTGTAATTGCCACATCATATATTTCTGAAAACTTACAGTTTTCCACCGTAACATTTGATGAATTTGACCAGCATTCAACTCCGTTTCCGTAGCGCGTCGTATTGAATTTCCCGTTTCTTTCAAGGCCGCCTAAGCGCGAACCGCCTATTTCATGGAATTCGCAATCAGATATGTATGCGCCGACCGTAACTCCGTTTATGCCGTGTCCTCCTGTGCCTCTGAAAACTATTCCTGTTACTTTTATATTGTTGGTAAATCTCATGCAACGTATATTGCAGGCAAACTTTATATCATCTGAATATTCAGCCGGATTCTTATCCGAATAGACGTAAACATATCTGTCATCGCAGTAAAAATCCCACTGTGATGAAATTTCCTCATAATGAAAACACTTTCTGTAATATATTTTGCCGGATATTTTCATAAATCCAACGTTTGGATCGAGTTCTGTTATATTCCCGTCAAATTTTGAAATATCCGTAAGATCAAGCTTATAAACATTTTCATCATGCTTTTCCCAGGCTGATGCATCATTTTTCACAGTTTTATACTGGCTTATAACAGGTTTATTCCCGCTTCCATAGGAACAAAACATCGTCGGATGTTCAGGATCCTCGCCGGCGGGAGGATTTACAGAACCGTAAAATGTGTCTCCGCAGCGGAATCTGATTTCATCTCCGCCCGAAACTGCTTCATTTACCTTTGAGATTGTTCTCCACGCGGTTTCCGGGGTAAGACCGTCCGCGTTATCACAGCCGTCAGCCGCAACATAATAGATACTCATAACATATTCCTCCATATTTTTATGTTAATCAAAACACTGATTCATGTTTTTTATTTTTTACTATATGGTTTAATTATATATATCTACATTATAATGTCAATGTTTTTTCAATATATTTCCCATATTGACAACAAAAAAATTTTATGTTATCATATACATAAATATTTTATGTCGCCACCGGGTGACGGATGCTGTGTTAAATTAAATGCGTCTGTTTGCATATCGTTAGGTCTTTGAAGATATGCATAACGGACGTTTTTTATATTTTATGAGGTAATAATTTTATGAATTTTAAGAATCCTTTTAAACTGCTTTCCAAATTCGAGCTTTTTCTCTACATCTTTTCTATGCTGTCAATCGCACTGTCTTTTTTAGCCGCTGAAAATTTTGATCCTTTTGTAACTACAGCTCCGCTTATCGGAACAACTGCTTTAATATTCGTCGCTAAAGGTGAACCTATAGGTCAAATCTTGACCGTAATATTTTCACTTTTTTATGCCTTTATTTCTTTTTCATTTCGCTATTACGGCGAAATGATAACTTACCTGGGGATGACTGCCCCAATTGCAGTTATGGCGTCGGTGCGATGGATAAAAAATCCTTATGAAAAAGGCAAAAGTGAAGTAAAAGTAAATAAATTGTCCGCAAAAAATATTTTTATAATGTGGATTCTCACAATACTATCAACAGTATTTTTCCATTATATATTGAAATATTTTAATACCCCAAATCTTTTCTTCAGTACAGTTTCAATATCTACAAGTTTTCTTGCTTCATATCTTACACTTTTCAGAAGTCCTTTTTATGCTGTGGCATACGCCGCAAACGACATCGTTTTGATTATCCTTTGGATTCTTGCTTCTTTAAGTGATACAGTATATGTTCCCATGGTTGTTTGTTTTATTATTTTTCTTTTAAACGACAGCTACGGTTTTTTTAACTGGAAAAGAATAAAAAGCAGACAAAATGCTAACTTATAGCATATATTCAATTAAAAAATGAGGAGTAAATATTTACTCCTCATTTTTTATATATTGACTGAATTTTTTATTTCTGCTTTCCGTTATACATCAATCTTTGTATTGAAAGATTCGTTATGTCGTCAGCTCTGATTCTAAGTATGTGTTCTCCGTCAGAAAGTCCTTCGGCAAGCGTCTGGGGTTTACGGTTCATCTTCATATACTGTTCTTGTCCCCCATCTACTGAATAATACATCGTGTCGTCTCTCGGGCTTGCTATACATATATCGCTTCCGTACGTCTTTACAACAAGCTCATTGTCAGCTGCTGTCGGATATATCTTGCTTCCGTCTTCCGAAAGAGCCCAGTTCTTTGAAAGCGAAAGATCTATTTCACTCGCCTCAAGCATCGTAAGATCATACCACAGTTTCTGCTCTGTATGCTGCGGCGGAAGCACTCGGTCTGCAATCGTATCTCCGCAGTTTTCAGATTTAAGCGCGTTTTCAAGATACTCTGTAACAACTGCTCCGTAGTATAAATGGCCGTCATCATTAGGATGCACATAGTCCGCAAAACAATCTTCCCATTTTAAATTATTCTCAGCTATATAATCTGCAAGAGCGCGGCCGAAGTTTACTGAAGGTATGTCGTAATATTCCGCTATAACCTCCTGTGCCGCAGCTGTCGGAAAATATTTTGGAAGTCTGCTTATTTTATCGTCTATTGTATAAACTATTACGATATCTGCTTTTGGATTATGCTCATATACTCGTCTTATTAAAGTTTCAAAATAAACTATCGTTTCGGTATCTTCCTTTGCAGAATACCATGGAGAATCATTTATCGCATATTCAACAAACAAAATATCATAGTCATACTTTAAAAGATCATTATCCATACGGTAAACGGCATATTTTGTATACGAATCTCCTATGGCGGCATTTACCTGATTTATTTCACAGTCCGGATATGTATTTTTAAACCATTCAACCGTACGTGCACGCCAGGATGTGCTGTTTGCGTCAGAAGCTCCTGAACCTGCCGTTATTGATCCTCCTATAAAAGCAACATTCAGCTTTTTCTCATTTTCAAGTTTCAGTCTTGTATTAGTAAGGCTTGAACGGTACTGCATGTACTCGTCAAATTTGTTTATACTTCCTTTTGTCCACATAATTACTCCATCCTTTTCCGCCGTATTTCCGGCAGCATTTATCTGAGATTGCGCCCAATGACCTTCGATATCTGAAAACACCGTTACGCTGCTTTCCGACGGGATACGTCCTATCATTCTGTTTATCATAGTCACAACCTCGGCGCGCGTAACTAAATTGTCAGGCCGGAATGTCCCGTCCTCATATCCTCCGACAATTCCCGTAAATCCCGCAAGCTCTACCGCGCTTTTATACCGATAGTTCTCATCCACGTCGGGAAAGCTTTTGGTTCCGTTAAGCCTTGTCGTCACAATCGGATACATATTTGCGATAAGCTCGCAAAACTCACCCCTTGTTATCTTTTGATTCGGCAATATTTTTTCGTCTTCCTCTAAATTTTCAAGATATCCTAACTGCTGGAAAAGTCCTATATACGGAGAATACCATGCATCCCCGGCTACATCCTCATAATCGGCTGACACAATATTTTTAAATATATTCTCATCAGCTATCAGTCTTGCAAGAACAGTTATTGCTTCCGCACGCGTCATATTATTCTGAGGCCTGAAAGTTCCGTCTTCATATCCTCCTACAAGAACAGCATCGTCATTAAGAGATATTTCTACGGAAGATATAGGCTTTACTTTGCTTTCCCCGTTAGGAATATCAAATATGCCTGTTTCTGATGACTGCTCATTTCCGTTTAATAAAATCTTATCAGATAAAAATCCGTTTTTATCATAAAATTTTACTCCGGTCAGTTCCCCGTTATCAAATACCGGTTCTGCACGGCCTTCGGAAAGAATTATATTATTATCAAAAAAGCCGTCCGGAATTTCTGTACTATCATATACTACCGCTGTTTTTTTACCGCTGACAGAAAGATCTTGCTTAAAATCATATTGTTTTACAGAGATATTTCCTCCAAAAACCGCAAATATACTTCCTTTGATATTTCCGCTGCCTCCGGACAATACTTCTATATCGGTATCTCCGCTTATATTTAATACAACATTTCCGTTCATTTCAAACATTCCGTCTGAGGCTCCGAAAATAACGCTGCCGGCATTTACACCGTCTATATTTATTACAACATCTCCGCTTCCTGATGCTCCGTTATATCCTGCAGAAATATTTTTATATGTTCCGGAATAAAGTTCAATCTCAGCGCCTTCCGTAAAATCTCCTGCTGCAATCGAAACCGGTGAAGGATAGCTTACTACGTTTTCTCCTCCGGACACATATGTTTCCTTAAAATACGAGTCAAATCCGTCTCCTGCGGTAAATTTGTGTCCGTTTGTAATAATAACTCCGTTTTCCGGCATATTAAGGCATATATTATACAGTTCAAGATTACCGGTAAGCATAAGTTCTGAATCATTTACCGTAACACAGTTTCCGGACGCCTTGCTTCCGATTCCTTCAATGCACAGGTTCTCATATGTCCCACTTGTATATGTATTTCCTAATGTGCCGTTCCCCTGAAGAACTATTTTGCCGCCTTCTTCACCAAGCGCTGACAAACCCTCGTCTAAAGTTTTAAATGCCTGTCTTGACTGCCCGTCATATGACATCCTGCCGAATGCCGTAACAAATACTGTCGGTATACCGTCTATAACGTCAGCTTCAACCCCTTGAGCATTTATTGAAATTGCCGTGGAGCTTAACAAAAGTGCTGATGTCAAAAGAAATGATAATGCTTTTTCTTTTCTTCTCATACCACACCTCTTTATAAAATCTTTAAAAGCAATGCTTAAACCTTGCTTTCCAAATGCAATTATATCAACAATTTTTCTTTTTTTCAATGGTACATTGAATAAAAACAAAGAATTTTTAATCTTTTTGTTTTTTGCCGTTCCAAATATAAATAAATTTTACTTTCTATGCCTTCTAAACATTCGCTAACATGTACTAAAGCTATTACAGATTTACTCCGTCTTCAATAAGTGCCTGCCGCAATTCTGAAACGGTGACATCTCCGTTTTTGACCGACAGAGCACATGCTGTTCCAGCTGCCTGGCCTGTCATTATGCATGTCCCCTGTATCCTTGTGCTTGAATGGGCTACATGATCTACAGATATACATCTGCCGCACACAAAAAGATTTTCGTTCTTTACGGCGCATATGCATCCGTAAGGTATCTCATAAAAATCTCCCTTTAATTCTCCTCCGAGGGCCTTATTCTTTCCTCTCGGATCATGGATATCTATCATATACGAGCCTTTTGCTATCGCGTCTTCAAAATGCCTGCACTCGATTACTTCTTTTCCAGAAAGTATATACTTGCCTTTCAGCCTCCTGGTTTCACGTATTCCAAGTGTAGATCCGGTATTTACAAGATAACTGTTTTCAAAGCCGGGAACATATCGCTTCAGAAAATCAACTATCGCCATAAGCTGAAGTCTTGCTTCTGTCTCTGCTCGGTTAACATCGTCAGCATCCGCTCCGTTTATTCCGTTAATACGCGACATATTTACTACAGCATAATCGTCTGATATGCCTTCGCTCACAAGTATTCTTCCCTGCGGCAAAGGAATAAGATCGCCGTTTTCCTCAAATCCGACACTCCCGAAATAAGGCAGAGAATGGAATTCTTCTTTTGATATCCCAAGATCCGAATATGTAAGTCTTTTATTATTAAAAGATGAAGCCTTTTTATAATCTACTCCCCCCATAACAAAGAATATAGATACCGGCTGCATCAAACCCGATGTGTCAGACAGCGCATGAACAACTCCTGTGTTGTCTTCATAATGCACACTGTCAAGCCCAGTTTCAAAAAGGCTTTCATACACACCTTTTTCACTTCCCAAAGCATATTCTTCACCTGCTTCAGCAAAAAGCGCTCCGTCGCCGGTAGCGTCTATAAATTTATCGGCATTAATCTGAAAAAGTCCGCTTTTGGTAAATACATATGCGCATTCGATTTTTTTGTCTTTGCGCTTAATTCCTACAAGTTCAGTATGAAACATTATTTTCACACCTGCTTCAACGCACATCTTAAGCATAACGTATGAAAGTATCTCAGGACAAGCTATGCGGTTATAAAAATTTCCTTTTTTATCCGGCAACGCATACTTTTCGGAAAGCTCGATTGTCTTTTCTATTATTTCATCAACTATTCCTCCGAATTTTTTTCCAGATCTGCTTTGCACAGAGCTGAGAGGCGTTACTATACCGTTGGTCGCCTGTCCTCCGAGTATTCCCGAACTCTCGCAAAGTATTACTGAAACGCCCCTTCTCGCAGCTGCTGTAGCTGCAGCAACCCCGGCAACTCCTCCGCCGGCGACAAATACGTCGCAGTTTATTTTACGCTTTATTTCCATACTGTATTTCTCTGTCATAATAATTCTCCATTTTTAATTTTTTATCGGTTATACGCATCATTTCGTGGTTATTTTATCAGTTATTTCTTCCTAAATTTTTAATAAATGTGATATATTACTTTAACAAATTACCGTTTTTCTGCCGAATTTTAGTTTTTCAGATATTTAATCCTATATACAGTTGAAAACGCACAAACAATATGCTAAAATATCGTTGTAAACAATTCATTTTTATTTTTTTATTAAAGGACTATTTATGGATAAATTTAAACTCGTATCCCCTTTTTCTCCTACCGGAGATCAGCCGCAGGCAATACGCGAGCTTACTGAAGGGGTGCTCGAAGGCAAAAAGGCTCAGACACTTCTCGGAGTTACAGGCAGCGGAAAAACTTTTACAATGGCTAACGTTATCGCAAATGTCAACCGCCCAACGCTTGTTCTCGCTCACAATAAAACCCTTGCAGCTCAACTCTGCGCCGAATTCAGAGAATTTTTTCCGGAAAATGCCGTTGAATATTTCGTATCTTACTATGATTACTATCAGCCTGAAGCATATATCCCCGGCAAGGATACTTATATTGAAAAAGACAGCTCAATAAACGATGAAATAGATAAGCTGCGCCACAGTGCAACATCCGCTCTTTTTGAACGACGTGACGTAGTCGTCGTTTCCAGCGTCTCCTGCATATATTCGCTTGGAGATCCGGAAGAATACCGTCATTCTGTCCTCGCAGTCCGCCCCGGAAACATTATCTCAAGAGACAATTTTATCGAAAAACTTGTTGATATGAGATATGAGCGAAACGATATGCTTTTTGAAAGAAATAAGTTTCGCATAAGAGGAGATACCGTTGAATTGTGTCTTTCTACTGAATCTTCAATAGGTATTCGTGTTGAATTCTTCGGAGATGAAATCGATGCCGTTTCTGAATTCAATCCGGTTACAGGCTCTGTTATACGTCCTTTATCATATGCCGCTATATATCCTGCCACTCATTATATCACTGCGCCCGAAAAGCGTGACCGCGCCCTGGCGGAAATACGCGCTGAAATGGAAGAACGTGAAGCGTTTTTTAAATCTCAGAACAAATTCATCGAGGCTCAGCGCATACGCGAACGAACTTTATACGATATCGAAATGATATCCGAAATAGGTTATTGTTCAGGAGTCGAAAACTATTCGCGCGTGCTTGCCGGCCGCGCTCCCGGAAGTCAGCCATATACATTGCTTGATTATTTTCCGGATGACTTTCTTTTGTTTGTAGATGAATCTCATGTAACTCTCCCTCAGGTTCACGGAATGTACGGAGGAGACTATTCAAGAAAAAAGAATCTTATAGAATACGGCTTTCGTCTGCCCTCTGCATTTGACAACCGCCCTCTGCGTTTTGAGGAATTCGAGCAAAAACTTAACCAGGTTATATTTGTCAGCGCAACTCCCGGCGATTATGAAAAAAAACACAGCGAAAGTATCTCAGAACAGCTTATAAGACCTACAGGTCTTGTAGATCCGGAGATTGAAGTTCGTCCTGTCGACGGTCAAATCGATGATCTTATCGGAGAAATAAGAACTCGCTCAGCAAAAGACGAACGCGTTCTTGTGACAACTCTTACCAAAAAAATGGCTGAGGATCTTACCGAATATCTCGAAGAAAACGAAATAAAATGCCGTTATATGCATTTCGGCATAGATACCATCGAAAGAATGGAAATAATCCGCGATCTTCGTCTCGGAGTTTTTGACGTTCTTATCGGAATAAATCTTCTGCGCGAAGGACTTGATATTCCCGAAGTTTCCCTTGTTGCAATTCTCGACGCCGACAAGGAAGGTTTTCTGCGCAGTGAGACGTCTCTTATTCAAACTATAGGCCGCGCGGCTCGAAATTCCGAAGGTAAGGTTATAATGTATGCTGATACAATAACAAATTCTATGAAAACTGCAATCTCGGAAACAAACAGGCGGCGCAAAAAACAGCAGGATTATAACAAAGCCAATGGTATAATTCCAAAAACGGTCAAAAAAGAAGTGCGCGATATCATAGAAATATCTGCAAAAACCGACAAAAAGTCAAAAAAAGTTTTATCCGACCGCGAAAAGCAGCAGCTTATTGCAGCTTTGACGGCAGAAATGAAGGAGTGTTCCTCTAAGCTTGATTTCGAACGCGCTGCATATCTCCGCGATGAAATAGTGCGTCTTTCCTCAAGAGATATAAAAAAATAATCCCTTTTACTGTCTATAAAACTACTTTTATATCTATAATTATGAAAAATTTTACTTTACTTTTAGGATCCCGGATGTTATAATATTATAATAGTATAAATTATATATTATGGAGTTTTATACCTTATGATAATTTTGGGCATAGACCCGGGATACGCTATTGTCGGCTTCGGAGTGATCGGCTGCGAGGGAACTGCTCTGACTCCTATAGAGTACGGTGCAATAACGACTCCCGCTAATACGAAAACCGAATTGCGTCTGTGCGAAATATATGACGGCATATGCGAGCTTTGTGACAAATTTCATCCCGATGCCGTTGCAATAGAAGAACTTTTTTTCAACAGCAATGCCAAAACGGCAGTAAATGTCTGTCAGGCAAGAGGAGTTATACTGCTTGCGGTTTCAAGACAGGGAGTACCGGTATTTGAATATACGCCGCTTCAGATAAAACAGGCTGTTACAGGTTACGGCAGAGCGGAAAAGCATCAGATAATCGCAATGGTGACAACTCTTCTCGGTCTTAAATCCGCTCCCAAGCCGGACGATACAGCCGACGCTCTTGCCGCCGCTATATGTCACGGATACAGCTCATCGTCAATTCTTTTTAAATTCAGATAAAACTTCGGAGATTTTATGTTTTACTACCTTAACGGAAAACTCACATATTTGCGTCCGGATTACGCAGTAATTGACTGCGGAGGTGTCGGATATCAGATGATGATAAGCGCTACTACATATGCACAGCTCTCACGCCGTCACGAAACAATGCCCGATGGCTCGTGTGATGAAAAAACGGAAAAGCTGTTTGCATATTTTTCCGTAAAAGAAGATTCTCAAGAGCTTTACGGATTTTACAACGAAGAGGAACGCGATATATTCAAGCTGCTTATAACGGTATCCGGCATAGGACCGAAAGGAGCGCTGTCGGTTCTGTCCGCTCTTACTCCCGCTGAAATAGCAGCAGCATGCGCAGGCGACGATGCAAAAGCTATTGCACGCGCAAACGGAATCGGCATGAAAACAGCTCAAAAGGTAATAATCGAATTAAAAGATAAGATAGCTAAAACCGTTTCGGAAGCCGGCGCAATATCTGAAACCGAATCAGCCGGATATAAAGGCCAGGCTTCGGCAATGAACGACGCGATATCCGCTCTCACTGTTCTCGGATATTCAAAATCCGAAGCAGCTAAAGCGGCAAGAGCCGCAGGAAACGGCACGGTAGAAGAAATTATAAAGAAAGCACTTACCCTGTTGATGAAGTAAAGGAGCACCTGTTTTGATAAAAAGTACAAGACCTGACAATTACAGTGAAAATGACTTTGACTTTGAAAACCGAATAATAAGCTCGCGTGAAATAAACGAGGACAATGAAAACGAGCTGTCTCTGCGCCCTAAAACTCTGTCGGAATATATCGGTCAAAAAGGTGTCAAGGAAAAGCTCGCAATATCAATGGAAGCTGCAAAAATGCGCGGAGAATGTCTCGATCATATACTTTTACACGGCCCGCCCGGCTTGGGTAAAACCACCCTTTCCGCAATAATTGCATCTGAAATGGGAGCCGGCATACGTATAACCTCAGGTCCGGCAATAGAAAAACAGGGCGACCTTGCCGCTCTTTTGACAAATCTTAAAGAAAACGACATACTTTTTATAGATGAAATACATCGTCTTCCCCGTCAGGTAGAAGAAATACTTTATCCGGCTATGGAAGATTTCAATCTTGATATAATTATGGGAAAAGGTCCTTCAGCAAGAAGCATAAGGCTTCCTCTTCCAAAGTTCACCCTTATCGGAGCAACTACCCGCGCAGGTCAGCTTACGTCTCCTCTGCGCGACAGATTCGGACATCTTCTCAGGCTCGAACTGTACAGCGAAAGCGAACTTGCGGAAATTGTATCGCGAAGCGCCGGTATTCTTGAAGTACCTATTACCGAGGACGGCGCAAAAGAAATTGCAAGAAGATCAAGAGGCACGCCGCGTATCGCTAACCGTCTTTTAAAAAGGGTCCGCGATTACGCTCAGGTAAAAGGCGACGGAATTATAAACGGGAAAATGGCAGATCAGGCTTTAAAGCTTTTGGATATAGATGAACTGGGGCTTGACAGCATCGACAGACGCATGCTTACCTCAATAATAAAATATTTTGGAGGCGGTCCTGTAGGTCTTGAGACTTTATCGGCAACAATAGGCGAAGAAGCAGTGACTCTGGAAGACGTATACGAGCCATATCTTTTGCAGCTCGGATTTCTAAACCGAACGCCGCGCGGAAGATGCGCTACGCCACGAGCTTATGAACATCTCGGAATACCGCTTTCGGAAAAATCTACCTCAAAAGCTCCGTCCGGCGCCGACGGGATCTCTCTTTTTGACAACGATTAAATTTACCGTACAAAGGAACTATTTATGGCAGAAAGAAAATCATCCAGGAAAAACAAATCAAATAACGGTACAGAGCTCCTTGCTCCCGCACCTATAGAGGATCAGGCTATAACAGATACTCTGCGCGTAAATTACATGCCTTATGCCATGAGCGTCATAATTTCTCGCGCTATACCCGAAATAGACGGTTTTAAACCATCTCAGCGCAAGCTTTTATACACAATGTATGATATGGGACTCATGAACGGCGCAAGAACAAAATCTGCTAATGTCGTAGGCGCTACTATGCATCTTCATCCTCATGGTGATTCCTCTATATATGAGACGCTTGTCCGTCTTACGCGAGGAAATGAATCTCTGCTGCACCCGTTTATAGATTCGAAAGGATCTTTCGGAAAGCGCTATTCCACAATGGCTTATGCCGCATCAAGATATACCGAGTGCAAGCTTGATGAAATATGCGAAACCATTTTCGGCGGCATAGACCATGATGCGGTAGATTTTACAGACAATTACGACGGAACAATGAAAGAGCCTACCCTGCTTCCCACCGCTTTCCCGAATATTCTTGTTTCGGCAAACCTTGGTATTGCCGTAGGTATGGCGACAAATATATGCTCGTTCAATCTCGGCGAAGTTTGCGACGCCGCAGTAGAGCTTATAAAAAATCCGGAAGCTGATCTTTTAGATATAATAAAAGCTCCTGATTTTTCTACCGGAGGCGTTCTGCTTTATGACCGTGAACAGCTGAAAAACATATATGATACTGGAAGAGGTTCATTTAAAGTACGCGCAAGATATTCCTTCAACAAGAAGGAAAACTGCATTGAAATTACACAGATTCCTTATACTACAACGATAGAAGCAGTTATATCTAAAATTGCAAAGCTGATGAAAGAAGGAAAGTTTAAAGAAATTTCTGACGTCCGTGATGAAACTGACATACAGGGAATGAAACTGACAATAGATCTCAAACGCGGAGCTGATCCTGAAAAGCTTATTTCAAAGCTGTTTCGTTCTACTCCGCTTGAAGATGCTTTCCCCTGCAATTTCAACATATTGATCGGAGGAAGTCCTAAAACTCTCGGCATAAGAGATATCCTTGAAGAATGGATAGCCTGGCGCTCCGAATGCGTAAAACGCGAACTTTATTTCAATCTTTGCCGAATGGAAGAAAAACTCCATCTGCTTTACGGTTTAAGAGAACTGCTGCTGGATATAGACAAGGCAATAAAAATAATACGCGAAACTGAAAACGAAAAACAAGTTGTTCCTAACCTTATGAAAGGTTTTTCTATAGACGAAGTTCAGGCAGAATATATTGCCGAAATAAAACTTCGCAATCTTAACCGTGAATATATCTTAAAGCGTACATCCGAAACTGAAAAACTTGAAAAAGATATAGAAGACGTAAAAGAAAAGTTGTCTTCTCCAAAAAAAATTCATTCATTAATTGCAAAACAGCTTGCTGATATTAAGAAAAAATACGCGAAACCCAGAAAAACACAGCTTATTTACACCGATGATGTGCCTTCAGCTCCCGAACAGGAAACTGAAGCTTATCCGGTAACTGTTTTGCTTTCTCATGAAGGTTATTTTAAAAAGCTTATCCCTTATAAAAGCAACCTCCCTCACAACAGCGATCAAAAGCTAAAAGATAACGATTATATTGTAATCCGTGAAGACACTGACAGTGAATGCGAACTTCTGTTTTTCACAGACAAGTGTCAGGTATATAAGGCAAAAGCCGACGATTTCGAAACCTTAAAGCCTTCTATGCTGGGAGAATATGTTCCCGCAAAACTCGGCTTTGAGGACGGTGAAAATCTTATCACTATGCTCCTTGCCGGAGATTATAAGGGCAGTGCCGCATTTTTCTTCGAAAACGGCAAGGCGGTTTTGGTTCCGCTAAGCTCTTACGCCACTAAGCTGAACCGCAAAAAGCTCACTAATGCTTTCAGCGGCGACAGTCCTGCGGTCGGTATATTTTTTGTCCCGGAAAAGCAAGGCAAAAAACCTTCATGTGAATTTATGGTGCGCTCTACACAAGGCAAGGCAATCATAGTAAATTCCGATCAGCTCGCCGCAAAAACTACCCGTACAGCCGCCGGAGTTTATATTTTTACACTAAAAAAAGGCTTTAAAATTGAAAGTGTTTCTTTCTTCTCAGATGACGGCTCTGAGGAAATGAAAAAATTTGATAAATACAGAAAATCAAAACTGCCCAGCACAGGTACTTTGCTTGATGATTATGATATCAATTCAAAACAGGTAAAATTTGATTTCTGATTGTTTCTAATCTCAAACGCTTAAAATTATATTAAGTTTAAGCTGAAAATTTTTTATTCAGTCATCTGCATTTAGAGGATCATCTCCAGATGCGTTTCTGTCCTAAATACAGTTAAGTATTCGGTATTTCGTTTTATTTTAAGTTCAAATTAAGCTTACTTTAATTCTTTCGGAGGATCGTTTTGATTAACTTTGGATATAATTGTCTTCCTGACCAAAAAGAACAAAAACAGCTGTCTGAACAGCAGAACAGCGAAAAATATTTTTCTTTTTCTCTTCCCAAACTGTCTCCGTCTGATTTTATACTGCTGTTTATCTCTTTTATTCTTTTTTGTATTTCAGGCATGCCGCTGCCGCTTGTTTCAACCGCTGCCACAATATTGGCGGCTCCTCTGTATGCCGTCTTTTCACATAAAACCGGCAATGTCTTCAGGCTGTCGGCTCCGATTTCCGCATTTATTATAACGTTTATCGGAAATATTATCGTTTTTAAAAATTTTGCCGGAGCACTCGGAGTTCTTCTTTCGGCAGGAATGGCTTTTGCAATATTTATATCTGTCTGCAAAAAAGCCGAATGCTCCAAAACCTCGGCTGTTATTGGCTGTACGATTGTCTTTATTCTGTACATTGCCGTATCATTTCTTGTTCTTTGGGCGCAGGGTGTTATTTCTTTAAAGATCATATCTGAATTTATGAACGAATATTACGATCTTCTCAGGGAAACAATCATTCAAGACCAAAAAATGAATTCCGGTCCATTTAACACCAAGATCTCTGAAAGCGATCTTAACATTTTAATAGAATATATATTCTTTAATTTAAAAACCCTCATTCCTTCAATTACTATTATAATTTGTCTTATATCAAGTTACATTTCCGCTTCTCTTCTGAATCCTTTTGCGAAATTGTTTAATGACAGCAAAATGCTTGAAGGTAAAAAGTATGAAATAACTCTTTCTTACGCGTCTGTCATCGTTTATTTTATCGCCTCTCTTTTCATGCTGTTTGCCGGAAATTCTGCAGCCGCATACGGATTCCGGAATATAGCTTATATCATAGCTCCGGGGCTTATGCTTTGCGGAATAAAACAAATAGGTGAGGTTCTCGCAAAAAGAGGTTTTTCAAAATCCGCAATATGCATCGCAAAAATTTGCTCGGTATTCATAGCGTTTTTGTTCTTAAATATCGGAGTTACCGTTTTGATTCTGCTGGGTATGTTTTATACAACGAATACTTCCCGCACAGGCGGCAGCAGCGGAAAAAATATATAACATAAGTAACATAAGTAACATAAGTAACATAAGTAATATAAGGCAAAAAGTTTTTAAAATTAACTATAACTGTCATCGGAGGTATATTAACCTTGAAGGACTTACTTGAAAGGCTTCGTGCAATGGCATGGCGCAAAAGCATACTGTGCGCTATCGCGGTGCTGGTAGTATATACTGTCATATGCGGTATCATTAATCCAATGCTGATACCTTTGGGAGTTATTATCATCATCGTTTATATTGCCGCGGCTTTTATTCTTCTCCGCCGTGACATGCTGACAAACGGCCTTGACTCGGAAAACAGCGCAATATTGGGTATTACTCTTGATTTTGTCACAAATTTCCGTTCGCCGGCCGTAATCTTATCCCCCGACGGAACAATAAACTGGTATAACACCGCTTTTATTCAGAAATCCGAATCCCGTCATTCCTTATACGGCAAAAGCGCCGCTGAAACAATAAATCCCGTTTTTACGCCGTCAAGAATTGAACAGCTTAAATCCGGAGCTACTTTTTCTCTAAACTATAACGGAGTTGATTATGAAGTTTCCGGGTATTCGCTGAATTCCGTCGGAAAACCGTATTGCATGATAGTTCTCGACGACAAGTCTGAGCTTGTAAACGCAAAACGCGAACTGAATGAAAAAAACGCGGTAGTTGCTTTCTTAGTTCTTGACAATATAACCGAATCTCTGCCGTTTTCGCAGGACAAATACCGCAGCGCCTCTGCAAGAGTCGCGGGAATCGTCTCGGAATGGTGCAAAAACCTTGGAGGAATGATAAAAGAATATGAAAGAGACAGGTATATGCTTGTCTTTGAAGAAAAACATCTTCCCGGCATACTCTCGTCAAAATTTGATATTCTCGACAGCATACGTGAAACAGAAATTGAAACCGCAACGGTTCCTATAACCGCTTCTATAGGTATAAGCAATATAAACGGTTCTTTTGCAGAAAAAGAAACGGCGGCAAGAAACGCTCTTGAACTTGCCCTTCAGCGCGGAGGCGATCAAGCCGTACTGCGTACTGCAAGCTCTACCGAATATTACGGCGGAAGAACAAAAACAGTTCAGAAAAAGACAAAAATACGCTCACGCGTTATTGCCGGCGAACTCACCGACCTTATCAAACAAAGCGGCAATGTTATAATAATGGGGCACAAATTCTGTGATCATGACAGTATAGCTTCCTGTGTTGCGGCGGCAAGAATTGCCACTTTCCTCGGCAAAAGCGTAAAAATAGTAATAAACCTTCACGATGCAAATTTAAAGCCTATTTTTTCAAAACTGAGAGGACTTGAATATTATTACGAGCTATTTACCGATGCTCCGTCGGCGCAGGATATGCTACGTTCGGATACTCTTCTTATCATCTGCGACACTAACAATCCTGAACTTTTTGAGGCGCGCGAGTTATATGAAAACTGTATCAATTATGTAATTATAGACCATCACCGCAAAGTTCAGGAAGAATATGTAATACCGCCGAAGTTAGCATATATCGAACCTTCCGCATCTTCGGCTTCCGAACTTATCAGTGAAATCACCGAATTTGCCATGCCTCAGGGGTCGCTTACAAAGATTGAAGCTGAACTTTTATTTGCCGGCATAATTCTTGATACTAACAATTTTAAGAAAAATACCGGTATCGGTACGTTCAGCGCCGCTCTATTTCTCAGGTCACAGGGTGCTGACCCAAATGAGGCTCAAAGCTTTTTCCGTACAAATCTCGATGAATTTCTTTATGAAGCAGACATAGAACGCAACATCTCCATATACCGCGAAAATATTATAATCGCTTCTACGGATCTTGAATCCGACAATCCAAGTCAAACCAAGCTTGTCTCATCAAAAACGGCAGACAGACTGCTGAATATATCAGGAGTGGAAGCTACATTCGTACTTGCCTCCGTGGGACGAAATATAAACATTTCAGCGCGTTCTTCGGGGAAAATTAACGTACAGCTCATACTTGAATCAATAGGCGGAGGCGGTCATTTTGACGCGGCCGGCGCATTGCTTCGCGATATTTCTCTTGAGGAAGCGACAAAACTTCTTAAAAATTCTATAGACAGCTTTTTTGATGGAAAAAAATAAATTTATTTCAATTATTATAACCGGAGGAATAAAAAATGAAAGTACTACTTTTAGAAGATGTAAAAGCTCAGGGCAAAAAAGGCGACGTCGTTAACGTATCAGACGGTTATGCGCGCAACTTTCTTTTCCCGAAAAAACTCGCCGCTGAAATAACGCCCGCTATACTTAATGAAATTAAAAACAAGCAGGCGGCTACTGAACATAGACTTGCCGAAGAAAAAAAGCTTGCCCGTGAAAACTCAGAAAAGCTGCAAAGCGTTACCGTAAAAATTTATGCAAGTTCAGGATCGGATTCAAGGCTTTACGGAGCAATAACTTCCAAGGAAATTGCCGACGAACTTAAAAAGCAATATGGCATTGAAATTGACAAGCGTAAAATAGCACTCGAAAGCGCTATAAAAGCTTACGGCAGCTATGTTCTTGATGTTAAGCTGCATCCTGAAATAACAGGGAAACTAACTGTTGTGGTGGCTTCAAAGGATTAAGGTGACCCACAATGCCGCAAGAGCTTACAAACATAGATACCCCACGCGTTCTTCCGATATCAGCCGAAGCAGAAACGGCTTTGCTCGGTGCAATACTTATTGATCCGGAACGCTTTAAGGATGTCGCGAATATTATTCATGCAGAAGACTTTTATCTTGAAAAAAACAGACTCATTTTCGAAGCAATGCAGTCGCTGTTTATTCAAAGCCGGCCAATAGAAATAGTTACTCTGCTTGACGCTCTTACTCAGGCCGGTATAAACAGCGAGGCAGAGGGAAAAAATTATATCAAGCTGCTTGCTGATTCTGTTTCTACAGCTGCAAATATAACCGACTATGCAAAAATAGTACGCGATAAAGCCATGCTCAGAAGGCTTATAGAAGCGGCTGACGATATAAAAGAAATGGCTTATGCCGCCGAAGGCAGCGCTGCTGAAATAATCGACAGTGCCGAACAAAAAATATTTAATATTGCAACAGATGTAAACGCAAAAGGTTTTACACATATCCGCGATATTATAATACAGCACTATTCTCACCTTCAAGATCTTATTACAAACCGTGAAGAAGCTATGGGAATTCCGACATATTTCAGCAGTATTGATAAACTTCTCGTAGGTATGGGAAAGTCAGATCTTATTATAGTAGGAGCACGCCCCGGCATGGGAAAGACTGCCTTCTGCCTCAATATCGCAGCTAACGTTGCCTGCCGTCAGAAAAAGACCGTAGCTATATTCTCTCTTGAAATGTCAGATGAACAAATAGTATCGCGTATGCTTTCAAGCGAGGCTCTTATCGACAGTTATAAAATGAGAACCGGCGAGCTCGAAGACAACGACTGGGCTAATCTCGCCCGTGCAGCTGCCGTTCTTTCACAAACCGACATATTGATAGATGATACTACCGGTATTACAGTTACCGGTATGAAAGCCAAACTTCGCCGTGTGAAAAATCTCGGTCTTGTTATTATAGATTATCTTCAGCTTATGCAATCTGATGTCAAAAACGACAACAGAGTTCAAGAAATAGGTGAAATATCAAGAAATCTTAAACTTCTTGCTAAAGATCTCAAAGTTCCGGTTATAACCTGCGCGCAGCTCAACCGCGGCGTCGAAGGAAGAACAAATAAAACCCCTATGGCTTCCGATCTTCGAGATTCCGGGGCTATTGAACAAGATGCCGACGTAATAATGTTTTTATACAGGGATGAGTATTATAACGATAATCCCGAAAAACAAAATACCGCTCAGTGTATTATTGCTAAAAACCGTCACGGTTCTACCGGAAAAGCCGACCTCGGTTGGTATGGTCAATACACAAAATTCATTTCTGTGGATACTACTCATGATGAATAACGATCATTTTAATATTAGTAAAATACAAAAAAATACAGATGTTTACAAATTTGAAAAAAAAGTTTTAAGCACTCTTCAAGAATACAAAATGATAAACGGCAAAAGCCGGATCCTAACCGCAGTTTCGGGCGGAGCTGATTCTGTTTCTCTTCTGCTGTCCCTTAATTCTCTGTCGGTTAAACTCGGTTTTTCCGTTTTTGTTTGTCATCTTAATCATGGAATAAGGGCACAGACGGCAGAACGCGACGAAAAATTTACTAAAAAACTCGCTGAAAAACTTTCCTTGCCGTTTTATTCTGAAAAGGTAAATATTCCTGAACTATATAAAAATACACATATAAGTCTTGAAACCGCGGCGAGAAATGAAAGATATGCCTTTTTTGAAAGAGCTGCCTACTATTTTAACGCCGATAAAATTGCTACAGCTCATACGATGTCGGACAATGCAGAAACTGTTATTTTCAATATCTGCAGAGGAAGCGGAACGGAGGGTCTGTGCGGTATTCCGCCGGTAAGAGATAACTTTATAAGACCTCTTATAAAAATGTCTCGCATCGAAGTGGAAAATTATCTTGCTGCCTTATCACAAGATTTCGTTATTGACGAAACAAATTACGACGAGGAATATTCGCGCAATTTTTTAAGACACAGTGTTATTCCCAAACTTAAAACTTTAAACCCTTCTCTTGAAGGCGCCCTTTTCAGGCTTTCGGAATCATCAAGAAAAGACAGAGAATATTTTGACAGCTTATTATCAGTTTTTTCAGAAAAAGAATGCCATACTCTCAATGATATCATGGATTTGCCTCAAGCTGTCAGATTAAGATATATAAAAAATCTTTGTAAAAACTACTCCGGTAAAGAAATAATGACTGGAGGCAGTCATATAAATGCGCTGGCAGACGCAGCCGAAAAAACTTTTTCGGATATGAAAACAAGATATATTTCACTGCCGGATAATCTTTTCGCCAAAATTGATTTTAAAAGCGGAATATCAATATTTAAAACAAACTCTGAAAATAATAATATACAAGAATGCTGCACAGAAAATCTTTATTTTAATATTGAGCTTCATGCAGGAGAAAATGTCATAAACAGCTCTTACGCAGTTTTTTTAACTGAAAAAAATGAAAATATTGACTTCTGTTTACCTGATATTATAAAAAAAGAAGATATTGTTTACAAATTGTATAAAAAAGTTGACTTGTTTTCTGATATAATAAATAGAAAGTTATTTGCACGTCAAAGATTTCCCGGAGACAGTATCCGTATAGGCGGAATGTCAAGAAAGCTTAAAAAAGTTTTTTCTGAAAACGCTGTTCCCGCTATAGAAAGGCAGCTTGTTCCGGTTATTTGCGACAGCGAAGAACAAATAATCTGCGTCCCGTTTTTTTCCGCTCCCTGCGACAGCGAAAAAAGTCTCGCAGACAATCCGAAAGCAACAGTTGCTTTTTACAGATCTCAATATATCTGAAGCTTATTTCAACAAATTCCGGTTAAACGGCAAGGAGTGATTTAACAGTTAATGAAAAAGAGTATTAAAGTAATAGCATTTTATCTTATTGCAGTTATTGCAATGATATCAATCACCTCATGGATGATCAATAATACCGATAACGGGAAACCGAAATACAGCGATATTATAGATTATTTTAAAAACGAAGAAGTTAAAAAGTTTGAGATAGACAACAGCAATACCCTTATATTGACTCTCAACGATAAAGGCGAAACACAGCTTTCTTATAAGCTCAGAAGTCTTGATTTATTTTTAAATGATCTCGGCGATTTGATAGAAGAACAACATGAAAACGGCATAATCGAATGGTATGACTACGAAGAACCGGTAGAAGTCGCATGGTGGGTGTCGTATCTACCTTACCTCATTATTCTCGTTTTCGTCGTAATTATATATTTTGTATCCATCAATCAGGCCATGGGCGGCAAAGGCGGAAAGCTTAATTCTTTCGGCCGCTCGCGCGCTCATTTGATGAGCGATTCAAAAAATAAAGTGCGCTTTTCGGATGTTGCCGGAGCTGACGAGGAAAAAGAAGAACTGCAGGAAGTAGTTGAGTTTTTGAAAAATCCTGTAAGATACAGCGAACTCGGAGCACGCATACCACGAGGAGTACTGCTTGTAGGCCCTCCCGGAACAGGTAAAACTTTATTGGCAAAAGCCGTCGCGGGTGAAGCCGGCGTTCCCTTCTACTCGATTTCCGGCTCTGACTTCGTAGAAATGTATGTCGGTGTCGGTGCTTCACGTGTGCGCGATCTTTTTGAAAACGCAAAGAAAAATGCTCCAAGCATTATATTCATAGATGAAATCGATGCCGTCGGACGGCACAGAGGTGCAGGTCTCGGTGGTGGTCATGACGAGAGAGAACAAACCTTGAATCAGCTGCTTGTAGAAATGGACGGTTTCGGAAGCAACGAGGGTGTTATTGTAATCGCCGCTACCAACAGGCCGGATATTCTTGATCCTGCTTTGCTTAGACCCGGGCGCTTTGACAGACAGATAACAGTAAATTATCCCGATCTTAAAGGCAGAGTTGATATCCTTAAAGTTCACGCAAGAGGCAAGCCTTTTGAGGAAACGGTCGATCTTGAAAAAATTGCTCAGGCTACCGTTGGTTTTACCGGCGCCGATCTTGCTAATCTTCTCAACGAAGCCGCTCTTCATGCTGCACGCAAACATAAAAAGCTTATCGGCATGAACGATATTGAAGAAGCCTCTCTTAAAATTATGGTAGGTACTCAGAAAAAATCCCGCAAATTCAAGCCTGAAGAAAAGAAAAAGACTGCTTATCACGAGGCAGGACACGCGGTGCTCGCGCATTTGCTGCCGTCAGTAGATCCTGTCCGCCAAATCTCTATTATTCCAAGCGGAAGAGCTTTGGGATACACGCTTACTGTTCCTCTCGAAGATAAAGTCAGCGTATATAAAAACGGCTTGATTGAAGAAATTACAATGATGCTCGGAGGAAGAGTCGCTGAAAAAATCTTTTTTGACGATATTTCAGGCGGCGCATCTAACGATATTCAGCGAGCTACCGAAATCGCCAGAAACATGGTAACAAGATACGGTATGAGCGATAAACTCGGTCCTATTGCTTTTGCCTCTGAACGATCTGATGATGAAATTTTCCTTGGTCGTGATTTTAATAATACAAAGAATTATTCTGATGAAACAGCAGCTTTAATAGACAGTGAAATCAAGAGCATTATTGACAAGGCATATGCTGAAGCTGAAAAGCTGATACGTGAAAATGAGGAAAAAATGCATGTGATCGCCAATTTTCTTGTACAATATGAAACTATGGATGAAGATCAGTTTAAATTTCTTATGGATACTAACCCTACTCCGTCTATTGAAGAAATTGCCGCTATCGCAGAAGCAAAAAAACAGCAGAGCAAAGATGAAAACGACAAAAAACGCAAGCAGCAGTCTTTTACTGTCAAAGCTTCCGACACACCTGAAAACGGCGATGATAACATTTCTCCCGATTTCTCTTCATCTCAGTCTGATGATAACAACAATGACAATAACACCCCCGATGACAATTCTGACAAAGAGGAAAAATAATTAAAATAATAAAAAAAATATAATTGTCATTGCTTTTATTTTTTATAAAAGATTTTCGAATTTTCAAAAATAATTAAATCGGGAAAACGCTTTGCGAATAAAGCGTTTTCCCATTTTTATTTATTTCTATAACTGAGGACAAAAAATGACTCAAGCTGAAATAAAGCAATATAATTTATATATACTTTCCGCACTGGCGGAATTTATTAATAAATGTCCCGACGGAATTACTCCTTATTTACTGTTAAAGTCCCTAGAACTCAAGGATACAGAATATTCTTACTGTTACTGGATAGAAAATACTATAAAATGTTATTTGTAAAATTATATTTTTCTGCATATTTATAAAATATGGTTATAATAAATCAAAAATGAAAGAAGGTATTTTTATGAATTTGAAAAAAATCTCTCCTGAAAACGCTGAATTCAATGTCTTTAAAAAAATAGGCAGCGACTGGATGCTTATATCTGCATGCGATGAAAGCCGTACTGACAAAAAACTGAATACCATGACCGCAAGCTGGGGAGGCTTCGGAGTACTTTGGGGAAAAAATGTATTTTTCTGCTTTATAAGGCCCCAGCGTTTCACTAAAGAATTTATAGACGCATCAGATACAATTTCTCTTTCTTTCTTCAATGAATCTTACCGTCAGGCTCTTACAAAGTGCGGGAAGCTTTCCGGACGCGACTGTGACAAAATATCGGAGGCGGGGCTTACTCCTTATATTGAAAACAACGCCGTCTTTTTTAAAGAAGCGTCTGTTACAATTGTCGGAAAAAAACTTTTCGCTCAATATATTGACAAAAATTCATTCATCGATAAAAGTATCATCGATTCATGCTATTCTGCAGGTGACTTTCATGAAATGTACGTTTGTGAAATAACGGGAATATATAAATCAGATAACGATATGTAGGCTTTATCTGGAAGCACATATACAAAAAAGCCGTCCCTAAAATCTTTAAAGGGACAGCTTTTTTATTTATGAAAGTATTTTGATTTTATTTTTCTTATTTTATCCTCAAAGATCTTAAATATTCTTTCTTATCAGCACTTATACGATAGCTTTCACACGCTTTAGATATCGTTTTATTATGACACCACCTGGAAAGTTTATGATCTTTAATATACGGCAGAGTTTCTTCGTATCTCTTTGCAAGCGCCGTGGCAAAAAACCATGCTGTCATCATGTTGACATAATACTCCTCTGAACGCACCTCTGACGCAAGCAAGAGACAATCCGGAGAAAAATCATCATCAAGATAATGTACCATAAGCATGTGAAGTCCGTATCGAACCGTATATGTTTTACCGCTCTTTATCCACTCTTTTATTTTTTCATACAAATCTTTTTTATTCTTTCTCAATACTGCCGGAGACATCAAATCGCACGTCGCCCAATTATCAACATACGGAAGAAATAAATCTATCAATTTTATGCAGGTTTTAAAATCCTTTTCCTGTTCGATAAAAAAAGCATGAAGATTATTTTCTTCATAAAACCTATGCGGAAGATCAGAAATAAACTTTTCCCGCTCTTCGGTTTTGTAAAATTTTTTCGCGTATTTCCGCAAAACCGGAGTCCTTATTCCCATAATCGTTTCTTCTGCTATATTCGGGATAAGTTTCGCCTGAAAATTTTTATATTTTTCATCGGCTAATGCAAACATTCCGTTTACTATATCATTTTCTGAATTATATCCGCTCATACCTTTATAATAGTTCCTATGATAAAGTATTACAATTATCAAAAGCCTTTCTTATAATATTAAGAGTATTTTCTATATTATCGGTTCGGTTTATGCAGTCCCTCAGCGAAGCGCTTCCCCTGACACCTTTAACATACCATGAAAGATGCTTGCGGCATTCGGCAGATGCTGTCTTTTCTCCTTTTTCACTGCATAAGATGCGCATATGTTCTTCTATATCTATCATTTTGTCTTTTAAATTCTGAGAAGGCAGTTTTTCGCCGGTTTTTAAAAAGTGTTTAAGCTGAAAAAAGAAATACGGGTTCCCCAACGCGCCTCTACCTATCATTATACCGTCACATCCGGTTTCGGAAAACATTCTTTCCGCGTCCTCACAAGTAAATATATCACCGTTTCCTATGACAGGAACAGACACTGCCATCTTTACCTTTTTTATTGTTTCAAGATCGCACGGAGGAGCATACATCTGATCACGCGTCCTGCCATGTACGAAAATGGCTGATACTCCGGCTTTTTCGGCAAGCATAGCAATCTCGGGGGCATTTATATGAGAAACGTCATACCCGCTTCGTATTTTTACTGTAACCGGTACTTTATCCCCCACAGAATTTACAACAGAACATATAACTTCATATGCAAGTGCCGGATTTTTCATAAGTGCCGATCCGTCCCCGGATGACACAATTTTATGTACGGGACAGCCCATATTTATATCTATTATATCAGGCGAAAATTTCATTGCTATTTCCGCAGCTTTTGCCATAGTCAAAGGATCGCTTCCGAAAAGCTGCAATGCGCACGGCCGCTCATAACTGTCTATTTTTGCAAGTATCTCTGTCTTTTTATCTCCGAATACGAGCGCTTTTGAAGAAATCATCTCAGTTACCACTCCTTCGGCGCCGTATTTCTTGCACATATGTCTAAACGCCCGGTCAGCCACTCCCGCCATCGGAGCTAAAAAAAGTCCGTTTTCAAATTCTATATTCTTTATCTTCATATATAAATTTATTTTCCTTTCAAAGCGGCATACCATCCTCTTCGGCTGAAACGCACAGTACGTCTATACCCGACATATACAATTCTTTTTTTGATCTTAAATCCGTTATAACCGAATTATAAATAATGTTTCTGCAAGGATAGTCAATATCAAAACGTCTCGCCGGATATATCGGAAATGACGCATTTATTCTATCTGTTATAACTCCGCATACCTTTTCATTTTCGCGATCTTTACGGCACATACCGCAAGATTTGACTATACAGCTTTCAAGCACCATAAGCGGAAGTCTTCCCCTCGCATAAAAGCAGCTTATCACACCGCTGGGCTTTACAATATCTCTCAATGCTCCAAGTTTTAGTTCGGGAGATAATACTATCGAGGATAAACCAAGCTCTTCAGTATAATACTCCATTGACAGTGAATTTGTAATATTAAGACCTATTCCCCCGTATATTTCAAGCCCTGTCTGACGTGCGGTTTCGATATGTCCTATATTTGACACCTCGCAGAAAGAAGCTCCGCAGCTTTTTGCATATTCAAGCATACTTAAAGCACCTTTCTTTTCCCCATTAGAAAGCACCCGAGGAAACAGAACTCCTATACGGAAATCTGAAGAAAGTTTTTTTATCGTCTCTCCTTCGGAAGCAAATTTATACAAAGGAAAGACTATACTTTCTATATCATTATATCCGGAAATTTTACTTTTAAAATTTTCGCTCGATTCAAAATACAGCCTTATTTTGACCTTTTTTTTAGACGAATTCTGCCTTTGCGGACAAAAACCTATACGCATTCGTTTTATGCCGACAGGCAAAGTCATTTTTTCATACAAAAGTTGTGACGCTTTTCTGCGCAATTCATTTATTATGCCTGACGGTACAAAAACACTTTCCCCCACAGTCATTGATATATCTTTTATATCGAGAATAAACGGCGTTGATCCCAGCTTTACAAGATTCTTGGCAATACTCTCGAATGTCGCACTTGAATTTTTTGCTGATTCGAGTTCCTCCTCTCCTTCGGCAAACCCCTCATATTCTCCGCATGAATAAATAATATAAGGCTTTTTTCCTGATTCAAATCCGCATTCTGCTTTTATATGACGGCGCGGCTGTATAATATTTATACTATTCTCCGCTTCCTTTGTTGCTTCTTTTTCCGCCTTGCCCCTTATTCCGTACATTCCTTCGCTTGTGGCAAGGTATCTTCGGGTATAATAACTGTCAGTAAAACCTCCTCGGGAAAATAATTCACGAAGCTGACGCATTTCGTCACTGTTTGCTCCTCGTTCTTCCTCAAGAAGCCTTTTTATTATTTTAGTTACACCCCACACATACTCGGGACTTTTCATTCTGCCTTCTATCTTTAATGAGGCAGCTCCTGATCTGCAAATTTTATCAATATGTTCCGCAAGACTCAAATCCTTTAAGCTTAGCGGATATCCTTTTCTTTCTCCTGCACATGTGCGCATAGTATATTCCATTCGGCAGGGCTGCGCGCATTCACCCCTATTCCCGCTTCTTCCGCCTACTACAGACGAAAACAAACACTGACCGGAATGTGATACGCACAAGGCACCGTGAACAAATATTTCCGTCTCATACGGCGCATTATCTGTTATTTTTATGATATCCTCTTCTGAAAGTTCACGCGCCAAAACTATCCTTGAAAAACCGGCGTCATATAACCTCACAGCTCCGTCCTTATTATGGCAGGCGCACTGTGTACTGGCATGAAGTGTTACCTCCGGCATCTCGCGTTTTATAATTTGTGCAAGTCCGATATCCTGAACTATAAATGCATCCGCGCCGAAACATGCCGCTTTATATACAAGCTCTAATACTTCGTTTATTTCACGGTCGAAAAGCAGTGTATTTACCGTAATGTTACTGCTTGCCCCGAATATACGGCACAATTTTATCGCTTCCTCGAACTCACCTTCTGTAAAGTTTTTAGCTCCGGCTCTTGCATTAAATCCCGATGCGCCGAAATAGACCTCGTCTGCGCCTGCAGATATTGCAGCGCACAGCGCTTCATATGACCCTGCCGGGACAAGCAGTTTAGGACGTTTTTTGACTTTTAACATATTCTTATTTATCCTTTAAAAAAGACTTACTTGACCTTTATCCGGGAAAAGTATTTCTTCACAGTTCTTTTTTTGCTTTTTTGCTGAGTCTGCAACTTCCGCTCTTGCCTTTTCAAGCATATCATATAATTCCATGCAGACAAACAATGCTGCTTTATAGCTTGACGCTCCGTGAAGCTGTGCTGCGTCAATCATTTTTCCCACCTCAGCCTCTAAATAACGAATGTATTCCTCATTTTCATCTGAAAGTATGCTAAAGCTTGTTCCGCCAATATTCAAAACATAGGTTTTTTTCATTTTACATCATTTGCCTTTCTTTCCGGTATTTATATGAACATGCCCGCCTCGGAATTTTTTTTGAAAACGTGTTGCATAAATTTACTTCTTATATTATAATATAAAGTATCGATAAAATAAACAATATTTTCTCTTTTTTTAGAAAAAATCTGAAAAAATTGTCGGAAAGGAATTTGCCGGATTATGCGTCTCGGGACAGTGAAATCTCATTTTTTTTCAATAATGCTGAGTATATCCATTTTACTTTCGGCAATTTCTATCGCAATATATCACACTAATGCTTTGTCTTTATTATTTGATGCCACAAGCATTATTATCACCCCCGCTGAAAAACTTGCCTTAAGCATATCTTCCGGTATTTCCGATTTATCAGCTTATTTTAGTGATATTGATTCTTTAAGACGCGAAAATGAACTTTTAAAAGATGAAAACGCTAAACTTCTATCCGAAAACCGCGAGAGCGTAATACTTAAGGAGGAAAACGACTGGCTAAGACAGTTTCTTGAACTTAAAAGCGAAAAAACTTACATGAAATTTGTAGACGCAAAAATAGTAGCAAGAGATGTCGGTTTTATCAGAACTTTCACTCTTGATAAAGGAAGTTCTCACGGAGTTACTGAAAATATGCCCATTATCACGGAAGACGGACTTCTCGGTGTTGTAACTGAAGCAGGAACATTTTCTTCCCGTGGGATATCCCTTATAAATCACAATATGTCGGTAGGAGTATATATGGAACGTACGATGACTTCTGCCGTTCTGACCGGATCATTTGACTTGTACGGGGACGGATTGTGCAAGGTTGTGAATCTTCCGGAAGATATCGACGTAAAAGTCGGAGATCTTGTATATACGTCCGGATACGGAAGCATTTATCCAAAAGACATAGTTGTCGGCACTGTGGTCGGGGTAGAACCAGATCCGTCAAACTACACCGTTTCAGCTATAGTACAGCCGTCTGCGGACATGAATCTTTCTGATTATGTAATGATTGTAACAGAAAGCAAAACTATATACGAGTAAATAAATATTTCGGCTTTTATATATTTTAATCTGCCAAAAACTTGACAAAACTTTTAAAATTTTACTGAAAGAAAGAAACATAAATGCTCAATACTTTTACATCTACGATAGCTGCAGTATCAACTGCCAAAGGGAAAGCCGGAATAGCCGTTATACGCGTATCTGGCAGCAATTGCTTTGATATCATATCTCAAGTATTCAAGCCTAAATCCGGAAAAAATATTTCCGATTATCCTGCATCAAGAGCGGTATATGGAGATATATATTATGAAGGAGAAGTGATAGACAGCGGATTATGCACCATTTTCCGCGCTCCTCACTCATACACCGGAGAGGACACCGCAGAAATAAGCTGTCATGGAAACGACCTGTGCACATCTCTTGTACTTTCGTCGCTTTTTGCAGCTGGAGCCGTTTGTGCAGGTCCTGGCGAATTTACACGCAGAGCTTTTGTCAACGGCAAACTTAGTCTTACGCAAGCTGAAGCCGTAGCAGAATTGATTGATGCCGAGAGCACTGCCGCTCTTCGTCTTTCAAATGCCAAAGTCGCCGGAAAATTTTCAGAAGAGATACAAAAAATATCAAAAGAACTCACTGATATATTATCCTCCGTATATGCTTTTATAGATTATCCTGATGAGGATCTTACCGACATGTCGAAGGAAGAAATGGCTGACAAGCTTTCTGAAATAAAAATACGCCTCTCAGACTTATGTAAAAGCTATGCATCCGGCCGAGCTGTTTCAGCCGGAATAAAAACCGCAATCATCGGTCTTCCAAACAGCGGAAAATCTTCTCTTTTAAATCTGCTTGTCGGTCATGACAGAGCTATTGTAACTGATATCGCAGGCACGACAAGAGATGTAATAACAGAAAAAATAAAGCTGGGAAATATAACTCTTATTCTTTCCGATACCGCAGGACTCAGAGAAACGGACGACACTGTTGAAAAAATAGGAATAGAAAAAACATACTCAAGCATAGATGAAGCCGAACTTATACTTGCGGTAATAGATTCATCTATTCCTCAAACCGATGAGGAAAAACAACTTCTTATAAACGTCTCTTCAAAAAAGGATAAAAACATTATAATAATCGTAAATAAAACCGACATATCCGATTCTTCTTATAACAGGGATGATTTCATTTTTTCATTGCCGGTAGAAAAGTCCGCCGTTATATTTATATCGGCAAAAACCGGCGAAGGGAAAGAAAATCTGATTTCATATATAGATTCATTATATCCGACTGGCGACGAACTGCTGCTCAGCGGTCTTGTAATAACCGGTGCAAGAGTATATGCTGCAGTAAAAAATGCTTATGAATCAGTATGCGACAGCATAAATGCTCTTGAAACACTTACGCAGGATGTCGCAGGAACCGATATAGAAAGAGCGGTCGCTTTCCTTACCGAGGCAGACGGACGCAAAGTAACCGAAGACATTGTTAACGGAATTTTTTCACGTTTCTGCGTAGGCAAGTAATTATTGAACTTTAATAAAACTGATTTTATTTCAAAAATAAAAATTATAAAGGAGAAGATATATGAAAACTATATCTAAAGAAGAATACCGCGATAAGGTACACGGCTGCTGGCTGGGAAAAAATATAGGCGGAACGCTGGGCGCCCCCTTTGAAGCAGTAAGAAAAGCCAACGATATTGAATTTTACACTCATGATCTTTCATCCGGCTCTCTTCCTAATGACGACCTGGACCTCCAGCTGGCATGGCTGTGCGCGGCTGAACGATTCGGAGTATCGGTAGACGCAAAAATTCTCTCGGAATACTGGATATCCGCCATTATGCCGAACTGGGCGGAATATGGTGTAGGAAAAGCAAATCTCAGAATGGGACTTGAAGCTCCCCTCTCAGGTGGATTCCGCAATGCTTTCAAGGATTCCAACGGAGCATGGATACGCAGCGAATTATGGGCTTGCCTTATGCCTGGCCATCCCGATCTCGCGGTTCGGTATGCATACGAAGATGCTATCGTCGATCATGCTGATGAAGGCGTATATGCGGAAATCTTCACTGCCGCCGTAGAAAGTGCTGCATTTGTAGAGTCAAATTATACTGAACTCGTAAAAATCGGGCTTTCATATATTCCCGAAGACTGCGGCGTAGCAAAAGCAATAAAGATTGCTATAGACTGCTACAATTCCGGAATAACCTGGAAAGAAGCAAGAATAAAGCTTTTAACCGAAATTCCAGGCTCATTCGGCGCTCAATCCGGCGGAGATCAGGCGGAAAAAAATCCTGATAATATTCCTCAAGGTCCGTGGGGATACGACGCTCCCTCAAATATCGGCTTAACCGTGCTTGGCTGGTATTACGGAGAAGGCGATTTTGAAAAAAGCATTTGCATTGCGGCAGGATGCGGTGAAGACGGCGACTGTACTACAGCGACTTTAGGCTCTATTATGGGAATAATCCTTGGCGCCTCCAAGCTGCCGCAAAAATGGCTGGATCCTCTCGGAGATGAAATAAAAACCTGTTCTTTGAACACAAAATGCACATTGATAAACATTCCCGCAACAATTTCCGAGCTTACTGACCGCACCTGCAGTCTTATGCCTTCTTTTATGGTCGGAAACTTTAATATGTATGCTATAGGAAAAGAAATATCTTTAAATACTGGGAATTCACTATATGATCATCCTACACAAACCTGGATGATAAAGCCGTACAACTTCCTTGATCAATATCCGAAAAACTTTGAAACGTTTACCGGCGAAAACGCCATAATGAAAATTCAAGTAACAGCCAAAAACGGTATATGTATTAAAGAAGGCGAAGTAAAAGAACTTGATATTCATGCGGAAAACGTTTCCGGATTTGTAGGAAGTCAACTTTGGCTGCAGCTTCACTGGATAATGCCGGAAGGTTGGAGCATAGATACCGGTTCACGCACCGCAATGTTTTTAAATCAGTATCACTGTGGTCTCGGAAATTCTTACAGCAGTGTCAAAATTACCGCAGGACCTATTTCCGAACCTGTTACAACTGTCATTCTTGAGGTTGCAGCGCATGACAGGCCTGGAAGAATTTATATTCCTGTTCATTTTGTATGTGAAGCCTGACTGTAATTTTTCTAAAATTTTAATAAATAATTCTTTTAATATTGTTAAGCCGTAAAACATCCAAATGCTATATATTTCACAGCAAAACCTCCGGGAGGATGCCGTAATATGCATGAAAATAAAATTGCTCAGGCGTTTCAATATATTGAAAAAACACTGATAAGCTCGAAACAATGGCCTGTAATATGAGGAGGAACAGTATGCCAAGGAGTAAAACTTTAAAACTATTTCTGATGGATGGAGAGCCGAGCGGAAGGATTAAATGCTCCTTGGCCAACTGGACCGGAATCGCATATAAGATCCCTCGTACCGCTTTGGACAAGTGCAAAGATTTGGATATTCTCAAACAGAGCGGCGTGTATTTCCTATTTGGCACCGATAAGGCAGATAATGCGGTGGTCTACATAGGCCAGGCTGGGGTTCGCAAAAACGGAAAAGGTCTTCTTCTGCGTGTGCAGGAGGCACATAACTCCATTGATTATTGGACCGAGGCGGTCATGTTCACTACGACGAACAACTCCTTCGGACCGACAGAGATAAGCTATCTTGAAAATCGCTTCTGTAATATGGCGATTGAAGCCGGTCGCTATGTTGTTAAAAACGGAAACGACCCAAATCCGGGGAATATAACTGAGGAAACAGAGAGCGAACTTGAAGAGT
>CALWBE010000056.1 GCA_944375955.1 uncultured Clostridia bacterium | reverse complement strand
TGAAGGTTGTAAGCTCGTCCATTATTAAGCGCAGTCCGCTCCATTTAATGAAGGATACCAGCATATCAATGCGGTTACAGGATATAATTTCCTTCTTGAGCTCGGTAAACATCTGCGGCTCGTGGATTGCACCAGTAAATAGCGAGCTTTGCGCAATAGATGTTTCAGGACGAATAATCGCTGCCTTTTCATCGAGGGATAAAATGCTGTTCTTTTTGTCAAAGAGTGCGAGCAACTGCTCGGCCCGCTCGGCGACCGTCATTTCATCAAGTTCGTTTTCTTTAGTTTCGTGGATAATCGTAGAAATAATACGGTTTGCCAGCGCTACTTGTGAGCTCACGTCACCGCCATTGTCAGCAACATTATCTAGCCCTTTTTCTACAACTTCAGCAATATATTTTGCCAGCACTTTGGACGCCTCAGCACTATCAATGGGCACAGTAGTAGAAAGCTTGTCCGTAGAGGAGAGCTCTGTTTCTAACCCCTTATTGATAATCTGCTCATACAGTCCATCATGTAACATATTATAAAATGCCTTTCTTTTATTTTTCAATTATCTCCACTATATCATCCATAGTGCAACCAAGGGCTGAGCATATCTTTACAAGAACCTCACTGCTGACAACGGCACCGTCTTTGCCCATTTTGGTGATGGTGGCGATGCTGATGCCGGCTTTTTCGGCGAGTTCTTTCTTTTTCATATCACGGTCGATCAGAAGCTTGAACAATTTTTTATAGCTTGCGGCCATTGTATTACACCTCATAAACAGTTATAGTTAGTACATTGTATCATCGGAAATCATTATACCACATGCTTCGCCAAACATCAACTGTTTTCGGCATAAAAATACTGCGATATCATCATTTCTCAACTTTTTGCTGCAGGCTTTCTATTTTCTCCGAGCATTTTCGTAATCCTCTTTTTCTTTGTCTACTGCGGTGCAAATTTTGACTTGAATCAGGGGTTGTTCAGAGTTATAATAACCGTATAAAAAGCAATCGCCTCTCGCATGATAACGAGAGGCGTGTATTGCGTATTATTCTGCAGAAACCCCTGTTGACCACATAACAGACCACCTACCGTTTCGGAGCACTCGGAAACAGTGGAGATAAGAGTGCCGAAGAGCGCGGTTTTCCAGGCGGAAAGGGGCGGAAAAAGCTATTTTTAGCGGAAATTGCCCTTATAGGTTCGTTTGGGACCAAGATGCCGCAGGTTCGAGTCCTGTCACCTCGACCAGTCGAGAGCCTCGACACGCAATTCGCGTTCGGGGCTTTTTTCTTTATCTGAACAAGGCGCTCGCAACTATTGCCAGCATCTTTTTTGGTTTCTGAAGACAAATAAAAGCACAACATATAGGGTGGGAGCTCTGGGGCTGTGCTTTTTGTTTTTTATAAAATAATATAAATCAAGAGAATTAAGATATCCTCCTCAAATCTAAAGTTTAATAAATCAAAAACTGAGTTACAGCCTCAACGATAAATTGATAATTAAAAAACCATAAATGGTAAGCATAATCTGTATATATAATGGTTGGATGTAGGGTGAGATCCAAGAAAATAATGTTCCAATACAGCGTTATTTAAAAATTGATTGACATATTTTATTTCATTTCCCAATCCGATAGCATATTATCGCTGCAAAACAACGGATGATTGATATTTTAACAATTAATTGATAATTGAAATCTTTAAAAATTCAATATACAATATAGTCACACCGGTGAAAACAAAAATTTGGAGGTATTTATGCAAATTAATATAGGTACAAAAATCAAAGAATTAAGAAAGCGCATTGGCAAAACACAAGATAATATGGCAGAAGCAATCGGAGTTACAGCGCAAGCCATTTCCCGCTGGGAAACCGGCGGCGCCTATCCCGACATGGAGCTTATTCCGTCTATAGCAAACTACTTCGGAATAACCATTGATCAACTTTTTGGGTATGAATGTGAAAGACAAAACAAGATTGATGAATTAGTCCAAAGCATTGAAGAAAAAAACAAGCTCAATAACGGCGAGGATATTTGCATTGAAGAATGTATTTCTGCCGCCAGAGAAGGGCTTATTGAATTTCCGGGGAACGAAAAACTGATGCTTTGCTTGGCGTCTATTCTGTATAATGCTGGATATGCAAGGTACGGAGAACATCACCTAACTGATGATGAGGGGTATGATGTTTTTGATGTTGAACGCCATAAAAAGTATGCGGAATGGCAGGAAGCAATCAAACTGTATGAAAAGCTTTTAATGTCGCTTGGCGAAGGTGAAATGCGTCACACGGCAGTGCGTGAACTTGTACAATTGTACGAAAATTTGGGTGAAAATGAAAAAGCTAAGCGCATTGCCAGCAATTCTCCTGATATCTCCATTTGTCGAGAACTGATTATGTTGAATTGTTGTGACGGTAAAGAGCGTGCAGAAATGTATGAAAAAACGCTCGCCAAGATTATTTCAGTCACTTCGGATTTATTAGTTTCAAGCGTAATGATGAATAAGAATCATTATTGCCCGGAACAAGCTGTTACCAAGATTCAGAGCGCAATTCTATTGTTTGATATTTTAGAAAATAAAGACCAATATTTGGCTCAAATAGCCCATCTTTATCTCTATTTGTCTGAATATCAATGGAAATCGGGAAATCAAAATGAAGCATTTAATGCTCTTGAAAATGCAAAGGAGTTTGCACAAAATTATGATAATATTAACAATTTAGGTAAAGCGACTAAAGTGACGGCAGAATTGCCCGATGTGTGGCCATGGTGGTGTGTACCAGATTGTACTGAAGTTGCACAAGAAATCAAAACCGACCCTCGTTGGTGCACTTGGGTGAAAAATTGTAAAGGTAAATAAATGATAGTAGCAGGGTGAACTACTGAATTTTCGGCGGAGGCAACAACAGACCTACTCTTCCGTTTATCGCTATTCCAAGAGAAGACTGTGTGCAGGTTCAAGTCCAACAGCAAAAAAGAGCAGGGCATCTTTTTTAGTCCCCGGAGACAGTCGAGAGCCTCGACACGCAAACCGCGTAGTTGAGGTTCTTCTTTTTTTGTGTTTTTTTGCACGCGAAAAAGTTTGATAAAAAGAAACAGTAATCAGCCGAGAGCCTCGACATGCAAACCGCGTAGTTGAGGTTCTTCTTTTTTTGCATTTTTTAGCTTGCAAAAAGGTTTGATTGAAAACAACAATATCAGCAAGAGCTTCGGCACACATTTCGTATTTGTTCGTGTTCTGGGCTTTTTGTTTTGCTTTAAAGAAAATGCCGCCAAAGTAGTCTTTAATTTGTTGTAAAGATAAATCCTATTTCGAGAAATTCAATAAAGTCTGTGGTTAATAGCATACCAATGCAGTCTGTCGGCATCAGCTTGGATATATAAAAGGAAAAATTGTAACCACTTATTCAACAACCTGCGGAGAAATTTGTATTTTTTCCTTAAATCGCCACAAAACCTAAAAAATGTCGTTCCATTTTATTGAGAAATTATATATAATTGTAACATCAGCAAAGGCTGAAATATAAAAAAGGATATCAAAATAGGATATCGGGGGAGAAAAGAATATGAATACAGACAAGATTTATGCGGAAGCGATTGCTAATGA
>CALWBE010000055.1 GCA_944375955.1 uncultured Clostridia bacterium | reverse complement strand
AATATCAGCTTCACCGTTTGGATTAGCGTATACTGTCCCTTCTTCAATCAAAAACCAAGTATATTCTAAATCATGTATTATTATGGGAATGTTACCTAATCTTTCTTTTATAAAATTGTTGCTCTGAGGTTTTCTTGCAATTGATGCAATCAACTGCATTATTCTAAAATAATTTGTTCTATATCCCCCCTTATTCATAATTCTTACGGTGTAATTTTTTATAGTCAATTTCCATCCGTTCCCTCTAACTGCTTCCGTTGAAGCTTTTGTGAATTTAGCAATTACTTTTACCAAAGCTTGGTTAAGTTTAAATGCAAAAGTCCCGCCTTTAGCATAAATAAGCGCTAGAGCTTTTCCGGTATAATAACCTAAAAGAGCCCCTATAGCAGTAACAGCAACTACACCTGCTGAAATAAATATCTTTCTTGCCCAGCCTTTTAGCCAAAGCAAATCAGCAAAGATAGGGACAATTATTGCACCTGCTCCAAATCCAATAATACCACCAATAATTGCACCGATAGATACATTTCCGCTTTCATCAGAATCATTTGTAGGCTGGTTTCCACAATATTCGAACAAATTATAGGAATACGCAAGAGTGCTTACTCCCAAAAATAGAGTCTCATCCGCATTAATCCATCGCCCAATCTCAGGATTGTAATAACGGCTGGATACATAATAGAGACTTGTCTCAATATCATAGAAGTAGCCACGATAACGATAAGGATTAACAGATGCAATTTTGCATACGGTTCTATCATACGTAATTGTACATTTTCCCCAAGCATGAACTATAATTGTAAGAAGATTTTTTGCATGCGTGTATATGATATATTTAATTTAATTATTTTTTAATTTTTTCTAAACCATAATCACAGAAGTTATATTTATTTTACACTTTTTATGAAAGGGAAGACAAATCTGTTTTGGTTTCATTTTTCTGTACTTTAATAAATTTTATATTTACTTTAGGCTTATATCCTAAAATTTTTGAAAAAGCTTCGGAAATAACCGCATATTTATCAGGCTTTGAAAGAATCATCGGTGCTATCGGATTTGTAACTTCAAGCTCGCATACCTGACCGTCAAATATATAAGCTTTTCCTCCTTCAAGCATCGACGCCGCCATTTTATCCAAACTCTCTACCTCTTCTGTAAATTCAGCATATCCGTCAAACTGTCTGCGCTCACCCGGTATATCATCTTTTTTGTTATTCTGCTGTAAATTGCGGCTAAGAACTATCGGTCTCGGCGAGATCTTTGCTGGAGTTTTTTTCTCCTCATCCCTTCCTAAATCCGCATAAGGAATATCAAAAGGGATATCTCCGTCTCCCGGCAGCGGAGGCAGATCCGGAACTGTTGACGCCCCGCTTTTCGCGTAATCTTCTTTAGCTTTTTCGCTGTTGCTAAAATCTGTAGCTTTTTCGTACTCTTTGTTATATTTTTTTGTATTCTGCTGTTTTTCATAAGAAATATTTCCGGAATCCGACAAAAGTTTCACTTTTTCTTCAAGCGACGAAATACGCATGGAAAGAGATGCCGTATTTGCAAAAGCATGCTGCTCGCACATTTTTATAAGTCCAGTCTCTATAATAACACGTCGGGAAAAGACCGCGCGCGACAATCTCATCTGCATGTCTTCACATAATTCCGTGCAATACATGAGTTCTTCTCCGCTGAGTTTTTCGGCAATAGCTCTTAATCTTCCTACATCCGAATCCGACGCATCTATAAGTTTACCCGGATCTTTAACATATTTGACCACAAGTATATCCCGAAATACATCCGAAAGCTCTGAGCATAAAACACTGAGATCCTTACTGTCATCATATGCCTTCGCTATAACTTTCAAGGCTTGCTCGCTGTCTTTAGCACATACTGCTTCCGCAAGAGAAAATACAATTTCCCTTCCAACAACTCCCAGTCTCTGCGACGCTTCTTCCTCACTTACCTCATGATCGCTCATACTGAAAAGCTCAAGCATTGACAAGGCATCTCTCATAGCTCCCGCCGCAAGTCTCGATATAAGCATAAGGGCCGCATCAGTTATATTTATTTTTTCCTCATCGGAGATCATTCGAAGCCTTTCAAAAATTTTTTCAGGCGTTATTCTGTGAAAATCAAATCTTTTGCATCTCGACAAAATAGTGGCAGGAATTTTGCGCAGTTCGGTTGTCGCAAGTATAAAAAGAACATGTGACGGAGGTTCCTCAAGCGTCTTTAAAAGCGCATTGAACGCTCCGTCAGACAACATATGCACCTCGTCTATTATATAAACTCTCCTTTTCATTTCCGACGGAGGATAAACCACTGAATCGCGCAGATCACGTATATTTTCAACTCCGTTGTGACTTGCAGCGTCTATTTCATATATGTCAAGCGTATTTTCTGCGGCAATACATGACGTACATTTTCCGCACGGATCCCCGTTTTGCGGATTATCGCAGCTTACTGCTTTTGCTAATATTTTGGCACAGGTTGTCTTGCCCGTTCCTCTTGAACCGCAGAACAAGTATGCGTGAGAGACAGTTCCTGCTTCCACTTCACTTCTTAATACGTTTGTTATATGCTCCTGACCTATTACATCCGAAAAAACTTTCGGCCTCCATTTTCGGTATAATGCTTTGTATCCTGACATTTTATTCTCCGTAAAAATTTTCACTAATCTGATTTCTTCTTTTATGCTAATATGCGGGCGTCCTTAGATGAGGATGCCCGCTTTATTATAATGTTAAATCACTTTTTTATTTCGCACGAGGGCGTACGCAGTATTCCTGCAGGTTTCGTTTCATACTCATATGACCACTCATCTCCGCTCGTACGGAACGTCAAAGGACCGTACCATACAAGAGAAGGATGATGATGACAGTGAAGCTGACCGAAACAATTAAATCGATTTCCGTAAAGCGTAAGTTCTACAATATGTTTTCCTGGCTTTACTCCCTTAACATCAAGCGTATAAGGCGAAAATACTATCTTGCCAGCTTCTTTTCCATCCAACTTTACTGAGATAAGCGCTCCTCTGTATACAGGAGCATGTATAGAAAGAGTTCCGTCACTTTCGGTCTCTGTTTCGCAGATATATGTTACGTTTGCTCCGTAGAAAGGCAGCCCTTGATTTCTTATATCATCAAAACTTAGTTTTTCGGGAAGCGGTATTATTGTCTTTTCTCTGCCGACAACCTTTACACCAAAGCTTCCGAGGAGATATGCATACTCAATAGATGTTCTCCTGCCTAAAGGACAAACAACTTCAAGTATATTTTTTCCTTTTTTAAGAGGCGGCAGCGTCAGCTTTGATATATACCTATCTGCAAAGTATCCGTCCGGCTTTGAATTTACCTCTTCTCCGTTAAGTTTCACCTTTACTTCTTCGGCTTTTTCTATTGCAAGTACCGGCGAAAGCACGTCTATCTCAGATTCTATAGTATATCGCAATGTTACATAATTTTCTATATTTGCTTCCGGTATAACCCAAGGCTGAACCATTCCTCCATTCATTGAAGGCCAGCCAAGCTGTTTGCGGCATGCAGTATCAAGGCGCAAAATTTCTTCTTTTTCCTGCCATTCTCCATCATTTAACTTATATTCGGCAATATCAAGAACATAAACATTATCTTCACTGAGAGCATACGACACTTTTGACGGGAATTCTACATTTTCCATATGCTTCAGCGCTTTCGGTGCTTTTACGTCTTCGCTTTCTGCACAGTACTTATCAAGACGGTAAAGCAGACTGTCATAATTATAAACGTCACGTGATATGACAGTATTTCCGTTTACTATACTAAACGGTATTTTTTCTATTTTACCTGTAAGCGTATCATAATACGTAGGCGTATACTTGCCTTTTATTGTGATATTCACAGTCTGCTTTGTCGGATAGTCAATATCCTTATAGCATATTCCGTTTGCGATAAACAGCCACCTTGTACCGTTCTTTTCTTTTCTCATCTGGTAAATAAGATTTTCTGTAGCCTTTCCATCATTCCGAACAATAGATATCTCTCTGACATCCGAAAGAGCACCCAAAAGCGCTGTCCTTCCAAATCCCACCTTTTCACACATATCATAAAGTTTTCTGCCGCGGTCTGAAGGCGCAGCATCGCACAAAGACGGCGCATCTCCCATAAATATCACTTTGCCGCCGGCTTTTCTGAATGCCTCAAGCCTATCAATTGTTGTGCTTCTGAGCGTTTCACAGCCGGGAACTACAATAACATCATACTTCATTGCTCCGACTTTAAAAGGCTTTGTTCCTTTTCTGCAAAGTTTCGGCAGCGTTGATTCGCATATGAAGTCAAAATCTATTGTTCCGAATATAAGCCATTTAATAACATTCTGAAAATCATTTTCAAGCTGCTCGCAGATGCCTGATGTTTTATCGGAAGGACCGTAATGCAGCCAATAGGTTTCTATAGGATGTATAACTCCGACTTTAACTTCTGCTTTTCCGCGGGTCATAGCCGTATTTACTCTTGCGAAATGATCTTCTATGTAATTATACTGATCATACCATGGAGACTGATAGCTTATAGAAGCGGGATAATCGCGCTTTGCCTCGCCTTCCATGGAATAAAGTGAAAGATGATGTACTCTTGTCGTAACTCCGAGCGCTGCTTGCCAGTCGCCCTGATATTTATGACCGCGGAAATCATAATCCCAGTTGGTAACTCCGTAAAGCTCTGATACCATACCGCATCGGTCATATTGATGCACTGCCGACTGACACTGTTTAGCAGTTGAATATTCGCTTCCGTTACAAAGCATATCGATTCCAGGCAGACCGAAACCGCGGTATGAACGCATTGTTTCTCCTATAAATCTCGTCTGAGAGAACAAACACTCCTCGCCAAGCAAATGACCGGTAAGCATAATCCCGTGTTCATCACACCACTTTCCGCACTGATCTCCGAAAGACGCCGCAAACATTTCGGTTATAACGTCATGCAGACGGTATCTGTGAACCGATACTTTCCCGTCGGGTAGTTCCCAAAAAACTTCCGGTAAATAGTCAAGAATATCTTCCCCGTAATATTTTTTATATGTTTTTGTTAGTTTTGCCGTCCAAGGATATCTTATATCATCCTTATCATGTGAAAAGGCAAGCAGCTTTTTGTCTCCGAAATTAGGCTCGTCCGAAAATATTGCCGGTATGGTTTTCCCGAAATCCTTGCCTACCTTCTTTTCATATGCTCCGTAAGTTATATCTATAAATTTCTTTATAGCTTCCTCATTCATTGTATCGACATATGTCTGACCGTTATACCAGCTGTCAGGTCCCTTTGCTATGCGCTGATAGGCATACCATTTTGTTCCGTTTTCTCTTACTTTTTCATCTTTATTTATGCGGGCATACGATGTCAGATATCCGTCTTCGGAAAGACATACCTCATAGCACGCAATCAAGCTGTTAAACTCATCCTCGGGAACATCTTTAACTGAAAAGATAAGGCTTCTCGAACGATATTTTATTTCCTTTGTAACATATCCTCCGGCAGCTCCGGAAGGCCAGCGATCCTCATCATACAGCCATGACAGCATTTTTTCCTTCTTAAATTTATCAGTGCAGGCTTTTATCATATCCATATGCTCTTTGCCGAGATATTTTTGGGCAAGACCTGTCCTGACATGCATATGTGCGCCGCCAAAGCCCATTTTCTTAAAGAAATCTATCTGCTCGAGCAGATATTCTTTCTTAAGGTCTCCGTTCCAAGCCCAAAACGGAGCTCCTCTATATTCGCTGGGAGGATTTTTAAAGACTTTGTCTTCAAGCGTTTCTGTTTTTTTATAAATTGTAACACTCATTTTCTTACCTTCCTAATAAACTAAATATTTACAGTTCAATATATCTGAACTTATTTTATATTATACAGTAATAAAAATAAAAATCAATATATTTTATTTTAAAAAGCTCCTTTTTTCCGATGTTTTATGAGGTGTTTCCTAATCAAAAAAATGCTTTTCAATTACAGTCTTTTAAAAGATCGAACAGATAAAACATGATACAAATAAACAGAATATCATCAATATAAAAGCCGCCGGCAAAGCATATCCGGTCTTTTTTGCTCCCACATGGGAAAAATAAAGTGAAAGCGTATATATGATAGTGTCGGATGAACCCATCAATACCGACGCAATCCTCCCCGCTGCGCTGTCCGGTCCAGAATTGTCAAAAAGCTCTTTTATCATTGCTGTCGCTCCGCTTCCTGATACCGGTCTCATAAGCACAACCGGTAATACCTCCTCCGGGATGCCTATCTTTACGCATAACGGCGACAGTACCGAACATATTGCTTCAAGAGCCCCGCTTGCCGAAAGCATTTTTACCGCCACTACAAGCATTATCAATGTCGGCAGAATTCCTGCTGTCGTTTTTAAACCGTCAGAACATCCGCTTAAAAAAAGAGAAAAAAGATCCTTCTTTGAAAACGCAAGCATTATTCCGGATAACGTTATAATAACAGGAAGCGCATAAGCTGCTATATCAGTCATTTTTTTTACGCCCCTTTTCTCTTGTTTTTATAAAGTATCCTAAAATACGGCATAATAAGATTCCAAAAAATACCGTCGCTGACGAACATATGTAGATAGGCAAAATTATTTCATATGGGGCTATAGATCCTGCCGCCTCTCTCAAAACTATCAAAGTTGTCGGAAAAAGCTGAAATGGCGCCGTATTAAGTACGGCAAAAGTTATCATGTCGGCGTTTATTTTTCTTTGCCCTACATCTGAATCAAGCTCGGAAAGCTTTTTCATCGCCGAAAGCCCAAGCGGAAGCGCCGCATTTCCCATTCCCAACAGGTTTGCAGCAAAATTTGCTGATATCTCTTCAATGCCGCAATTCTTCCTGTACGCTGCAGGATATATGTATTTAAGCACTGGTCTTATGCCTTTGGAAATCAAAGAGGTAAGCCCCGCTCCGTCAAGAACTTTTATTACACCGCTCCAAAGACACATCATCCCAAGCATAGAAATCGATAGCTCAACAGCTTGGCCTGCACCCTGAAGCACAGCTTGTGACAGCTCGTTCATTCGCCCCCCTAAAACTGAAAAAACAAACGACAATGTTACAATAAACGAAAATATTTTTCCTATCAACTAAATTCGTCCTTTCTTTCACAATCATGACAAAAATTACCATAAATCGAAAAGTTTTACAAAATATGTTGACAATGCTCGAATTGTAATGTATAATGTAATCAAACCACCAAAAACACTAAAAACACTGAAAAGGAGATAATGTAATGAAGGCTTTGGGAATTGTTCGAACAATTGACAGTTTGGGAAGAATTGTTCTTCCTGCAGATTTAAGAAGAAATCTTGGCTATGGTGTCGATGAAGCACTCGAAATTTTTGTCGAAGACGATAAAATAATTTTGAAAAAGTACAGCCCCACTTGTCTTTTCTGCGGTTCGGCCGAAAATACCGTAAAATATAAGGATAAACTTATATGTGTCGAGTGCGCAAAAAAAATAAATGAATTGACTGCCTACATTTAATATATTGCCAGACATTCTTAAATATACCGGCAAGGTTCGCTTTCAAAAGTGTGCCCTGCCGGCTTTTCTTATTCTCATTTGTTCTTAATATTTAAAATATTTATGACTATATAATAAAAATTCACTTTTAAATTTAAAAACATTATGCTATAATATAAATAATCGTTTACTTGAAAAAAATACCTCCGCAAGCATATTCTTTGCTTTGCGGCAAAAAATTAAGAAAGAAAGTGAGTGACCTGAATGAAAGAAATACCTAAATACAGCGGAACCCTTCGCTCTCATTCACTTAATGTTCCTGAATGTATAAATACGGCAACCGGTATTATTATTTTCGGGCGTAAAATCAGATCTGTCGTTTTCTCCACAGATGTTGCCATAATAAAAAATATAAACTCCGATGCTGTGATCGCAGTTTATCCGTTTACCCCGCAGCCGTCAATCTCGCAGGCGATAATAAACGTATCTGATGCTCCTGTATTTGTCGGAGTCGGAGGAGGTCTTACTTCAGGCGAACGTGCAGTCAGGCTCGCCTGGGAAGCTGAAAACCAAGGAGCTTACGGCGTTGTCGTAAATGCTCCGATATCCCCTGATATAATAGAATCGATAAAAGAGCATATAGATATTCCGGTTATTGTAACCGTCGTTTCTGAAAAGCAGGATGTAGACTCACGCATTTCCGCCGGAGCTGATATACTCAATATCTCTGCCGCCGCAAAAACTCCGGAGCTTGTGTCTTTTATAAGATCAAAATATCCGGGTATTCCTATTATAGCTACCGGCGGACCTACAAATGATTCCATAATAAAAACTATTCAGGCCGGCGCAAATGCAATAACATATACTCCTCCGTCAAACGGTGATATTTTCGCAAAATCTATGGAAAAATACCGCGGTCAGTTTTAAAGATCTAAAAGTGTTTAAAATAAAAAATGTTCCTGACCAAAGAGAATTTTAAAGAAAATTAAAGGAAATCGATTAAAAAAAGACCTTTTAGCATGTTTTTTTAAAAAACATATTGACAAATCAGAAGTTTGTGCTATAATATCCAATGTTGACTAATTAAACTGTATTTATTTGGAGGATTTTGGATCATGTCTACATTTATGGCAAAAGCCGAGACAATCGAGCGCAAATGGTATGTCATCGATGCCGCCGGCAAGCCTTTGGGAAAAACAGCCGTTAAAGCTGCTGATATTCTGCGCGGAAAGCACAGACCTGAATTTACCCCGCATGTTGACTGCGGCGAATTCGTTATAATCATAAACGCTTCTAAAGCTGTCCTTACAGGAAAAAAGCTTGAAAACAAAGTTTATTATCATCATTCCGGTTATATATCTGGACTTAAAGCTGTAGCATATAAAACCCTTATGGAAACTAAGCCTGAAAAGGCAATGGAACTTGCTGTAAAGGGTATGCTCCCTCACAACAAAATCGGCGATAAGAGCTTCACAAGACTTCATGTCTATGCCGGCGCAGAACATAATAACGCCGCTCAGAAGCCTATCGTGCTCGAGTAATTTAAGGAAGGAGTAACAGAATTATGTACACAAGTGCAAAACCTTATTTTTACGGAACGGGCAGAAGAAAAAGCTCGATCGCTCGTGTTCGCATAATGCCAGGAACCGGTATTATTACAATAAACGGAAGAGATATCGACGATTATTTCGGTCTTGGTACTTTAAAGCTTATCGTAAATCAGCCTTTTGAATCTACAGGAACTGCAGGTTCTTTCGATATAATCTGCACAGTTAAAGGCGGCGGAGTCTCCGGACAGGCCGGTGCTATCCGCCACGGACTCGCAAGAGCACTTCTTCAGGCTGATCCCAACTATCGCCCTATCCTCAAAAAGGCAGGATTCCTGACGCGTGACCCTCGTATGAAGGAAAGAAAGAAGTACGGTCTCAAAGCCGCACGTCGTGCTCCGCAGTTCTCAAAGAGATAATTTTTCCCGAATGGGAATTTTCACACGCCCCGAAAACTATATGTTTTCGGGGTTTTTTAATATAAAAAATTTCTGAATAATTTCAAAAATAAGTATTAAAGCCCTTTTATGTATAATCATTAATTAATAACGAATTAATATTTTTGTGAAGCATAATTTCAAAAGTGTTTTCAATATTTGTATCTTTTTGCCGACAATTTTTGCCGTATTGCAAGCTCTGAAAATATCCAGATATTATGCTTTAAACCACGATAAAATTTAATATTTTTATATAAAATTTGATATTTTTGTATATACCTTGACAAATTAAAATAATTATTGTATACTAAATGTCGGATACTCAAGACAGAGTCTTCCCAAGCAATTATTTTCGGACCACTTTTTTATTAAAGTTTAGGCCATACGGACAGCCGGGTCCACTGCCGACTGGCGGGTTTCCGCCTTATTGATTGAGTTAAAAGCTCGAATTTTATAAGTTGGTTACTTTATAACCGCATATGCGTATCTGCGCAAACTTGTGAAACGGTCAATAAGAGTAGTAAAAGTTTTTGCTATATAGACTCTGTATACCCATATAATCTTTTCCGATATCCGCAAAATACCGCAGGCTTGTTTTTATGCTGCCCGCATCTGACAAGTTCTCTTTGCTATGTTTTGCCTTTATTTTAGATTATATAATTCTTAATTGAGCATTAAGAAGCAAACGCAGGTTGTGTATTTACTACCTGCGTTTTTTTGTTTTTGACTATCAGAGGTGAAATTTATGAATACCGAAAAAAAATATAATCAAAACAGAGCGCCTATCTATGAGGCTTTGCAGCAATTCAGGCAAATGCGCGTAGTTCCGTTTGACGTTCCGGGTCACAAAAGAGGAAGAGGTAACCCCGAACTTACTGCTTTTTTAGGCGAACAATGCGTCAGTATTGATGTAAACAGCATGAAACCTCTTGACAATTTATGCCATCCGGTATCTGTAATACGTGAAGCTGAAGAGCTGGCTGCCGATGCATTCGGCGCTTCCCATGCGTTTTTAATGGTAGGAGGTACTACAAGTTCGGTACAAACCATGATTTTATCTACCTGCAAAAGGGGAGATAAAATCATACTTCCGCGCAATGTTCACAGAAGCGTTATAAATGCTTTGGTTCTTTGCGGCGCTATACCTATATATGTAAATCCAGAGGTTGATATCAAACTTGGAATTTCCCTCGGCATGAAAAGAGAGCAGGTCTCCAAAGCAATTTCAGAAAACCCAGACGCAGTCGCTGTGCTTGTAAACAATCCCACATATTACGGTATATGCAGCGACCTTGCAGAAATAGTTAAAATGGCTCACAAAGCCGGAATGTACTGCCTTGCTGACGAAGCTCACGGAACACATTTTTACTTCGGCGATAATATGCCTGTTTCCGCAATGGCAGCAGGAGCGGATATGGCTTCGGTATCAATGCACAAAAGCGGCGGCAGTCTTACTCAGTCAAGCCTGCTTTTGATAGGTGAAAATATTCATGAAGGTTATGTAAGACAAATAATAAATCTTACCCAGACAACCTCCGGAAGTTATCTTTTAATGTCAAGTCTCGACATCAGCAGGCGAAATTTAGCCCGCAGAGGCAAGGAAATCTTTGCAAGAGTAATAGAAATGGCAGACTACGCGCGTGAAGAGATCAACGCAATAGGAGGATATTACGCTTTCGGGCGTGAGCTTATTAATAACGATTCAGTATATGATTTTGACTCAACTAAGCTCAGTGTACACACAAGAGATATAGGTCTTGCCGGTATTGAGGTATATGACCTTCTGCGAGATGAATATGATATTCAAATCGAATTCGGAGATATAGGCAATATTCTCGCATATCTGTCAATCGGCGACAGAATGCAGGAGCTCGAACGTCTTGTAAGCGCTCTTGCCGAGATAAGGCGCAGATATCAGAAGACAAGCCATGGCTTGTTAAGTCAGGAATATCTTCCTCCGGAAGTAGTTATAAGTCCGCAGGAAGCATTCTATGCCAATAAAAAAAGCATTCCTCTTAAGGACAGCATAGGCTGCGTTTGCAGCGAATTTATAATGTGTTATCCTCCCGGAATCCCGATACTTGCACCCGGTGAGCGAATTACAAAGGATATTGTGCAGTACATCGAATATGCAAAGGCCAAGGGCTGTTCTATGACCGGTCCGGAAGATCCTGAAATTTTGAACATAAATGTATTGGATATGGGGGTATAAAGAATGGAATTGTGGTTCAGTGAGTTTCACGCTCCTGATGTAAAACACAGCATCAGAATTAACAGACATCTTTATTCTCAGAAAAGCAACTACCAGCAAATTGATATTTTCGATACACCTGAATTCGGAAGAGTGCTCACACTTGACGGCAACGTTATGTTAACCGAACGAGATGAATTCATTTACGACGAAATGATAACTCATGTCCCTATGTCGGTACATCCGGATATAAGAGATATTTTGGTAATAGGCGCCGGAGACGGAGGAGTCGTTAAAGAACTGACAAGATATTCCAATATAGAAAAAATAGATCTTGTTGAAATGGATCCTCAGGTAATTGAAGCCTGCCGTATTTATCTGCCGGAAAATGCGTGTCGGCTTGACGATGCTCGGGTTCATATATATTATGACAATGCTCTGCGTTTTATACGCAAATGCCATTCGGCATATGATTTGATTATAGTAGATTCTACAGATCCGTTCGGACCGTCAGAAGGATATTTCACAAGAGAATTCTACGGTATCTGTTACAATGCTCTCCGTGATGACGGAATTATGGTTAATCAGCAAGGCAGTCCGTTTTATAAGCAGGATGCTGAGGCTATGCAGCGAAGCCATCAAAGAATTGTAAATACCTTTCCGATAAGCAGGGTATACCAGGCACATATCCCGACATATGCCGCCGGATACTGGCTGTTTGGATTCGCAAGCAAAAAATTCCATCCTTTAGATGATTTCAACGCCGAAAAATGGAATAAACTCAACCTTGAAACCAAATATTATACAACAAGACTGCATATAGGATCTTTTTATTTGCCGGCTTTTCTTGAAAAAATGCTGAAAGAGGTAGAAAACAAATGAAACCGAATATCGAAAACTTCATAGGATGCGACGCGCCATATGAAAAATCGAAAATAGTTTTGTTCGGCGCTCCGTTTGACAGCACTACAAGTTACCGTCCCGGTGCAAGATTCGGTCCTTCGGCAATAAGGCATGAAAGTTTCGGAATTGAAACATACAGTCCTTATCTTGACAAAGATCTTACCGATATCGCGGTTTTTGACAGCGGTGATCTTGAACTTTGCATAGGAGACGCGTCAATTGCCCTTGATTGTATTGAAACTCATACTCAAAAAATTTTGGATGACAACAAATTTCCTTTTTTAATCGGCGGCGAACATCTTGTGACTCTCGGAGCTGTAAGAGCTGTTGTTAAGAAATATCCTAATGTTAATATAATCCATTTTGATGCGCATGCGGATCTCAGAGACGATTATTTAGGTGCAAGGCTTAGTCATGCCTGTGTGATGCGCAGATGCTATGATCTTGTAGGTGAAGGAAAAATTCATCAGTTCTGTATAAGAAGCGGCGAAAAAGAAGAATTTTTATTTGCAGAAAAACATACAAACATGCATAAGTTTGATTTTAACGGACTTGATGAATTAGTCTGCAAACTTTCAGAAAATAAAACACCGGTGTATTTTTCAGTAGATCTTGATTGTCTTGATCCGTCTGTATTTCCGGGAACCGGAACTCCCGAAGCAGGAGGCATAACATTTATTCAGCTTATAGATTCAATAACAAAAGTATGCAGAACAAACATTGTCGGAGCAGATATAAACGAACTTGCGCCGATGCTTGATATAAGCGGAGTATCTACAGCTGTAGCTTGTAAAATTTTAAGAGAATTTATACTGTCGTTAAATAAATAAAAAATAAGGAGAACTCAAATGAGTAAAGTATTGATTATCGGTTGCGGCGGCGTAGCATCTGTTGCTATAAGGAAATGCTGTCAGGCAAGCGAAATATTTTCGGATATCTGCATAGCAAGCAGGACCAAAGAAAAATGCGATAAGCTGGCAAAAAGCCTTGAAGGAAAAACTTCAACTAAAATTTCAACCGCAAAGGTAGACGCAGATAATGTAAACGAGCTTATTGAGCTTATTAAAAATTATTCCCCCGATCTTGTAATGAATATCGCTTTACCATATCAGGATTTAACTATTATGGATGCCTGCCTTGCATGCGGCGTAAATTATATGGATACGGCAAATTATGAGCCCGAAGATACTGACGATCCCGAATGGCGTAAAATTTATGAAAAACGCTGCAAAGAAAAGGGATTTTCGGCTTATTTTGATTACAGCTGGCAGTGGGCTTACCGTGATAAATTTAAAAATGCAGGACTTACCGCGCTTCTCGGATGCGGCTTTGATCCCGGTGTTACTCAGGCTTACTGCGCATATGCAAAAAAACATATTTTCGATACAATAGACACAATTGATATTCTCGACTGCAACGGAGGCGATCACGGCTATCCTTTTGCGACAAATTTCAATCCTGAAGTTAATTTGCGTGAGGTTTCTGCTCCCGGAAGCTATTGGGAAAACGGCAAATGGATAGAAATTCCCGCTATGAGCATCAAGCGAGAATACAATTTTGACGAAGTCGGAATGAAAGATATGTATCTTCTCCACCATGAGGAAATAGAGTCTCTCGCAGTAAATATTCCAGAAGTTAAACGTATACGCTTTTTTATGACTTTCGGTCAAAGTTATCTTACGCATATGAAATGTCTTGAAAATGTCGGAATGCTTTCTACTACTCCCGTTATGTACGAGGGTCATGAGATAGTTCCTATAAAATTCCTCAAAGAGCTTCTTCCGGATCCTGCAAGCTTAGGCCCCCGCACAAAGGGAAAAACAAATATCGGCTGTATTTTTACCGGAAAAAAAGATGGGAAAGATAAAAAGTACTATATATATAACGTTTGCGATCATCAGGAATGCTACCGTGAAGTAGAAAGCCAGGCAATAAGCTATACTACCGGTGTTCCCGCTATGTGCGGAGCTTTGATGCTCTTGACCGGAAAATGGAATAAACCCGGAGTTTACACAGTAGAAGAATTTGATCCGGATCCTTTTATAGAAGCTCTTGGAAAGTATGGTCTTGCAAGCAAAGAAAATTACGATCCGGTTTTGGTTGACTGATGAGCACACAAAATTATATCTCGTCCGTTTTCAGCGGTCTTGAAGGAAAAAATCCGTCCGAACTTTTTTCAAATTTGCCCACTCCATGCTATATCATAGATGAAAAGCAAATTAAAAGAAACTGCGAAATTTTAGCGTCGGTAATGCACGATACCGGATGTAAAATACTTCTCGCTCAAAAAGCCTTCTCAAATTATGATTTTTATCCCATGATTTCCGAATATTTGACCGGAACCGAAGCAAGCGGATTGTATGAGTCAAGGCTGGGAGCGGAAAAAATGCCTGGAAAAGAAGTTCATGTGTTTTGTGCCGCCTATCGTGACGATGAGTTTGACGAAATTCTTTTATACGCCGATCATATTATTTTTAATTCGCCGAATCAGCTTAGAAAATACGGAGAAAAAGCCAAACTTTCCGGCAAAAGTATAGGAATGCGTATAAATCCCGAATGTTCTACTCAGGAAGGTCATGAAATATATGACCCATGCGCGCCGGGAAGCAGATTGGGCGTTACCAGAGACATATGGAATAAAGAAATGACAGATGAACTTATAGATCTGCTTGACGGTCTTCATTTTCACACACTGTGTGAACAAAATTCAGATGATCTTGAGAAAACATTAAAAGCAGTCGAAATGAAATTCGGTGATGTTTTACCGAGAATGAAGTGGCTTAATATGGGCGGAGGTCATCATATTACAAAAAATAATTACAATATTGAGCTTCTTAAAAAAATTATTCTTTATGCAAAAGAGAAATGGAAAACCGAAATATATCTTGAACCCGGTGAAGCTGTCGCGTTAAATGCCGGATATTTGGCAAGCCATGTCTTGGATATCGTTTCAAACGGAGAAACAAAAACTGCAGTCTTAGATGCAAGCGCTGCATGCCATATGCCCGATGTAATAGAAATGCCGTATACGCCGCCTGTTTACCAAGCCTGCGCAGTAACAGACGGAAATAGCTCTGCCGAAAAATGCAGATACAGGCTTGCCGGTCCTACATGTTTATCCGGCGATGTTATAGGAGACTATATATTCAACCGTGAACTTAGGGAAAACGATTTTATACTGTTCGGTGATATGGCAATTTACACTACCTGCAAAAATAACACGTTCAACGGTATGAGTTTGCCGAATATATGGAAATATGGTATAGACGGCAGTCTTTCCCGCCTTACAAATTTCGGATATGAAGACTTCAAGTCGCGTCTCGGAAAGTAAATAAAAAAACAAAACTAAATCGATTTGTCTAAAAATCCCGCAAGCATAGTGCGGGATTTCTTATTATATAAAAATCAAAAAATAAAAAAACCAGGGAATCAAAAAAGATAACCTGGTTTTTAAGGTGTCAGCATCTACCAATCTTTCCGGGCCGTCGCCAGCCAAGTATTGTAGGCACGATTGAGCTTAACTGCCGTGTTCGGAATGGGAACGGGTGGACCCTCAACGTTAATGACACTGACT
>CALWBE010000054.1 GCA_944375955.1 uncultured Clostridia bacterium | reverse complement strand
TTTCTCAGCTTCCATGCAGGCGGGGGCGAAGAGGGCATATTCAGTTTTGGCTTTGAGAAAGGAGAAGTTAGTCATCACATCATCTCCAGTATTTTATTTCTTTTGAACTCATCATGTCCTCATATTGTTTCAACGCGGTTTCCTTATCTGTATGAAGTAGTTGGTAAACCTGTTCATCATCTTCTTTTTCGGCTTCTATTGAAAAATCAATATACGATAATAAGTCTATGCGGTTAGAAATTAACAGCTCTTTATTTATCTGCTTGCTGTTCATGCGCTTTACACTGTTGTCATCAATTATGATTATTCTGGGAATGCGCTGAACAGTATCGACAAACGCCAAAAATAATTCTGGCGTAATTGGCATACCAAGCAAGTTATATTCTATACCATCTTTTTCACCGTAAATATTGACTACCGGCATATCGCTTGTAACAAATACGGAACCTTTAGCTTTAAAAATACACAGTTGCGATTCCTTCATTGTCTCAGCCAAAGCCCGAGGAAACAAGCCAACATCCGGAGCAATGTTCATCTTCAAAAACTCGTTTGCCAGCATGGACAGGTAAACATTTTGCGGCACATCAGGAAAAATGTCCTTTACATGTTTAATATGCTGCGGATCGTTTTTGTATTGTGTATCAACAATATAATTTGACAGATGTACAAAAACAGGGTTTCTAAACAGCAGTGATGACATAAAGTGCCTTAGTTTATCAATTTCCACCCGCGCCAACTCAAATTCATCTGAATCTCGTAAAGCATTTTTTATCTTTGAGATAATTGTTGCGTATTCGCCTTCCAGTTCGATAAAACTGTTCTCGATCTCATTTGGTGCTGCAAAAACATGAGTTTTGCTATCTGGATCAATTGCAATTTGATCATATAGGTAAGAACGACAGCAAATATTGTCGATTGAAACCATTTTTGCATTTTCATCATTAGCAAAAACAACATAAACTTGTTCTGATTTTTGATTACTCACAGAAAAGTTTTTTAAGTAAGCCTTGGGGACATAATGTTGTTTTCTCGTGATTTGCTTGTCTAAAACCTCTGTATATTCCATGACAATTTTGCTCCCACCAATATTTCCTATATTCAAATCTTCTCAGCATCGCGGTCTCAGCACTAAAACCGATCAAGAAATCATCATTTTATCTAGCCCTAATTTTGCAAGCTTTGTATTAGCCTCGAAAAATTTTGCATTATTGGAAAATGGTTATCTAGCACATAGAACTGCCGATCTTGCCCATCCTTCAAGAAGAATACTTGTTTATCCCGTGCTGAGCTATTTAGGCTCTCCCTATGTAAGCATACAAAATAGTCTAATGTCTTTTCTTCTGGAAGCCGTTCCTGGATATATCCTTTTGTACTTCTGTCATATTTATAACCGAACTCTTTATACAATCGTTGTTTTCCAATACGAGTTTTAAAAGCAAACATCGCTAATTTTATATGTTTTGTTTCATCATGCAATTGGAAAAATTTATTTTTTTCAATCGTTTCTGTTAAATCATCCAAGGTCGCATTTCCTTTGACTTCTATAACCATTATGCAATCATTTGGTTCAACCAGGAAAATGTCTCCGGCTAGTTGACGTCTATAAAAATTTTTCCTACATACGATGATGTCACATTGTGGGCTTTGATGATTAGCCCAAGCAATAAAGCCGGTAACAAATTCTAGCATTTGAAACCGTTCCTGGAGACATTTTTTGAGAATGTTTTCTCCACATCTACCCATCTCAGCATGATGTTTTAACTTTTCAGCTATAAAATATTTGCAAAACAGAAGTTCCTCCGAATATTCCTCATATATCTTTGTAACATCTTCTTCCATAATAGACCTCTCACTTGCTTAAAACTTTTGTTTAGAAGTCTTTTTGAGCATTTGATAGCCTTCTGTTCCGCTAATTTCAAGCATCGAATATTTCTTTAGCATTTTCTCTAAACTTATACGAATTTGGACAGGGGTATAAGAAGTTAATGCCCCTTGGTTAATGATAGACTTCGTCCAATTTCTTTGCTGATTATAGAGGTTCCAAAAACGATTCATATCAAAATTGGGATTCTGTGCCGCTATTTGTTGCACCATTGCGTTAAGCGTATTTCGATCCGCTTCCGAAACGCCTTGCGGAATCATATTTCCCATAGCAGAAGTGATATTTTGCGCTGTAACTCCGGTGCAAGCATTATTAAGATCGGCCACAATAAACTGCGATTCTATATTTGCCAAAACATTTTGTGTTATCTGAAAGGAATTCTTTTGGAAAGCCTTCATGAGCATCTGTTGTTCCTGAATCTCTGACACATACTCATATAGTTGATTCAGTGCTGTATAGCTGGTCGCGTCCATTTTTCGGACAAAGTAATGTTTGTACTTGTTCCAATAATCCGTATCCATCAAGGGTAGTGATTCATAGAACGCCGTTTCGTTTAATTGTCCGTCAACAATGAACGTAGAGATTTCCCTTAACCGCTCCTGGAATTCATCAATTTGAAGGACGATAAGAGAAGCTGCATCAATCTTTTTC
>CALWBE010000053.1 GCA_944375955.1 uncultured Clostridia bacterium | reverse complement strand
GTACATATGTATATGAAGGCTTCGATGAGATGCGCGGCTGGGGCGAGTATGAAGGTCAGGGCTGGTTTAACGACGAGGCATGGACCGGTCTTACTGTTTACAATCCGGATGACGCTGAGAACAATCCCATGGCTGTATATGGAGTGCCGATAACCCAGTCGTTCTCAATGCTTTTCTATAGAAAAGATATATTTGTAGAACTTGGTTTGGAAGTTCCTACAACATGGGACGACGTATATGCTATAATTCAGAAACTTTCTGATAAAAATATGACGATGGGCTTTTCTCAGGCTCAGACTCAGATATTGATGTATCAGAAGAATGAACCTTATTATAAAGGCGACGAGAACCTGAGTGAGGAAGAAAATATTGAAACTGTAGGATTTGCTACAAATCTTGATTCAAACGTAGCGCTTGATGCTTTCCAGGAAATGTGTGAGTTGTTTACGCTTTACGGTCAGCCGGTAACATATGATTTTGCAAACCGTTTCAGAACCGGAGAAATGCCTATAGGTATCGCTGATTATTCACTTTGCAACCAGCTTTTGTGCTTTGCTCCGGAAATAAAGGGCTTGTGGGAATTTGTAAGACTTCCAGGTTCATTTGACTCTGAAGGCAATTTCAGCGCTGTGTCTCCTACGTCTGTTACCGCAATAATGATAATGTCAGATGCTAAAAACGATCAGAACGCATGGGAATACATAAAATGGTGGGCAGGCGATGAAGCGCAGGAGCGTTTCGGAAAAGAACAGGTCGCTATTATGGGTTCGGCGGCAAAATATAATACGGCAAACAGAGACGCACTTCTCGGACAGCCGTGGTCAGCTCAGGAAAGAGATAATCTTGTACAGCAGTTTGATAGTCTCAAGGGAACACCGATGACTCCCGGAAACTATATTATTGCGAGATATACAAACTTTGCATTCCTTGATGTTTATGATGACGGCGACGCTCCTTCTGAGGCTATGCTTTATTACATAGACGAGATAAACAAGGAAATCACAAGAAAACGCGACGAATACGATTTCCCGACACAAGAAGAGTTGCTTGCCGAAGGCAGAATTGATGAAGACGGCAACCTCATATTTAACGATTAAATGTTAAGGAGTGAAATAAATGTCTGAAAAGGCTGTCGAAAAAATACAGGCGTCGCCTGAAGAGGCTGTCGCTAAAAAGCAGACGGCTCCTAAGCTGAGAAAAGATATGACGAAGTGGGAGTGGACCCGCCGTCAGATGGCGATAAACAAGGTAGGATACTTGCTTGTTGCTCCTTATTTCCTTGTGTTTCTTACGTTTACGGTTGCCCCTGTTATACTTTCACTGATTTTGAGTTTTACCTCATTTAATATGCTTGAATGGCCTAAGTTTCTGTTTATGGATAACTATGTAAGGCTGTTCCTCGATGATGATATCTTTCTTATAGCCGCAAAAAACACACTGATTTTTGCGGTAATGACAGGACCGGTTTCTTACTTGCTCTGTCTTATGTTCGCATGGTTTATCAATGAGCTTACTCCGAAGATTCGATCGATCGTAACTTTGATATTCTATGCACCCTCAATATCAGGTCAGGTTTACCTTATATGGCAGGTATTGTTCTCATCAGACTCTTACGGATACGCAAACGGTATTCTTATGAAGATGGGAGTAATAAATTCACCGATACTGTGGTTCCAGGATACGGATTATATCATGCCGCTGGTAATCACTGTGGCACTGTGGACGTCGCTCGGAACATCATTCTTGTCCTTCATAGCAGGATTTCAGGTTGTTGACAAGAGCTATTATGAAGCGGCGGCGGTTGACGGAATACGCAACCGTTGGCAGGAGCTTTGGTATGTTACTTTGCCGGTTATGAAAAACCAGATGATGTTTGCAGCTATCATGTCAATTACGGCGTCGTTCGGTTTCGGCGGTATAGTTACCGCACTCTGCGGATTCCCGTCACCGAATTACTGTGCTTGGACCATAATGCATCATCTTGAGGATTACGGCGGATCGCGTTGGGAAGTCGGATATGCATCGGCTATTGCTACGGTGCTGTTCCTTATAATGATAGGATGTAATATGCTTGTTACTAAAATGCTGTCAAAGGTAGGTAAGTGAGATGGCAAAGAAACATTTTAAATTCAAAATAAAATCACACCATCTCAACCGTTCTGTCGGCGGAGATATTGGTATCAACATTATTCTTGTAATATTCGGCGCATTTATGTTTTTGCCGATGCTTTACGCTTTTATGCAGGCATTGAAGCCTCTTGACGAACTGTGGATGTTCCCGCCGCGATTCTTCGTGCGCAATCCTACTTTTAAGAACTTTACTGAACTGTTCAGACTCATGAGCACATCTTATGTGCCATTCTCAAGATATGTTTTCAATACCGCATTTGTATCTATAGCAGGAACCTTTGGACATCTGTTTTTGGCGTCCATGGCGGCATATGCACTTACAAAGATAGATTTTCCCGGACGCCATGTTATGTTTAAGATGATTCGGCTTTCTCTTATGTTCCATGCTACGGTTACAAGCATTACAAACTTTATTACAATGTCTGCTCTCGGTTGGGTAGATACATATTGGGCTCTTATTGTTCCTGCTTTCGGTTCAACCCTGGGACTTTATCTTATGCGTCAGTTTATTGATTCTTCTGTCCCGGATGTTATTCTTGAATCGGCAAGACTTGACGGAGCAAAGGAAATTACGATTTATTGGCGGATAGTAATGCCTATGGTAAAGCCGGCATGGCTTACACTTATTGTATACTGCTTCCAGGGATTGTGGAACAGCGGTACATCAATATACATATACAGCGAAGAGCTGAAGACCTTTAACTATGCGGTTCAGCAGATACTTGCCGGAGGTATAGTCCGTTCTGGTGCTTCGGCAGCAGCAACCGTTATAATGATGCTTGTCCCGATAGCTGTATTTGTAGTTTCTCAAAGCAATATTATTGAAACGATGGCAAGTTCAGGTTTGAAGGACTAAGGAGGGTGAACAGAATGAAATTTGCAAAAAAATTGTTAGCCCTTGCCGCAAGTCTTCTTATGCTTGCCGGAAGCATGCCGGTATCGGCTATAACACCGTATTCAACGTACACATACGATATTGACGGATCATATATGGAATCGCCTCACGCTTATGTGCCGCAGACCGTTATCGATTCGGAATCTTTAGGACTTCTTGTCCCTATATCTGCACCGAAAGACTTTTTCGTTCACGAATATGTAAATGAAGCCGGCGAGACCGACTACACTATATGTATTTCAGATACCGGTAACAAGAGGGTTATAATAGTTGATTCTGATTTTAAAGTAACCGGAATCATAATGGATTTTGAAAACGAGTGGGGAGTTCCGGACCAGATAACAGAACCAACCGGACTTTTTGTCGATGTAAGAAATCATCTTTATGTATGTGATACATCCAATAACCGCATACTTGTGTTTGATCTTAATAATCCGGAGTATGATGAGGAAACAGGACTTTTCGATTATAATTTTGTAAAAACATACGGAGAACCCGAAGGCGACGTTTTCGCTGAGGGAACGACTTTTAAGCCTGTTGCCGTTGCAGTAGATGATTCGGGACGAATCTATACTGTTTCATCAGCGTCTTACCAGGGAATTATAGCAATGACGAGCGACGGAGTATTTCAGGCATTTCTCGGCGCTCAGTCAAATACGCTTTCGGCTTGGGAGATAATCTGGAGAAGACTTCAGACTGCTGAGCAGAGAAATAAATCTGCCAAAAATGTTTCTACTGAATACAATAATCTTAATATTGACAGTGGCGGATTCATATACGCTACTACCGATGCTATAAGTGAGAGCGACCAGCTTCAGGCTATTCAGTCAAAGTCACGTTCCGGTGATTACGCTCCCGTAAAAATGCTTAACCCAAGCGGTCAGGACGTAATGATGAGAACGGGATTTTACCCGCCTTCAGGTGAAGTTACCGTACAGACATATAAGACAACAGTTTCAGACATTACGGGTCCTTCAAAAATAATAGACGTAGCGCTCGGGCCTGATGATGAAGGTGTTTGGACAATAGTCGACAGTGTAAGACAGAAATTTTACACATACGACGATGAGGGAAGACTTCTTTATATCTTCGGAGATAAGGGAGATCAGCTCGGAAATATTCAGACTATAGCTGCAGTTGACTATCTCGGAACTAGCATTTTGGCTCTTGATACTACGAGCAATAATATAACTGTTTACAAGCGTACAGAATATGGCGATCTGCTTGCACAGGCTCTTAAAAATAACAAGCAGCGTCTTTACGATGAAGCGCAAAACGACTGGACGAACATTCTTCAGAGAAACTCAAACTTTGATATGTCTTATGTCGGAATAGGACAGTGCTACTACCGTGAGGGCGAATGGGAAAAAGCAATGGATATGTACAAGTATGCTTATGATACAGAAAACTATTCAGACGCTTACCATGAACTGAGAAAAGAATCGTTATCGAAAGTGATCATTCTTGTCCCAATTGCAATAATAATAATATGCATTCTCCTTTCGATTTTCCTGAAATATGCTGCAAAGAAAAATGCTGAAGGACAATCATCGTCTGTAAAACGGACTTTGTGGCGCGAATATTTATATGGATATTATGTAATTTTCCATCCGTTTGACGGATTCTGGGATATAAAACATGAAAAGCGCGCAACTGTAAAAGGCGCATCGCTTATATTTGGCCTTACTGTTATAGCGTTTTTCTATCAATCTATAGGACGCGGCTATATAGTAAACCCAGAAGAGAATTCATCAAACTTCCTGCTTGTTGCGATATCGCTTATACTTCCGGTAGGCTTGTGGATTATAGCAAACTGGTGCCTTACTACCTTGTTTGACGGCGAAGGAAGCCTAAAGGATATTTATATTGCGACATGCTATTCACTTTTCCCGCTGCCATTCTTTATTATAGTTACCACTTTTGCTTCCAATTTTATTACACTTGATGAAGTTTCTGTAATAAATCTTATGATGGGCATAGCTTATTTCTGGGTAGGCTTCCTGCTGTTCTTCGGAATGATGACTATACACGATTATTCTTTGGGCAAAAACGTGCTTACATCATTAGGATCCATTGTGGGAATGGCGTTTATAATGTTTATAGCAGTGCTGTTCTCAAGTCTTATAGGAAAAATAATATCGTTTGTTTTCAGCGTCGGTTTAGAGCTGTCATACAGAATGTCATGATTGAAAGAGGTGTAATTGTGAAAATGAAAAATATAATATCGTTTCTACTTTCAATCGTAATGATTGCCGGCATAGCTGTAATACCGGTTTACGCTGATGAAACGGAAGATGGGGAAAGCACAGAGCTGTCTGCTGAAGCAGCGGAAATAGAGGCTAGTCTTCCCAAGACTGTTGCAGAACTTAAAGAAGCCGGCTTCGAGCTGTTTTGCTCAAGCTATGGTACTGATCTTTATGTAAATAAAGATGAGGAAAGCGAAAATTACGGTGAAATATACTTTGTACTCGCCGAAAGCAGCGGCGCAGAAGGAACTGTTCTTTTTACGTCTGCCAAGGCGGAAAGAATATATGCATTACCTGAGGAATCAGACAGTGAATATGAAACAAAAATGACAGAATTTTTCGAACGCTATTATACAGTTTCGTATTCAAGTCCGCAGGAATATGTTTCAGTAACAATGAAGTATATATACGAGAACGGCGACTATGTAATGTTTTTTGACGAATATACAGGTGCCGCGGCGTTCATGAACAAGACGACAGGTCAGATATTGACAACTAATCCATATGATGTTGGAGATTCAACCGCAAATGAAACTACAAAAGGAAAACTTCTTTCACAGTTTGTATTTGACTTTGTCAGAGGTCAGAACGGAAATACATATACGACATTTGATCAGGCTGCCAAAAACTATCAGATCACATACAGCAGAATCAGAGGCGGAGTGCGCGTAGAATATACGGTAGGACGTCAGGAATCACGAGTTTTGCTTCCTATGATGATCGAAAAGGAAAGATTTGAGACAGAGATCCTTGATAAATTTACTATTGCAAATAAGGCTCCTGAGGCAGGAATGACAACCGAGCAGCTTGAGGATCAGGTAAGAAGAGACAGGGAAAAGCTTTTAGCGTACTACACGCTTAGAGATCCCGACCTGTATGATTCAGCAAGTGCAAAGCGTGATATTCTTCTTAAATATCCTATACTTCAGAAATATAAATTCTATGAATTCAATGAAAAGGATTCTACAAGACCTAAATATCAGGTTGAAGAGCTTATAAAAGAGTATACAAGTTATACGTATGAAGATCTTCAGTATGACCATGAGCTTCTTGAGTACGAAGGTACTGAGACAGACCCCGCGCTGTTTAAAATGGCGATAGAGTATTATCTTGATGAAGACGGACTTAAAATAAGAGTCCCGGCTAAGAGTATAAGTTACAATAAGAGCACATTTACTATTACTCAGCTTCAGATACTGCCATATCTCGGCGCCGGCAAACAAGACGAGACAGGATATACTTTTTATCCGGATGGATCGGGAACTATAGTAAGATTTGAGGATATAGGAAATCAGACAAAAGTAATCAGTTCCAAGGTATACGGACAGGATTTTGCTTATTATGCTTCAAGCGGACAGAACAAAGAAGTAATGCGTTTGCCTGCTTTCGGTGTAAAGCGTGATGAGAATTATACTATAATTGAAAATACGGCTGAAGACTCTGAAATATTTACAAATATTATAGATGTAAACGGGCAGAGTGTAGAAAGTACATATGAAGAAGCATATACACTTAATTACGGAGTCGATGTAGTTTCAGAAAACGATACGTATGATCCTGAAAATACGATTTCCAGTTCAATAGTACCGGAAAACCCGGATGTTCTTGAAGAAATTATAGAAAAAATGCAGGCCGGCGGTAAGGCTGTTCCTGACAATCCGTCATATGACGGAAGAACTGCTTTCCTTGCATATCTTGAAGAGGGAGATTCACTTGTACAGATCTCAACTGATCACGGCGGTATAACACATGAGTATAATTCGACATATGTAACGGTTTATCCCGAAATGTCAGATACTTACGCGCTTACCGGAATATCTTCCACCGGAGATGCAAAATGGACGGTAGATATAGACCGCGGATATACCGGAAACTATACTCTGAGAATTTTCATGCTTTCAGGAGATAAAGCAAATTACAGCGGCATGGCGGCTTCTTTAAGGGAGTATCTTATCAACAAAGGCGATCTTGTGAAAAATGAGATTGAAGATGAAAATATACCGCTTGTACTTGAAAATTTCGGATCGATAAAGACGACTCAGAAGGTACTCGGAATACCGGTATCTGAAAACACGCAGCTTACGACATTTGAACAAAGCCAGAAGATACTTGAAGAACTTCAGGCAGCGGGCGTATCTAATATAGAACTTAAGCTGACAGGCTGGTATAACGGAGGCATGGAGCATACTGTTCCCGCAAAGCTTAAGGTACAAAAGTCGATAGGCGGAGAGGATGGGCTTATACAGCTTAGCGAATATGCTAAAGCTCATAATATAGGTTTGTATCCAGATCTTGAGTTTACATATGTAATGAAAGATAAGAATTTCGACGGCTTTTCCTATAAGAAAGACGCAGTGCGTACGGTTGACAACAAAGCAGCGTCGCATCGTGTTTATAGTGCGCTTTATCAAGGATTTGAGGAAGACGATCTCCTTATAGTAAATGCGGATAAAATGCTTGGTATATATGACAGCATGCATGAAAAATATGCAAGTTTCGGAATCGGAGGAATTTCCGCGGCATCTCTCGGATCAGACTTAAGCTCTGATAACTATGAGAAGAATGCCTTGACGCGTGAAGAAGCAAAAGCTTCAGTAGTCGAGCTTCTTTCAAGAATGAAAGAGGATGGAAACAGCATACTCTTAAGCGGAGGTAACGCTTATACCTATAAGTATGCAGATTTCATCACTGATCTTCCATTAGACAGTAGCCGTAACATATATACGACAGAGGCAATACCGTTCCTCGGAATGGTTTTGCATGGCTCTATTGAATATACGGGCACTGCTATTAACCTTGACGGAGATTTTGATTACAGCGTGTTAAAGTGCATAGAAAACGGAGCAAGTCCGTATTTCATCCTGTCATATACTGATGACGAGATCGACAATACTTCAGAACTCAAGAATTTCCCGATGTTCAGTAAGTATTATTCAATAAAATATAATATATGGAAAGACGATCTTATTGAGACCTATAAGCTTCTTAATGAAGCACTTTCGGATGTTCAGGATTGCGAGATTTCAAACCATGAGAGAATTGCCAGTGATATTGTAAGAGTAGAGTATTCAAACGGAAAGACCTTTATTCTCAACTATGGCACAACCGATTATGATTACGAGGGCAATACTGTTGCGCCGCTCGGATTCATAGTTGTTAACGATTGAGAAAGGAGGGATGTTTTGAATGAATAACGCAGCAACTAATGCGCCGAAGGCTGTCATGACGCAGCCAACTAAAAAAAGAAAAGCAGCTCTTGATTCAAAAAAGGCCAGGGCAGGCTGGTTTTTTGTCCTTCCCTTTGTAGTGGGAATGATAGCGATATATATTCCTATTATATTTGATTCGATAAAAATCAGCTTTAATTCTCTTTCAATAACCGCCGGAGGCGGATATAAGCTTACATTTGTAGGCTGGGAAAATTATTCTGATGCGCTTTTTTCCGATACAGAGTTTGCAAGAATACTTACAGAAAGTATAAAACAGCTTGTTCTTGACGTACCAGCAATAGTAATATTTGCATTGTTCATGGCTATAGTGCTCAATCAAAAAATGATAGGACGCGCAGTATTCAGAGCGATTTTCTTTGTTCCGGTTATCATTTCCACCGGTATAATAGATTCTCTTGATCAGGACAACGCTATATATTCGTATATGAGTTCAGGCTCAATCGATACCGGAGGAAACACATCATCTGCAACTGAGATTATTTCAGCAATGGATGTTTCACAACTTCTTGGAAATATGGTAGTTGGAACAGAGCTTGTTGAGTATGTAGTAAGCATAGTTAATGGAATTTTCAATATAGTAAACCGTTCCGGTGTACAGATGTTGGTATTCCTTGCCGGACTTCAGTCTATCAATCCTTCTATATATGAATCTTGTAAGATAGAAGGAGCAACACCTTGGGAGACTTTCTGGAAAATTACTTTCCCGATGATATCTCCGATGATCCTTGTAAACGCCGTGTATACGGTTATAGACTCATTTACATCTGAGTCGAATCAGGTTATGTCATATATAAACAACGTATATCTGACAGCTTCCGGAGGACGAGTGCTCAGCACTGCGATGTCATGGATATACTTTATGCTGGTAATATTGCTTTTGGGACTTGTGGCACTCATATTCTCGTCCTTTGTATTCTACCAGCGGAAAGACTGATGAAAGGAGGAACTAAAAATGAATAATCAGACAGCAAAAAAAACATACACTCATAATGCAGACCAGCTGAAAGAGTATAAAAAAATCGGATTCTGGACACGTCTAAGACTTCGTGTTTTCTCTGTAAACTTTTTGGTTCAGGTAATCTGGAAGATTTTCAGATTCGTTCTCCTTATCGGTATTTCATATATCATAATATATCCTTTCTTCACGAAAATATCATCATCGTTTTTCAGTGCAACCGACTTTGTTGACACGACGGTAAAATTGATACCGAAAAACCCTACTCTTGATACTTATAAGTATATTATTATTGATAATGATTACTTTGAGCGTTTGTTCAATACGGCATGGCTTTCTGTCCTTACTGCTTTAATTCAGACAATGATAACTGCTATTATAGGTTACGGACTTGCAAAGTTCAAGTTTAAGGGCAGAGGATTGATATTTGCTCTGGTTGTTCTCACAATGGTTATACCTCAGAGAACACTTATGGCTTCTATGTTTATGAAGTTTAGATATTTTGACTTTTATGGCATAATAGGTCTTTTTAACCAGATTTTCAATCCGCAAAATCAGGAACCATGGATCGATATGATAAATACCCACTGGCCGCTTCTGTTGCTTTCACTGACAGGTTTGGGCTTTAAAAACGGTCTTTACATATTTATATTCCGCCAGTTCTATAAGGGCGTGCCTGATGAGCTTGAGGAAGCAGCATATGTTGACGGTTCGGGTATTTTTAAGACCTATTTCCGTATAATACTGCCCCTCACTATCCCGATGATGGTTACGATATTCATGTTTGCTTTTTCATGGCAATGGACAGATACGTTCTATTCAAGCTTGTTCTATACGGCTGCGGGACCAAAGCTTTTGCCTGGACTTATTGAAGTTCCGAGCACAATGAATACAGAAACTGTGGCAAAAGAACTGTATGAATCTGCAATAAAGAATACGGCGGGACTGTTAGTCATACTTCCTTTGTTTATAGTATTCCTTTTTGCACAGAATGCTTTGGTAGAAGGTATAGAGCGTTCTGGAATAGTAGGCTGAAAGAGCAGATTACCGGATTTTTTATCCAAAATTTTTCGGAAGTTTATAACGGACGGCAAAGCCTTGTTTGGGCTTTGCCGTTTTTGCCTGGCAAAGTAAAATATATTGATAAAAGGGGCACTTTAAAATTCTCAGTAAAGGAAAAATACGAATATAACGGAATATTATGTAAACAATATAATAGATCCGAAAAATTAAAAAATAATGTAAAAAAAGGTCAGCACAGCTTTGTCAGGAAAAAATAAGAAAAAAAGTGTTGACAACATTGAAAGTATGCGATATAATATATGAGTTAATTAGTCTGTGTATTATGCCTTTTTGCTTGAGTGTAGCAATTTATGGCATTTATTGCAGCTTTTTAAACAATTTTAATACTGAAAAGAGGAGGTGCGGTATGCCAACATTTAACCAGTTAGTCAGAAAAGGACGCGAACAGACTACTTATAAGTCCAAATCCCCTGCGCTTCAAAAGGGAATAAATACCCTGAAGAAGATTGCAACAGATGTCAACTCTCCTCAAAAGAGAGGCGTTTGTACGAAAGTATCCACAAAGACTCCTAAGAAGCCTAACTCTGCGCTTCGTAAAATTGCGAGAGTTCGTCTTACAAACGGAATAGAAGTTACTTCGTATATTCCGGGTATAGGACATAATCTTCAGGAACACAGCGTTGTTTTGATACGCGGAGGAAGAGTTAAAGATCTCCCTGGTGTGCGTTATCATATCATTCGCGGCACACTTGATACACAGGGTGTTGCAAAGAGAAACCAGGCGCGTTCAAAGTACGGCGCAAAAAAGGAAAAAGCAGCTTCTAAATAAAGTATAAAGCTTTGCCTTTATGCCGTTGGCTTACTTCCGCATTTTGCGGACAAGGTTTGTATTTTGGATAATAACCGCACACTAAATATATTAAGGTGCGAATCTTCCAAAGTGCTTACGAAAGGTATTCATTAAGTAATGAAAAATGAAAAAATCATTTCGAGTACCTATGAATTCATCTATTATGTGAAGGAGGGAAGTATAGTGCCAAGAAGAGGTTCTGTACCAAAGAGAGACGTACTCCCGGATCCGCTCTACAATTCAAAGCTTGTAACAAAGCTTATAAACAATATCATGTATGACGGAAAAAAGGGAGTGGCTCAGAAAATAGTTTACGACGCTTTTGAAATCATCAAGGAAAAAGGTCAGGAGCCGCTTGAAGCTTTCCAAAAAGCAATGGAAAACATTATGCCGGTTCTTGAAGTAAAGGCTCGTCGTGTCGGCGGCTCGACCTATCAGGTGCCGATCGAAGTAAGACCTGAAAGAAGACAGACACTCGGTCTCAGATGGCTTACGACATATGCGCGCGCAAGAAGCGAAAAGAGAATGTCCGAAAAACTCGCCAATGAAATTATGGACGCAGTGAACGGACTTGGCTCTGCCGTTAAGAAGCGTGAGGATACGCATAAGATGGCTGAAGCAAACAAGGCGTTTGCACATTACAGATATTGATGGCGGCAATTTGCCGCGATAAAAAAAGGTGTGCCGGACAGTTATTAAAAACTGATCCGGGCATACCGTCCTATAAAGATTTTTAAGGAGTAAGATTTCCACAATGGCAAGACAATATCCGCTTGAATTGACCCGTAATATCGGTATCATGGCGCATATCGACGCGGGTAAAACTACGACTACCGAGCGAATTCTGTATTATACCGGAAAAACACATAAGATCGGCGAAACGCATGACGGTTCCGCTACAATGGACTGGATGGAACAAGAGCAGGAGAGAGGAATTACCATAACTTCTGCTGCTACTACCTGTTATTGGAACGGAAACCGTATAAACATTATTGATACGCCCGGTCACGTTGATTTTACGGTAGAAGTAGAGCGTTCGCTTCGCGTGCTTGACGGATCTGTAACTGTTCTTTGTGCAAAAGGAGGCGTAGAGCCCCAGTCAGAGACAGTATGGCGTCAGGCAGATAAATATGGCGTTCCGCGTATGTGTTATGTCAATAAAATGGACATTATGGGCGCGGATTTTTACAGAGTTGTCGGAATGATACGTGACCGTCTTAAGGCAAATGCAGTTCCGATCCAGCTCCCGATAGGTGCAGAAGATTCATTTATCGGAATTATAGACCTTCTTAAAATGAAGGCATATATTTACAAAGATGAAATAGGAAAGGATATCGAAGAAACCGATATACCTGCCGATATGAAGGAAAAAGCAGATCAGTATAGGGCAGAGCTGATAGAGCATATTGCCGAGACTGATGAGGCTTTGCTTGAAAAATATCTTGGCGGCGAAGAATTTTCAATAGAAGAAATGAAAGCCGCAATAAGGAAATCGACTATAGCAAATACCATGGTTCCCGTAGTATGCGGCACATCATATAAAAACAAAGGAGTACAGAAACTTCTTGACGCGATAGTCGACTATATGCCGTCTCCTGTAGATGTTCCTGCAATTAAAGGCTTTATCCCCGGTAGAGAGGATGAAGGCGAGATAGACAAACGTGAAAGTTCTGACAGCGAGCCTTTTTCTGCCCTTGCATTCAAGATAATGACTGATCCCTTTGTAGGAAGACTTTGTTTTATACGTGTTTATTCAGGAACAATTTCAGCTGGTTCAACTGTATACAATCCCACAAAGAAAACACGTGAGAGATTTGGCCGTATTGTTATGATGCACGCGAATGAAAGAACTGATATCGATACGCTTTATGCAGGTGATATAGCCGGAGTCATAGGTATTAAAAATACCACGACAGGCGATACTTTGTGCGATGAAAATCATCAGATAATACTTGAGTCAATGGACTTTCCGGAACCCGTTATACGTGTTGCGATCGAACCTAAAACAAAGGCCGGCCAGGAAAAGATGGGTATAGCTTTATCAAAGCTTGCAGAGGAAGACCCGACATTCCGCACGTATTCAGATGAGGAGACCGGACAGACGATCATAGCCGGAATGGGCGAGCTGCATCTTGAAATCATAGTAGACAGACTGCTTCGTGAATTTAAAGTTGAGGCAAATGTCGGAGCTCCGCAGGTTGCTTATAGAGAGACAATCAAAGGAACTGCAGATGTAGATCTTAAATATGCACGTCAGTCAGGCGGTAAGGGACAGTATGGTCACGTTAAGATCAAAGTAGAACCTAATGAGCCCGGAAAGGGATATTCTTTTGAAAGTACTGTTGTCGGAGGAGCTATTCCGAAAGAGTATATACCCGCGGTTGACGCCGGTATACAGGGAGCTTTACAGTCAGGTGTGCTTGCGGGATATCCGGTAGTTGACGTAAAAGTCAATCTTTATGACGGTTCATACCATGAAGTCGACTCTTCGGAAATGGCATTCAAGATGGCAGGTTCAATGGCTATTAAGGAAGCTCTCCGAAAAGCTCATTCTGTATTGACAGAACCGATCATGAAGGTAGTAGTCGTCGTTCCGGATGATTATATGGGTGATGTTATCGGCGATATCAATTCACGCCGCGGACAGATCGAAGGAATGGATCCTATCGCCGGCGGTCAGCAGATTCGTGCTCTAGTTCCGCTTTCAAATATGTTTGGTTACGCTACAGATCTTAGATCAAAAACACAGGGGCGCGGAACTTATGTTATGGAGCCCTGCAAATATATGGAAGTGCCTAAGAATATTGCAGATGAGATTATTGCAAAACGAGGCAAGGCACAGTAAAGCTTTATTTATATGATATATACCGTTTGATTTATAAAACAGCTTAATTGTATATAACAGAAATAATGTAAATAATTGCTAACTTTTTGTTAAAAAATACAATTAAGTATTGACACTTATATGTGTGATTGGTATAATTATATTTAGAACTAATATGCTAACTAGGCAAAATGTTCGGAGAAAGCATTTATCCGGGCACAAATAAAAATAAGGAGGCCAAAATAATGGCAAAAGCAAAGTTTGAAAGAACAAAGCCACATGTCAACATTGGAACCATTGGCCATGTTGACCACGGCAAAACTACACTTACAGCAGCAATAACCAAGACTCTTTCACTTATTAACGGGAATATAGAGTTTCTCGCTTATGATCAGATTGATAACGCTCCTGAAGAAAGAGCAAGAGGTATTACTATTAACACAAGACACGTAGAGTATGAGACAGAAAAGCGTCATTACGCTCACGTTGACTGCCCCGGCCATGCTGACTATGTTAAAAACATGATTACCGGTGCCGCTCAGATGGACGGTGCGATTCTTGTTGTATCAGGTGCTGACGGCCCTATGCAGCAGACACGTGAACACATCCTTCTTGCACGTCAGGTTGGTGTTCCTGCAATCGTTGTATTCATGAACAAGTGCGATATGGTTGATGACGAAGAACTTCTCGACCTTGTTGAAATGGAGACAAGAGATCTTCTTTCATCTTACAACTTCCCAGGTGATGAAATCCCGGTTATCCGCGGTTCAGCTCGTGAAGCTCTTATGAGCACAAGCACAGATCCTAATGCTCCCGAATATAAGCCGATTCTTGAGCTTATGGACGCTGTTGATAATTATATTCCTACACCTGAGCGTGCATCAGATCAACCTTTCCTTATGCCTGTTGAAGACGTATTCTCTATTTCCGGACGTGGTACAGTTGCTACAGGCCGTATTGAGAGAGGTTCTGTAAAGATGAACGATGTTGCCGAAATCGTCGGTATTAAGGAAATCAAGCAGACAGTTATTACCGGTATCGAAATGTTCCACAAGCAGATGGATTATGCAGAAGCTGGTGACAACGTTGGACTTCTTCTTCGTGGTATTGATAAAAATGCTATCGAAAGAGGACAGGTTCTCTGTAAGCCCGGTTCTATTCATCCTCACAAGAAGTTTGTAGGACAGGTTTACGTTCTTACTGAAAAAGAGGGTGGACGTCATAAGCCTTTCTTCTCTAACTACAGACCGCAGTTCTATTTCAGAACTACAGACGTTACAGGTATCATCACTCTTCCTGACGGAGTAGAAATGTGCAACCCCGGCGATAACGTTGACATGAATGTTGAACTTATTACCGATATCGCTATTGAAAAAGGACTCCGTTTTGCTATCCGTGAAGGCGGCAGAACTGTTGGTTCAGGCGTTGTTATTGATATCAAAGACTAATTTAAGACGTATTTATATTATTAGAATTTGGGATGCACGTTTTTCGTGCATCCCAGAATTTCAATATTTTAATAAAGTATAATACTTGTTATGTTTTTTCTTTCGAGGCGGGGGTCGTTTCCCCACCGACGGTAAAGCCCGAGAGCGGCTGTTACATTATGGATATAAATTCAAAAGGTACAGCTTGCAGATTCGGTGATGCCGAGAATAATGCGTTATATGTTTCTATATAAACGGTATAGATTTAACGTATTTTCGGCAGATTCCGAAGCCGACAGTCAAAGTCTGGATAAAGATAGAAAAACGCGTAATTTGCGCAAGACTTGTATCCTATGTTTAGATGCAGGTGCAGGTCTTATGTATGTGAACCGTTTTCCTTGCCTTGAAGCTTTATGGTTTCGAGGTTTTTTTGTTTTTCTGAACAGTGAATACTGTACGCACTGCCTGAAAATTTTTAAGCTTTATCATTTTTACAGTGAAAGAAGAAACAAACGCCGTTCTTCCGCCGATTTTTTCGGTGGTAATAAATAAAACAAAATTGCAACGCATATTTCCATTTAATACACAAAAATGCTTTATTAATCTTAAGATGAATGAGTATACGTCTCGGAAATACTACGCTGTTTATATTTATTTAATTTGAAAGGATTGTTTGTTATGAAACTCAATACAAAGATAATCGTTTATATCGGCTTACTTGCCGCAATCGCTACTGTTTTAATGTTTTTTCCGCATTTCCCTGTACTATCAGCCGTCCCGTTTTTAAAGGTGGATTTTGCCGATGTTCCGGCATTGCTTGCTTCGGTAACTATATCTCCGATATTCGGGATAGTAATTGAGTTTATTAAAAATCTTTTTCACCTTACGGTATCTGACACCGCATTTGTGGGAGAACTGTCGAATTTTATTGTCGGAACTATATATTGCCTTGCTGTTGGATTGCTTTCAAAATATACATTCCGCAATAAACTTATGAAATATAAGTTGCTGTTTGTTTTACCTATTTCTATAATAATTCAAACAGCTTGCGCCGCGGTTTCAAACTATTTTATAATCGGTCCGATGTATTTTGGATCAGACAATGCGCAGATACTTGATTTCGTTTTGGCAGGAGCTATACCGTTTAATCTTATAAAAGGCAGTGCGCAGGCAGTAGTATTTTATTTGCTTTACCGTGGTATTTCGCCATATATTAAGAAGAATATGTATTTATATAAATGATATAATTTTATATTTGCTATATGATGACATTAAATAAAGGATAATTATATGCAGCATAAGAATACAAAAGAAAACCTGCACCGTTTGAAAGATACAGAGCTTTTTGTCCTGGATATGGATGGGACGATTTATTTAGGTAAAAAACCGATAGTCGGAGCCATAGAATTTTGCCGGCAAATAATTGATACCGGAAGAAAACTGATGTATTTTACAAATAATGCATCAAAAAATCCGGATGAATATGTGGAAAAGCTGAAATTTCTCGGTTTTCCATGTGATCGTAAAATGATAGTAACTTCAGGTGATGTTACAGCAGCATATTTAAATAAATATTATAAAGGAAAGCCTGTATATCTTGTAGGAACTCCGGCTTTGGAAAAAAGCTTTAAAGAAGCGGGAATTTCGTTATCGGATAATGCCGGAATTGTTGTAGTAAGTTTTGATACGACGTTAACATATTCGAAGCTTGAGAGGGCATGTACACTTATTCGAAACGGAGCGTTGTTTTTCTCAACTCATCCGGATATAAATTGTCCTACCGAAGACGGGTTTATTCCGGATTCCGGAGCAATATGCGGAGCTGTCGAGTTGTCTACCGGAATAAGACCAAGATATTTCGGAAAACCTTATGCAGAAACTGTAGAAATGATAGAAAATTTATCCGGTACGGATAGAAAGCATGCGGCAATTGCAGGAGACAGACTTTATACAGATATAGCATTGGGAAGAAAAAACGGGATGTTGTCATTGCTTGTAATGAGCGGAGAAACTACATATGAAATGGTTGATGCTGCGCTGCCGGAAGAGCGCCCGGATCTTATTTTCGAAAGTGTCGCTGAAATAGACCTGTCATAGGTTTACATTAATTGCTAAATTAAAAAATTGTTTGATTAATTTAAAATTATTTAAAAAGGTGAATATTGAATAAAATGAGAAAGCTGTGTATAAATGCCGGCGTGGGATTTAAAGCAACTGTACATGAAAAAGTACTTGCGGTGAAAAAAGCAGGGTTTGACGGTATATTTCACGAATGGATAAGCAGTGAATCAACTGCGGAGTATTTTTCTGAAATATCAGCTGAAGGTTTATTTTATCAGTCTATACATGCACCGTTTACCGGAATGGCGCAGGTATGGGACAAAGCCGACTCCAAAGGAGACGAATATATCAAAACGCTGATCAGCTGTGTTGACGACTGCGTAAGATATGAAGTCCCGATACTTGTATGCCATGCATTTATAGGATTTAAAGATCATACGCCTACAGAGATCGGATTGTCAAGACTTGAAAAACTAATAAGGCATGCCGAAAAAAGAAATGTTTTAACGGCTTTTGAAAATACAGAGGGCGAAGAATATCTTGCGGCTGTAGTGAATAGGTTTTCAGATTCTCCGGTTTTGAGATTTTGCATAGATACAGGTCATGAAATGTGTTATAACCCCGGTAAAGATATGATAACTTTATATGGATCCAAGCTTGCGGCAACTCATCTTAATGATAATATGGGAGTAACAGGCGAAGAGATAACATATCTTGACGATGCGCATCTTATGCCGTTTGACGGAAAGGCAGATTGGAAAAATATTGCTGACCGCCTTAATAAGTGTTCATATAAAGGTCCGCTTACATTTGAGCTTACAAGATGCAATAAACCCGGCAGAACTACGCACGACCGGTATATGTCGTTTGATCTTAATCAATTTAATCGTATAGCATATGAGCGTGCAAGGCGTTTTGCTGAAATGATAGAAAAGTAATCTAATTGTTTATTGTTTTTTCATTAAAATATTTAAAATAATCCGAAAAAACGCGAAAAAATCCTGATTATGTTATTTAAATATAAATGTAGTTTAAAAGAATAATATTATCTTCAAAATATATTATAATAAAAAATGACAGGCTTTAATTATAAAGCCTGTCATTTTTTTGGTTGAGGTGGTGGAGACAACTGGAATCGAACCAGTGACCTCTTGCATGTCAAGCAAGCACTCTAACCAGCTGAGCTATGCCTCCGACAAAAGAAAAATAATTAAAAAAACATAAGATATTTTGTATTATTATATCATAAAGGCTGCGAAAAGTAAATACTTTTCACATAAATTTAAAATATTTGTAGGGTGTAACATTAGATTGCAAAGTTCAAACGAACTTCGCAGTCTAATTTTTTTATACCCAAAACGGCCGAGAAAGGAGCGTGAAAACGTGGCAACTTATAAGACTATTACCTTCGACGACAGAAAAGCGATCGCGGCTTTGTATGAAAAAGGCGTCACCACCGCCGAAATTTCTGAAGCTGTCGGCGTCCCTAAAAAGACGCTTTATGGTGAATTGAAGCGCGGCGACACTGGCGAACTTGATCAGAATCAGCGTCCGGCCTACGATCCGGTTCTGGCACAGAAGACCTACCAGGAAAATATTCGTCGTCGTGCCAGAAGACGAAAGGAGGTCAACCCATGACGCAATCACAGGCCGCCAGGCGAAAACGGAACCGAATTCGCCTGGCCATAAGGAACACGGCGTCGCTTCTTTCGGTGTTCGCCTTCCTGGCCATGATAGGGTCGGCCGGCGCGATCGAATGTGACACGGTTCCGCTTCTGGAAGGAACGGTCAGAATGTTCGAGTTTATGTTCATCTGGGCCGGATTGCTACTTCTGGCCGGCGCCTTCCCAGTACGCAAGGAAAGGAGGAAACGCCATGAAGTACACCGCGACACTGTCACCCGTCCAGGTCGGACAAGCTGTGAAAAGCCTGATTCTTCTTGGTGAAAAGAAAATCACGATCGAAGAAACAGAAAAAGACCGTTTCGTCGTCACCACAACAACCGAAACGGCCCATTCCAAAAAAATCTGTAAATAGTATAGCACAGAAAGGAGCAAATTTCAATGCTGAATTTTTATGACACTGAAGCCGTGAAGGCTTTTACCTTAAAAATCCTGGTCGAGAACCGCGAACTGAGCGAAAGTCTGGAATATGAACGTCGCAGTTCGACCGACTGGTTCAATCGCTTCAAAGAAGCCGAAGCAAAGGCCGCCGGCGCTGACAAGGCCGCCGCGATCCTGGATAGCGTGTCCGAAGAAATCTTCAAGACCCTTGAAACCGCCGATCTTCCGGCAGAGGTGAACAACGTGATCGCCTTCCTGGGTCACTGTTTGAATGACGCGAAGGCCGTCCTGAAGGGAGGTCCCCCGAATGAATAATAGCCTGTATGAAATCACCCGTGAATATCTGGAAGCCTTCGACCGCCTGGAGGTCGACGAAGAAACCGGCGAAATCCTGAATTTCGAAGCAGTGGACGCCCTGGCCGGTGTGTTTGAGGAAAAGGCCGAATCTGTGGCCTGTTACATTAAGAACCTGGAAGCCTTTATCGGTTC
>CALWBE010000052.1 GCA_944375955.1 uncultured Clostridia bacterium | reverse complement strand
ATCCTCCTAATGTGTTTTTTATGTTCGACTGGCAGGTCTTCCATATTATATCACATTAGGAGGATTTTTTCTCATCGGTTAACCTCTTTTGAACCACGCGACTATCGCGTGGTTTTCTTGTAGACAAAAAAATGAAGTTCTTAATTGAACTTCATTTTTTACTACAGTTTTTTATGATTCAAAATAACAGCGTTCTGTATTTGAAAAATATTTATCAATTTTTTTGAGAAAATACAGAAATTGCTCTTTTTACATCTTCAAACATCGCTTTTTTTGCGTCAATAAGAGCATCATGAAACTGACTGTATTCTTTTCCTGAAATTGCGGCAGCTCCAGCTTTTGCCATATAAGTATAATAATTTACTTTACGAACACCGCGTTTTATTACCTCGCGATAGTCATTGTCACTTACGCCACTTCCTCCGTGCATTACAATAGGCACGTTGATCATTGAATGTATTTTTGAAAGCCTGTCAAAATCAAGTTTAGGTGCTGCCTTATAAAATCCGTGTGCTGTGCCAAACGCGCATGCAAGAGCATCTATATTTGTTTTTTCTACAAATTTTGCAGCTTCATAAGGATCGGTATATATTGAAGTGTCCACTTCTCCTCCACCCTCTCTTGCGCCCATAGATCCAATCTCTGCTTCAACAGACGCGCCGTATGATGATGAAGCTTTTACAGCATAAATGGTATTTTTGATATTTTCATTTTCCTCAAGTGCAGAACCATCGTACATAACTGATGTAAAACCTAATTTTAAGCCTTTTTCAACATACTCAATATCTGTTCCATGATCAAGATGCACACATACCGGAACTTTCGCCGCCTTTGCAAACATAAGCATTATGGGAGCTATCTCTTCCATTTTACATATGCCCATTTCTTCATGTACTTGAGCATGCATTATAATTACTGGCTGATCTAAAGCTTCTGCTGCAGAAACAACTGCCTGCAGAGTAGTCAAATTCGGAGTATTAAATGATCCTATTGCTATCTTTTCTTTTTCCGCTGTTTTTAAAATTTCCTTTAGTGTAACTAACATTTATATATCCCTTTCATAGTCTTTTATATTTGAATAAAAATCAAAATTAACAGAAGTTACAAAAGACTCCTCGGGTTCTAAAAACTTGAGGCGATTTTCTTTTCTGAGAACGTCTCTTCCGTCCGGTGTGCAATTTCCAGGCTCGAGTCCGAGTACATAATCTTTTTTGCCCATCATTTTCCATTCAGTAAAATAAGGAAGCTGGCTTTTATTATATGAAATTATAAGACCTGATGATATATCTTCGTTGTATATACCGGCTTTCGCAATATTATTATTGTTTGTTTTTACATCAAAATAGTAACATCTTTCAATATACCCAGCTTGAGGAGGTTCCATTAAGAGTGCAGTCTGTTTATGTTCTTCAGCAAACTTATTTCTTGAAATATAACCACTGTTAGGTATGTTTAAAACAGATTTTTCAGACAGCAGAGGATAGCCGATATTGCAGTGGTACAAAATCATATAAGGAGATATCTTATCGCCATCATTGAATACTGTGTCTCTAACCGAAATCCTGTTATTATCGTATGAAATTTTATATGTTCTTTGAAGAATAAGCTTTGGGCCGAAAATGACACAATCGCGCACAGCAGCATTTATAAAAATACCGTCATCTTCCTCTTTTATCGAATAGCTTTCAACAGGAGTGTTAGATATTGTTCCATGAAGAGGCAATGTCTCACCGTCATCTATACATGGAGTTCCAACTGCACGCAAACCTGCAGTCGTAAAAAATCCTGCGGTAAATGATTTTAAAAAACCATCGCCATTGCAATCATAATACTGTGAGGACACGTTTCCGCACGGCGAAAAATATCCCATATTTAAGCCATGATATTCAACTCGCGTAAGATCAGCACATCTATCAAGAGATATCCATGCAGTAAGGCCTATACCGTTACGAACAATTATATATTTCATATTGTCTCCCCTGCCGCCGTGCAGTGAAACAATTTCGGCTCCTTTTGTCTGCAATGGATGCCCAACATAATCTTTGTAATTCATTTTTATTATCTCCGTCATTTACAAATTTTTGACTGCTTTATAAATATTCTTGTATTGTTCATAATACTGTGCATATACAGCTGCATTATTGTGCGACGGCAAAAACACTTTTGAAAAATCTGAAAACTTCTCTGATGCCTGCTTCAAATCACTGTATACTCCGGCAGCTACACCTGCCAGCGCAGCTGTTCCTGCAGCCCCTATCTCATGATTGGATGACGCATATATTTTTGTATTTAATATATCAGCTTTTATTTGAAGCCACACATCTGATGTAGCTCCTCCACCTGTAGCACGTATCTCTTTAATTTCACCTGTATATTGCTGAAGTTCATTAAAATTTAGCAAAATTTCATATGATGTTCCTTCCATAAGCGCTCGGTAAATATCATATTTTGTTGTTTCAAGAGTTACACCGATAAATGCTGCTTTTGCGTCTGTATCCATATATGGAGTTGCAGCTCCAGCAAAATAAGGAAGTATAAGAAGATTTGTAGGACTTTTTGGTACAAGCGAGTCAAGATATGCGTAAACATTTTTCCCACTTTTACTGCAAAGCTCTTTTTCTATCTCTGCAAAATTGTCTCTAAACCACTTTAACGTTGCTCCTCCCGTAAATGAAAGTGCATAACAAGCATATTTACCATTTACATATGGAACAACAGAATACCCCTTATCATATAACTTCGGATCATTTGGAATAGCGTCAAATATAACAGGAATACACTCTACAGTCCCTGTCCCATCCATAGCGATACCTTTTTCAAAAACACCTGAGCCTATCATTGCCGCAACTTGGTCATGGCAGCAGTTTATAACTTTAATATCGTATGATATGCCAAGCAATTTCTTTATATCCTCAGTGATTAAACCCGCATAGGTACCGGATTCTACGGGTTCGGACATTAGAGCAAGGCTGACTCCCGCCGCATCAAATATTTCTCTGCACCATTTTTTCTCGGCAATATTAAATGCGCCTGTTCGCGCTGCAAGCGAATAGTCAATCGTTCTTCTCCCGGTAAGTGTATATACAATAAAGTCTTCACCAAGTAATATTTTTGTGCAGCGTCGGTATATTTCTGGAGTGTTGATTTTATGCCACATTATTTTTGAGATGCTGTACATTTTATTTGGCTTGACCCCGGTTATCGAAGTCATTTTTTCCTCGCCAAGCAATGTACAAAGTTCACGGCATTCCTCATCTCCGCGCGGATCTGTATAAAGCATTGAATCTGAAAGTATATTGTCATTATCATCAAGCATAGCAAAAGTTTCACCGAAACTTGTTACTCCTACAGCATACAAATAACATTCAGAAGCAGCTTGCTTTAAAATTTGAATAACACCTGATTTTATATCATTAAAATCGATTTCATGAAGTCCTTTTGAATGTTTTGATGCATACTCAGTATAATATGTATTAAAAAGCTTCCCCGAATCATCATATACAGCGATTTTACATCCTGTAGTCCCGACATCGAGCCCACCTATATATTTCTTTATATACTCATTCATCTATACTTACCACGTCATAACCAAGATAATATTTAAAAGCTTCCTCTAAGACATTTTTAACATGTCCTACTGATACAGTTGTATGATGCTTAAATCCACCGCGTGCAAGACGAATCAGCTTTTTCTGAAGATTTTCAATTTTAGCAACTCCCGCACAGCCGAAAAATTCATCTTCAATATTATCATCAGTAAATTCGCCCTCGCTGAAATAAATTGTTATTTTTCCGTCTTCGGTTTTACAGTTTGAATATGTCATTGGAAATGATGCTATTCGTCCTTCATTTGTACCCCAACCACTTCCGGGATCGCCTTTATCAAACATTTTATGCGAAGTTACTTTTCCCTTCTCTTTCATTAGCTTTTGAGCCGTAGAACCACAGTGGAATAAAATGACCTTATCAGGATCATCGCCGTAATTGTTGTTCCAGTCAAGACACGCTGCAGGAGCTTGTGTAGCAAGCTGAAGAGCACGCATTGTTATTGCTGAACACATATCTATTTCACACGACGCGACTATCCCCCTGTCATTAAGTTCGCTTATAAGTACGCAAGGACATACACGCAAATATGTTTCCATTTCATTCCAACATCTTAAAGCTATAGCGTCAAGATGATAAGCTTCAATATATTCATCTATTACGACACTTATTTTTGAAAGCATTATTTTTTTATCTTCCGGAACATTCGTAAAGTCTGTATATTTTTCTAAAACAGCTTTTTTATTTATAACTTTCTCGTCATTATCTGTTTTTTGTCTAACAAGCTCAAAAAGTTCAGACAAATCAAATGATTCAACATTAATTCCATGTCTTTGCATTGTAATTTCATCAAAACGCACGGTCTTAAACGCTGTCGTTCTCGCGCCGATGCAACCAATAGTAAAGCGCTTCATACCATTGACAACACGGCAAATGGCTGCAAAATCGTGAAGATTCTGTGTGAATTCCGGAGCAAGCGGATTTACAACATGTGGCGTCATTACAGTAAAAGGAACTTTATACTGACAAAAAACATCTGTAACAGAAAATTTTCCGCAAAAAGCATCACGTCTGTTTTTGAAATCCATTTTTCCTATCTCGTCAGGATATGCCTGCATGAGAATCGGAACCCCAGCATCCTGCAGCGCTGTTATAGCTCCGTTTTCATCAACAAATATAGGCATGCACAATATAACTCCATCGTATTCTCCTTCATGAGATTTCAGCCATGAAGCATAAATTCTGCCTTCGTCTCTTGTCTCCACTGCGCCGTATCTTGTAGCATTTTCATCCATTATTAGATATTCATACCCCGCATCTTTTACAGCTTTCATCATATCTTCTCTGGCACCTTTAATAAGCTCTGCGGGCATAAAACCACGATTTCCAAAAAATAAAGCAAAAACATGTTTTTTCATATTAATTCTCCATATATTTTTTATTTATATCTTGATTTTATCATTAAGACTATTATAATAATAGGTAATTTCATCTCAAAATGTGTAAATTTGTACGAAAGGTGCGGATGATTTTTTGACAATAAAATACAACCTTGATGAACTGCTTGATATAATGTGGTCATTTTATACAGTTTCTGGTATACGTTTTATTCTTTTTGATGCGGATTTTAAAAAAATTTTGGCATATCCAGCAAACGAATGTGCTTTTTGTACCTTAATGCGCAGGTATGAAAAAACTGCGGAAAAATGCTTGCAAAGCGACAAAAAGTCACTTCTGGAATGTAGAAATCATGACGGTCCTATTTTATATAAATGCCATGCTGGTCTTGTAGAAGCGGCTCTTGCGCTTAAAGAAAACGACACAATTATAGGCTATCTTATGTTCGGACAGGTAACTGACAATAAAAGTAAAGACGAAGTTGTCAAAAAACTATGCAGCTACTGTGAGAGTCATGGAATTTTTGACAGCGCAATCAAGGAAAGTGCTGAAAAAATAAATTATATGGATGATTCGCAAATTATCGCCGCTGCAAAAGTAATGGAAGCGTGTACAAGCTATATAGTTCTTAAAGAGCTTATAACTCCTGAAAGCGACAAACTTTTATCAGAAGCAAAAAAATATATTGATACAAACATATCAAACGAAATAGAGATTTACGATATATGCAAAAAACTAAAAATAAGCCGCACTCGTCTTTATGATATTTTTAAAAAGGAATTTGACGTCGGTGTTGCTGAATATATTAGGAAGCAGCGCATGCAAAAAGCAAAAGAGCTTTTAAAAGCAACAAATATACCCATTTGGGAAATTGCCCAGAAAGTTGGTTTTTCTGACTATACGTATTTTGGACGCGTATATAAAAAATTCTACGGAAAATCGCCGAGAGAATACAGAAAGTAATTTTTTCATCAGTTAAATTCCTATTTTATAAATCAAAAATATTATTTGAGAAAAATTTGTCAAATATTGAAAATACTATTGCGTTTTTACGATTTAAGGTATATAATGTATAATGTCTGAGATTTGGGTTTGATGAATTTGTCAGCCTTTTCACGATATAATTATTAAAATTAATGGAGGTAAAGTTATGAATAGCGGTTTTGTCGTTTTGATGGGACTTGGCACGGTGTTTATAGGTCTTATATTCATAATAATCGTATGCATGATTATGAGTTATTTAATCAGGCTTTTTCAGAAAAATCCCGCTGAAGAAGCTATGAGCGAAAATAATATACCCGCACCTTCAATTCCAGACACAATTCCTTCAAGGCCGGAGCTTGCAGCAGCTATTGCGGCAGCTGTTGCCGAGTACAGTGAAAAAGATATTTCAGGGATTCGCATTCTTTCAATCAAGAAACTGTAATTTTTTATAAGAAAGGTGAGTTAAAACAGCTATGAAACAGTACAAAATCAATGTAAACGGAACATTTTATGAAGTATCTATAGAGGAAGTTGATGCTTCCGAAATCAAATCTTCTGCCAATACATCATCAGAGTCAGCTCCTGCGGCAAAGGCAGCAGAACCAGTTGCAGCTTCTGCACCTGTCAGTGGAGAAAAAGTTAATGCTCCTATGCCCGGAAACATTCTCGCCGTAAATATAAAAGTCGGAGATTCCGTTAAAGCCGGACAGGTAGGCATGATACTTGAAGCAATGAAAATGGAAAATGAAATAATGATACCTGTTGACGGTACAGTTTCTGCTGTAGGCGTTGCAAAAGGTGCTACCGTCGAGTCAGGAACATTTCTTTTCTCTATCAATTAATCAATCGAGGAAAGGGATACTATTATGAAGAAAAAGTTTCTTGCGCTGTTTGCAGTGTGCATTTTTCTATTTTCTGCTTTTACAGCTACTGTATTCGCATCTGCTTCTTCCAATGATGATGAGGAACAGGAAAATGCATACCTTAAAATTAAAAGCGCCGGCATAATCGAAAATGACGAGGGAGAAAAATCTCTTTCGGTTACTATAGCAAATATCTCCAACAAAGACATTGCTTTTCTTCCTGCTATTGAAATACCTGAAGATTCAGGGGTCGTTTTAGAGGGCTATAATAACGATGCATATCAATATTATGGTGTGATGGTAGAAGCCGGTAAAGAATATACTCTTGTATATCATATAGCTTCTTTGGAAACTAATGATCCTATAATAAATATAAATGTTCAATATCAGATCTCATCATCTGACGGTGTCGACTATGACACGATAGAATCTAACAGCTTCTTATTTGAGGATATTCTCAATCAGGAAGAAGTTACTCCTCTTGAAGCTGTTCGTAATTTTATTAAACAGACGGCAGTCGCCGGTTTTATGGAAGATCCTAAATGTTTGATAATGATTTTGATCGCATGTGTACTCATGTATTTAGCAATAGGAAAAGGTTATGAACCGCTTCTTTTGCTCCCAATCGCATTTGGTATGCTTCTCACTAACCTTCCCGGCGCTGAAATGTTCCATGAAGAGCTGTTTGCAGACGGTCATGCGCACTGGAATCTGTTTGACGCTACAAATTCTATCACTCCCGGATTGCTTGACTATTTGTATCTCGGCGTTAAGCTTGGAATCTATCCATGCCTTATATTCTTCGGAGTAGGTGCAATGACTGATTTCGGTCCGCTTATTGCTAATCCGAAAAGTCTTCTTTTAGGTGCTGCCGCGCAACTTGGAATTTTTGTTACTTATGTAGCAGCTTGTTTCTTAGGATTTACTCCTGCAGAGGCAAGTTCTATCGGTATAATCGGCGGTGCAGACGGTCCTACGGCAATTTATGTGACAAGCCGTCTTGCTCCTCATCTCTTAGGACCGATCGCTGTTGCAGCTTATTCATATATGGCTCTTGTTCCGGTAATACAGCCGCCTATTATGAAAGCTCTTACCACCAAAAAGGAAAGAATGATTGAAATGAAGGCGCTTCGCCCTGTTTCAAAAAAAGAAAAAATAATTTTCCCGATAGTAGTATCTGTATGTGTTGCTGTTCTCGTTCCTTCTGCTACGCCATTGGTTGGCTGTCTTATGCTCGGTAATCTTTTCAGAGAATCAGGCGTTACTGAAAGGCTCTCAAAAACCGCGCAAAACGAACTCTGCAATATTGTTACTATCTTCCTCGGAATTACGGTCGGTGCTACCGCTACTGCTGAAACATTCCTTAGTATAAGTACTATAAAAATTATTGTTATGGGCGTTATCGCCTTTGGTCTAGGTACTGCCGGCGGTGTGCTGCTTGCTAAGTTTATGAATCTCTTCCTTAAAAATAAGATCAATCCGCTTATCGGCTCAGCCGGAGTTTCTGCAGTACCTATGGCTGCACGAGTTTCCCAGGTCGTAGGACAGAAAGATAACCCGAGAAACTTCCTTCTCATGCACGCAATGGGTCCGAATGTTGCCGGTGTTATCGGCTCGGCAATTGCAGCCGGAGTTCTTTTGTCGTTGTTTGGTTAATTTTATTTAGCCTATCTATTCTATATACTATACTTTTGCACAGAGTTCCGACAGCTCTGTGCAAATATGAATCGTGTCGGAGAAAGAGTTGACAGACCATGGCAAACAATAATCCTTTAAAAATAACTGATACCATTCTCCGTGACGCTCATCAGTCTCAAGCCGCCACAAGAATGCGTATTGAAGATATGCTGCCTGCCTGCGAATTGCTCGACAATATGGGATATTGGTCACTTGAATGCTGGGGCGGCGCTACTTTTGATTCATGCATGCGTTTTTTAAACGAAGATCCGTGGGAAAGATTGCGCAAGCTAAAAAAAGCTATGCCTAAAACAAAGCTTCAAATGTTGCTTCGCGGACAAAATATACTTGGCTACAAACATTATGCAGATGATGTTGTTGAAAAATTTGTTGAAAAATCTATTGAAAACGGTATTGATGTAATAAGAATTTTTGATGCACTTAATGACACAAGAAATATGCGTATGGCAATGGAAAGCTGCAAAAAGTACGGTGGCATATGCGAGGCTGCCATAAGCTATACTGTTTCCCCAGTCCACAACGAAGAATATTTCGTTAATCTTGCACGTCAGCTTGAAGAAATGGGGGCTGATGTAATATGTATTAAGGATATGGCTAACCTTCTTCTTCCTTACTCTGCATATTCTCTTGTTAAAAAGCTTAAAGAAAATGTAAAAGTACCTATTCATCTTCATACTCATAATACCACTGGTACAGGAGATATGGTCAACCTTATGGCAACACAGGCAGGCGTAGATATTGTTGACTGCGCGCTTTCTCCTCTTGCAAACGGTACTTCTCAACCAGCTACCGAATCATTAGTTGCAACCTTAAAGGGTACTGAGCGTGATACCGGTCTTGATCTTTCAAAGCTTTCAGAAGCCGCTGCTCATTTCCGTAAAGTTGCGACAAAACTGAAAGAGCAGGGATATCTTGATCCAAAAGTATTAAATGTTGATACTAATACACTATTATATCAGGTTCCCGGAGGAATGCTTTCAAATTTAATCTCACAGCTGAAACAAGCCAATGCCGAAGATAAATATTATGATGTTCTCGCTGAAATCCCGCGTGTAAGAAAAGATTTCGGATATCCGCCTCTTGTTACTCCGACCAGCCAAATCGTAGGTACGCAGGCAGTTTTAAATGTTCTTTCAGGGGAAAGATATAAGATGGTAACTAAAGAGTCAAAAGGTTTGCTCGCCGGAGAATACGGCCGTCTACCGGCTGAGGTAAATGAAGAGGTCAGAAAGAAAGCTATCGGAGATACTCCTGTTATTACATGCAGGCCTGCGGACAATATTAAACCGGAACTTGAAAAATACCGTGAGGAAACTAAGGGTATTGCCAAGAGTGAAGAAGACGTTCTTAGTTATGCATTATTCCCTCAGGTTGCCGCAAAATTCTTCGATGTTCGCGATGGAAGAGTTTCTGCTCCTGAGTCAAATGAAACCGCTAAATCCGAACCAAAAAAGGAACAAACAGGACCTAAAATTATTTATGTTCAGGATTTAATGAAATAATAATTATTTAGGAGTTTGGTATTATGGAAAATATTGTTGCCGAATTATTAAAATGGCTTACAACCGCCGGAGTAAAAATTTTAGTGGCTTTTGTAGTTATTTTTATATCATTCCCTGTCATTAACCATTTTACAAATGTTATAAAAAAAATATGTATCAAAAAAAATATCGACAAAACTATCGGAAAATCTCTTAGATATGTATTTAAATTCGGAACAAAGATCCTCGTAATATGTTTTCTTCTTGGATATCTCGGCTTTGATACCGCAAGTATTTCCGCACTTATTGCGACCCTCGGATTAGGTGTGGGGCTTGCGGTTCAGGGGTCGCTGTCAAATTTTGCCGGCGGTGTACTTATCATTCTTACCAGACCTTTTAAAATAGACGATTATATAGAAACTCAGGGAATATCCGGAACAGTTGAAGACATACACATAATTTATACCATTCTCAGAACTCCTGATAACAAGGTAATTCATATTCCAAACGGTACTCTTGCTAACAGCACTATTACAAATTACAGCTCAAAAGACACTCGCAGAGTCGATTTTACGTTTTCAATTGCATATGAGGCAGATTATTTAAAGGCCGAACAGATTATTCTCGATATATGCAAGTCACATTCTCTTGTGCTTGATGATCCTGCTCCTGTTTGCCGCCTTTCAGAATATGCTGACAGTGCGATAAAATTGGTTTTGCGAGTTTGGACACTATCTTCAGATTACTGGAACGTTTATTTTGATATTAACGAAAGTGTAAAAAACGAGCTTGACGCTGCGGGAATTTCAATTCCGTACAATCAGCTTGACGTACATATTGACAATAAAAATTAGTGTTAAAAAAGAGAGGAAAGCGATTTCCTCTCTTTTTTTATCTTATAAAAAACAGGCATAAGTCTTCCCAAAGCTCTTATGCCTGCTTATTTAATGTATAAAACTTATTTTTATTTATTATTGAGCGGCGTCAACTATAATTCCGAAATCGGCTGATTTAAGAGAAGCGCCTCCTATAAGTCCTCCGTCTACGTTCTCCATTGCAAGAAGCTCTGCAGCGTTCTTTGCGTTCATAGATCCGCCGTACTGAATGATCGTGTTTTCTGCTGTTTCCTTATCAAAAATCTCTGCTACCGCATCTCTTACTATAAGACATGCTTCATTTGCCTGCTCTGCAGTTGCAGTCTTTCCGGTACCGATTGCCCATACAGGCTCATATGCTATAATAACGTTCTTCATCTGATCTTTAGTAAGACCTTTAAGAGCCTTCTTTGTCTGCATTGAAAGTATTTCTGACGTTATACCGTCTTCTCTCTGAGCAAGAAGTTCGCCTATACAAAGTATAACAATAAGTCCAGCACTCAAAGCAGCTTTTACACGTAGATTTACTGTATCATCTGTCTCGCCAAAATATTGACGTCTTTCGCTGTGGCCTATTATAACATATTCTACTCCGAGATCAAGAAGCATATCAGCTGATATTTCTCCGGTAAATGCTCCGCTCTTTTCAAAATGCACGTTTTGCGCACCTATCTTTATATTTGTTCCCTTTGCTGCAGCAACTGCATTTTGGATATCTACAAACGGCACGCAAGCAATAATATCGCAGTTGTTTTTGCCGGCAGTCACTTTGCTTAATTCATTGATAAAAACAGTGGTCTCAGCGGGTGTTTTATTCATTTTCCAGTTTCCCGCAATTACTTTTTTTCTCATCTTATTTTTCCTTTCACTATATAACTTTTTAAAATTGCTTATTAACATATCTGGAGGGCATACGCTGTCAATGGCGCTGCCCTCAATTTTTTCAATATTACTTATTTTCAAGACAAGCTATTCCGGGCAATTCTTTTCCTTCAAGGAATTCCAGCGAAGCTCCGCCACCTGTTGATATATGAGTCATTTTATCGGCAAAGCCTAACTTTTCAACAGCAGCAGCTGAATCGCCCCCACCTATTATGGAAACTGCGCCGCTGTCTGCAACAGCAGTAGCAACTGCTATAGTACCGCCTGCAAAATTGTCCCATTCCGAAACGCCCATCGGTCCGTTCCAAACTACAGTGCCTGCGCCTTTTATTGTCTTTGCAAAAAGCTCTTGTGTCTTTTCTCCTATATCAAGTCCCATCCAGCCGTCCGGAATAGAATCTGAGTAAATTTCCATAAATGTAGTATCTTCGCTGTACTCTCTTCCGATAATGTTATCAACCGGAAGTAAGAAGTTTACACCCTTTTCACGGGCCTTTTCAACAAGCTCACGAGCAAGATCAAGCTTGTCCTCTTCACAAATAGAAGTTCCTACATTATTCCCAAATGCACGGAAAAATGTGTATGCCATTCCTCCGCCTATAATAAGCGTATCAACCTTATCAATAAGATTTTGAATAACGCCTATTTTATCTGATACCTTAGCTCCCCCGAGAATAGCGACGAACGGACGCTTAGGATCAGCGAGAGCTCCGCCCATAATAGTAATTTCTTTCTGAATAAGGAAACCGCATACACAAGTGTCTACAAACTCTGTTACACCCGCAGTTGAGCAATGAGCTCTATGAGCTGAGCCAAAAGCATCATTTACATATATATCGCAAAGATCGGCAAGAGCTTTTGAAAGCTGCGGATCGTTCTTTGTTTCTCTTTCATCAAAACGGACATTTTCAAGGAGAACCGCCTTACCATTTTCAAGAGCAGCAATTTTAGCCTTAGCGTCGTCTCCAATAATATCAGAAGCAAAAACAACTTTACCGTCAAGGTATTCATTTAATCTGTCTGCAACAGGCTTAAGAGTAAATTTCTTGGAGTCGTCAGATATTGCCTTCTTAATCATTTCAGCTTTTGCAGCTGCCTGATCAGCCTCTGGTAATTCGGCAAGTTTTGCTTTTTCTTTTTTATTTAAACTAAACCCTTCGGTAAAAATGCCGTGCGGCTTACCCATGTGTGAGCAAAGAATAACTTTAGCGCCTTTTTCAAGCAAATACTTGATAGTCGGCAAAGCTTCTACAATTCTTTTATCGCTTGTTATAACGCCATCCTGAAGAGGAACATTAAAATCGCAGCGCACAAGAACCTTTTTGCCTGTTACCTCAATGTCTTCAATCGATTTCTTATTCAGCATATTTTTCACCTCATAATAAATATTTTTTCACAATCTATTTATATAATTATACTATATGCGATAAAAATTTTCAAGCAATATACTGTCAAATATTCACAGCTTTTCAAATATTTACAAATTATATATATTTTTTTACCTGTTAACATACCTTAAAAGCAGTTCTGCATTAGGCACATAATTTGTCACATCCTCATTATATTTTAACATTTCACGTACAAAAGTCGAACTGCAATAAGAAAGTTTCTCATTAGACGGCATGAAAATCGTTTCAGGCACTTTTTTAAACTTATCTGAAAAAATTCTATCGTTATATGCTTTAAGCTCAGTTTCATAAGCATAATCAGCAAAATTTCTTACTCCTTTAACGATTACATCAATACTGTTGTCATTGCAATAATCGGCAAATAATCCTCCACAGCAATCTACCCGAACATTTTTCATTTCAGAAACGCCGTCTTCTGCAAGCAATTTTCTTACTTCAGGAGATACAAGGCCTCGTTTTGAAGAATTTATGCAAATAAGCACTATTACATCATCAAAAATTTGTGCCGTACGGCGTATTAAATCAACGTGCCCCAACGTAATTGGATCATAACTTCCCGGAATAACAGCTCTCAAAAGATCAGTTTTCATTTTTTTCCGCTTCCCCTTCCCCTGTATCATCTTTTTTTGTAAATATAGCAATAAATGTTCTGCCGTATTTATATTTTTTTATGAATTTTAAATTGTATATATCTTCATTCATGTTATCATGTTCCGATTCACACACTACTATCCCATTATCTTCTATAATATCGGTTCGGCACAATTTTTTTAAAACCTCTCCAGGTATGTCTTTAGAATACGGAGGATCAAGAAAAATGAGACCGAATTTTTCTCTGTTATTCGCTGACTTTAAATATTCACTGTAATCTTGTCTAGCAATTCTGCATTTCTTCATTAAATTTGTTTTTTTTGCATTTGTTTTTATTATTTCTACTGCTTTTTCACTCTCATCTATTATAACAGCGCTGTCAGCTCCCCTGCTCAATGCCTCTAATGCGAGTTGACCGCTGCCGGCAAACAGGTCTAACACTCTTTTCCCTGAAATATCAAATTGGATAGCACTAAATAGCCCTTCCTTTACTCTATCTGAGGTAGGACGAATAATTTCTTCACCATCAAGAGTTTCAAGCTTCATACCTCTTGCAGTTCCGGTAATAATTCTCATTTGGTTTCTCCTTTTTATTGTCTTTTACTTAATCTTCTTTATTTTTATTATTTCCATGGAAATAATAATATATATTTTCGGCATTTTTTAGACTTATACCATTCACTTTAGCAAGCTCTGATATGCTTGCATTTTTTACTGCAGAAAGTGTTTTAAAGTGTTTTAATATATCTTTTGCCTTTACTGCACCGATCCCGTCGATTTTTTCTAACGATGAATTTTTTACTGTCTTTCTTCTGGATGCGTCCATCTTTGAAAAAGTAAACCTATGCACTTCCTCTTGAATTTTATATATAAAAGTAAATATATCCTGTACATTTGATATGCTTATTTCATTATTTCCATCTGTAAGAGTTCTTGTCTTATGAAAAGAATCTTTTACCATACCAAAAAGATTTATAGGGAGGTTATACTGATCAAGAAGCGGTCTTACAGCTGCAACATGTCCGGCGCCTCCGTCCAATAATATCAGATCCGGAACTTTTGAAAAAGAATCATCTTTTTCAGTTCCATTACTGATAGCCTCGCGCAACTTTGACAATCTTCTTGACAACACCTCTCTCATTGAAGCATAATCATCTATTCCTTCAACGGTTTTTATTGTAAATGTCCTATAATCACTTTTCTTAAAACTTCCGTTTTCAATTACTATCATACCGGCGTACATGCTATCTTTACCGTTATTTGATATATCGTATGCCTCAATACGCACCGGTATACTGTCGAGAGCCAAATACTCACATAAATGGGTAAGAACCTTTATGCTATGGCTTTGTTCTTTTGAATATTGTTCGACCGCCTGGCGCGCATTTTCACATGCAAGTGCGGCAAGCTCTTTTCCTATACCTTTATGAGGTACACGCACTTCTACTTTTTTTTCAGCCTTTAAATTAACATATTCTGTTATCTCAGAAATCTCATCGTCGGAAAGATCAAAAGACAACATTATGCTTTTAGGAACATATTCATGAGTGCTGTAATATCTCATAATTAAATCTGCAAGCGCCGAGCTTTCTGTCAGTTCGTCTGATGAAAAGAATATCAGCTCTTTGTCTATAAGTTTTCCTGAACGAATAAATAATACTGATATAACACACAGCGTATCTCCTTCATATATTCCGAACACATCGCGATCAGTGTTAAAATCTGATAATATTTTTTGATTTTCACCTAATCTTGAAAGAGCCGCTATTCGGTCTCTGTATTGCGCTGCTGCTTCAAATTTCATTTCTTCAGCAGCAGCCTGCATTTTTACAGTCAAACCATCAATGATCTTTGAAAAATTACCTTCTAAAAAATCTTCAATTTCCGAAAAAATCTGACGATATTCCTCAGGTGAAATTTTGCCCGTACACGGAGCAGAACATCTTCCGATATGATAATTAAGACAAGGACGGCAAACAGCTTTGCCGAATTCGAACTTTTTTCCGCAGGAAGCCGTTTTAAATATCCTATTTACAGTATCAATAATATCGCGTACCGCTTTGGTTGAGGTATATGGACCAAAATAGCGACTTTTGTCGTTTTTTCTTGTCCTGGCAAGCAATATAGTTGGATATTCCGAATTACTTATTCTTACATAGGGATAGCTTTTAGAATCCTTTAATTTTATATTGTATTTAGGGGTGTGACGCTTAATAAGTTCATTTTCAAGAATCAAAGCTTCGGTTTCCGTATCTGTATAAACACAGGAAAAATCAAATATATTTGATGAAAGCTTTGCGGTTTTTACATTTAGGCGAACTGGATCTTGAAAATACGATGATACACGATTTCTCAATGATTTTGACTTTCCGACATATATTATTTTCCCGTGTTTATCTTTCATCATATAAACCCCAGGTGAATATGGAAGCAATTTTACCTTCTCAATGAGCTCATCGCGTGTCATCACTTAACCTCCATAAAATAAAGGAGCCGAATAATAAACGACTCCTCTCCAATAACATAATACTATTTCCGCAGCATTTTGGCAATACTTTTAACGCTCGTCAAATCCACTGTCAATAAGAGCGCAAAGTCCATCAAGAGCCTCTACCTCATCAGGTCCGTCTGCTATAAGAGTAACCTTAGTGCCGTTCACAATAGCAAGAGAAAGAACACCGAGAAGACTTTTTGCGTTTGCACGCCTATCGCCGCATTCAACCCATATAGAACTCTTATATGTGTTTGCTTTTTGAATAAAAAATGTTGCCGGCCTTGCATGGAGTCCTACGCTGTTTTTTATAATGATATCTTTTGAAGTCATGATCGCCTTACTCCTTCTACGGAACTTAATTACTTTTAAATTTATTATTATTATACCAAAATTAAAAATTAAAATCAAGTATTTTTTTTTAATTATAGCTTTTCTGTATATATTTAACATATTATGAGATATTTATTCTTCAATTTCTACTTTTCTTACAATACAAATAAAAGAATTGTTCTCATCTGTGTATAATTGCAAGTTTTTACCCGGAGCTATAAACATTCCGTCACCGATATATGTTCCTATTGAATCCCTCATACCTTGCGTTGATATTTCTATCTCATATCTATCCGGATATTCTTCTGATGCATCAGTATCGTCTTTTATATTTTCAACAGTTCCAAGCATATTTTTTTCGCTGTCGAACAAAATCATTCCTTCTTTAAGATTTTCTGTACCTTCTTTATCAGCAAGCACAAAATATGTTATTTGTGTTTTATAAAACAGATCCTCAATCATCTTTTCAGCAGAATTTCTGAATATAATTGCACTTGCGACAGCAATCAAAGCCAACAAAATAACAACATCTGTGCCGTTAAACTTCTTTATATTTTTCTTCAATTTAGTTATCTCCTTCCGGCAAAATATTTACCGACGTGCATTTGCCGCTGCATACAAGGTCAGCAGTTCTAAAATCAATATACTTGCCCTCTGAAACAATAACTCCGTTTACGCTTAGCTGTCCGTCATGTTTTTCTGCCTCTGCCGATAAAATTATCTTCATTTTTGAATATCTTGAATCTGTCTGCAAACTGCTCACAGATTTTACTGTACCCAATTCAAAAGCTGTCGCCTGATGATATAATATATCTCCAGCAGTAAGATTATTTGTAAATTCAGTATCTATGCTTTCAACTGTTATTTCATATTCTATCGGATATTTATATTTTTTAAACAATCCATCTTTTTGCGTAAAATAGTATAATGTGGCTGCAACTGCAGCAACTATTATAACCGCTGCAATGCAGTCTATAATATTAAATTTACGAAAAGAACTGTTATTAAACATTTTTCTAATCCTCATTATATGATAAATTATTGTTTTCAAAGGAATAATATGTTGCAGAAGATATGCCTAATACAACAAAAAACACGAAAAGAGTTTTAGGGTTGCTTAAAATTTCGCTGGTCAAGCCCCTAAATGCGATAACCGAGGCAAAACTTATTGATGATATCGCAACAAGTGATGCAAATATGCTTTTTACCCTGTTTTCCGACAGGCATGAAAACTGTATCTTAAGATAATTGATGAAAGCACATATAAAAAACATAAATCCAAAGAAACCTGTTTGAACAAAAATCTGCAGATAAATATTATAACAGCTTGAAATGCTGTTGTTCCCGAAATTCATATACATTCTTAAGATTTTAGAAAAGTTATCTTTTCCTATTCCTATTCCAGCAATAAAGTTGTCAGAAGCAATCTTTGAAGCCGTTAGCAATATATTTTCTTTATAGTCATTTATATTAAAAAACCTGTCATTACCTAAAAACGATGAGTTTGATATAAATACAGATAAGACAGCATATATCAAAATTACAGTAATTACAGAAATAAACGGATTTTTAAAAGAAGATGTAATATAAAGCAAAATACATACTGCAAAAGCCATCATTAGGCCCTTTGAACCTATTGCAACAATTGCAATAGTACAAATAATAATAGATATTGCAGATAAAAACTTTGCAGTATAGGTATTTGAAATTATTTGAGCCATTATTGCAAATGGGAGTAATATCAGTAAAAACTCTCCTGATGCTATTTTTTCTGATGATGAAAATTCATAAATGTTTATATGTGATTTAACAAATTCTATAATAACATTGTCGTAATCAATATTAAAAATCCTTTGATAAAGTATCATAAATGACATTGTAACAGAACATACAAGTATTGCTCTTATGCATTTTCGGCACAAATTTTCACTTTTAACGCAATTTCGTATAATAAAATAAATAAGAGAAATACTTGCGATAAAGACAGAATCATGCGAAAATCCCATTCGATTTGTCGAATTAAATCCGCCAAATATAATTATGACAACGCTTAGCAATATAAGCAAATCAAAAAAACGAACGTTAAAACTTCTCTTTCCTCGCATAACTTTAAATAAATAAGCACAAAAAGCAAAAAAACAAAATACTATAAGAGAAGTTTCCGATAAAAATGGACTTGAAATAATTAAAACAGGTAGAGAGTTTTCAGGAGTTTTAAATGATAACAAAACCAAAAACATTACAAAAATTGCAATAAGCAAATCACCTATTGAAAAGAAAAAAGTTAAAAATCCCAAAAAAGTACCGGTTAAAATATAAACTCCGTTTGAAATTTTAATTTCAGAAACATCATTTTTTAAAGAATGATTCCCAGTTACGAAGAAGCACTCACTTATAAATGACAAAATCCTGCTGTTTCTTACAAATTCTGAAAGCGAACTTCGAACCGGAAGCAAAATAAAAGAAATAATGATCATTATTACGGACCAATACGCATTGCCGGGCAAAATTTCATAGTTGCCAAACAGTGCTGTTTTTATTGCGCTGATAGCAAGTGCATATATCCCAAAATAAAGCATTATGACAGCATATCCATGAATACTGCAGAAAAGAATTCCTCTATAAAATTTTTTAATTTCATTTACAATAATGCTTGTCTCACTACTCTTAGCAAAGGTATTTTTAAAAATCCTTATCCCTCCGCCTATTTTTTCAGAATATAGCATGTTTCTGAAAAAACCATCTGAAAAGCGTTTTTCAGTTTTATAATGCGAGCGGAAAAAATGATAAAATAATGATGAATGAAAAGCTCTATCAACGCAAGAGGATATCTTAAGCGCATATGAACCATAATGTTTCCTCTTATTTTCAGATGAATTTACTTTGTTTTGCTTCATCTTCTGCGATATCTCCTTTTATTCGATCTTTGTTTTTTGAATTTCTTTCAGTGATTCAATATATTTTTTTTCTTCTTCCGAAAATCTTTTTTTTCTTATCAAGTCACGGCGAACCTTAAATGTTTTCTCGATAGATTTTTGCCTTCGCCATTTGTTTATATTCGCATGATTTCCGCTCAGCAGAACTTCAGGCACTTTCATTCCTGCATATTCAGACGGCTTTGTATACTGAGGATATTCCAAAAGCCCTGATTCAATGCTTTCATCCTCATGGCACTCTTCATCCGGCAGTACTCCCGGAATCAGCCTTGAAACACAGTCTACAAGAATTGCTGCCGGCATTTCTCCACCTGTAAGAACATAGTCTCCTATTGAAATTTCTTCATCGACTATTGAATCTATTATCCTTTGATCTATTCCCTCGTAATGACCGCAAATAATAACTATGCGCTTTTGTTTTGCAAGTTTCATTGCAAGTTTTTGATTAAGCACTTTACCGCTTGGAGACATATAAACTGTCAATAAATCCTTGTCTTCACCCACAACCGCCTTATGGCAGTCTATTATCGGTTGGCAAGTCATTACCATTCCCCATCCGCCTCCGTAAGGAGTGTCATCTGTGCGGCGATGCTTATCTGTAGTATAATCACGTATATTATGAAGATTTATCTCAAGTATTCCCTTACTACATGCTCTGCCTAATATACTTTCAGTTAATGCCGGTCTTATCATTTCCGGAAAAACAGAAAGAATGTCAAATCTCATCAGATTTCCTCCGCCTCATCAAACATACCCGGTATTGGACGAACTGCTATTCCTTTTTCAACATTTACAGAAACAACAAATTCGGGAACAGCAGGTATATAGTAATCCTTTTCCCCGGAGGAAACCGTATATACATCACTTGCTCCGTGATTAAATACTTCAGTAAGTTTTCCGTATATTTTCCCCGTATCAGCATTATAGACCTGAAGACCGATTATATCATCAATAAATACCCTATTTTCGTCAACAGGTATACTTTTGCGGTCAGCATACAGCGTCATTCCTCTCAATTTATCTGCATCCTCGACATTAGAAATGCCTTCAAACTTTATATATACATATCCTTTGTAACTATTTGACGATAAAACTTTTATTCTTTTTTTCCCCTCAGAATCAAGATACAACTCTTTTATAGAGCACAACACTTCAGGGCTGTCACAATAACATTCTATTTTTACTTCCCCTCGAAGTCCGCGTTTATTTATAACAGAACCTACTTCAAGATACTGCTTCATAATATTTTGTTATTCTCCTTTGATCTATGCAAAGTAAACATGCTGTATTAAAAGGCTTGTTTATTATATTATATATTCTATTTAACAATATGTAAAGAAAAATTTTCAATTTTATTAAAATAATCGGCTTTAAAAACAAATTCACCGTCCATTTATTAGTATGAACGGTGAATTTAAATCAACGGGAACTTATTTGTTATATTGTTCTATCGGCTCTTTCTCGGGATCTATAACTATCACTACTGCGTTTTTATCTCCCCATATATCTGCAATATGTTTTGCAGATTCGAAACCACATGTAACATTTGTACCTTTTAAGTTTCCAAGTTTGTTACCTATTGTCTGAATATAAATGTTTTTATCATCCACTTCATTAGAATTGGAAGGCAAAGTTAAAAGATTACCGGCACATCTGTCGAAAATATTGTATTCTGTGAGCTGGTTTTCGTTATCACTCAAAGATGATCCGCAATACAGCTGCGCACTTGTCTGGCGGTATCTTACAATAGATCCCCAACCATAACCTCCGAATCTGCAAATATTGTATGCGTCGTATACGCCGTCTGTTATTCGAATATCATTCTCTGTTTTTCCTTCAGGTGAATTATAAAATTCAATTCCCCAGTGTACATACTCTATAAGGTTTCCTGTATACCGCACATCTTTCTGAACTCTCGAACCAGTACCTCTGGAGCACTGATGCGTGACGCCTGTATCATAAATTTGATACATCCAGTTATCATCGAGGTAATATCCGTTGCATGTTCCGGTTTCAATTGCATTGCCATAGTTTACAGGGTTTCCGCTGTTGAAGAAATCAAGAGAAAGCAGCGATCCTCCCAACCAAGAGAATACACAGTTTTTAACCTGGAACTTCGTTGCTCCGCTTACACCTATAGCGTGCGCACCTGTGAATTTAAATGCCAAATTATCAATTGTAACATTTACAGGCGTACCGTCTATAATATCATATTTCTCTCCAATTTCAATAGACGAAAAACGTTTTCCGGGATTTCCTTCAGTTGAATATACATAAAGCGGGCAAAGCTTATTGAGATCATTATCCTGTATATCTGAGTAGAACTGCAAATCAGTATCCATATCTTCTATTCCGTTAAACCCAGCTATATTTTTATTCATTATCCAGCCGTATGTTTCATCATAGCTTGCCGCACTGTAATCGAACAAATCATGATCAAAACCTATGACTCCGACATTTTTAAGAAGTTCGGTACACATGTATACGTTAGGATATTCAGTTTCTACCCACAACGATTCATCAGCATAATTGCGTCTGGACTGCATAATCAGCGGCTTCGGTCCTTCACCGTATGCTCCGTAATATGTATTTGGCGAACATACAATCTGTCCTCTGTATATTCCGCCTCTCTCAAAAAGTACCGCCGCATTTCTCAAAAATTTTATATTTGAAAGTCCGGCTATTGTCTTAATAGCAGTTTCAGGCGTAAGACCGTCATTTTCATCATTTCCGTTTTTCTCTGATATATAAATAACTTTTTTGCCGGTAAGATCAAGTTCGTCCTTAGAATTTAAAATATCTGATTTTACCTGCTCGGATATAATATCTACACCTTCGCGTATTGCATCAGCAGACAAAGATGAACTTTGTTCATAAAGACCTATAACATAATCTTTTGTAGAAGAACCGGTAAGTACATATTTATCTTCCTGTGCGCTTTGAGTCCATGAAACATTTTCAGGATTACATGCCGCAAGTATTTGCGAATTTGCCCAGTGATCTGAAATGTCACTGAAATTATTTGTGCCGGGCTGTCCGTTCGGTATCCTGCCGAGCAGTCTGTTTACCATTGTCACTACTTCCGCACGTGTAATACTATTGTCAGGACGGAAAGTGCCGTCTTCATACCCTGCTATTATGTTTTGAGAAACTCCGTAACCTATAGCTGTCGAATACTTATTTTTAGAGTCTACATCAGCAAAATTGCGGAGCTTCATGGAAGCTGAACTTTTTTCGCTCAAAACAGAAATTTCGTATATGAGCTGAGTAAATTCCGCTCTGGTTATATTTTCATCAGGAGCAAATTTAAGTCCGTAATCTTTGGCTATAAGATCGAGAAAACCAAGTTTTTCAAAGAATCCGATATACGATTCATACCATGAACCTTCTTCAACATCGCTGAAATCGGAACTAATATGTCCCTGGACATATTCGTCATCAACTAACAGTCTTGAAAGAAGCGTTACCGCCTCGGCTCTTGTCATATTATTCTGAGGACGGAAAGTACCGTCTTCGTATCCGTCGACAAACTCTGCATTTCTGTTTATGCTTAGCGTCACATTGTTTTCAACTTCGACAGAATTTTTACCTTCCTGAAGCACATACACTGAGTCTTCAGCCGAAAAGACTGTCCCGTTCACTTTAATTTCGGTTGCCGGTATACCAAGATTGTCACATATAAAAAAGCCTTTAAGCTCTGAATCTTCAAATATCGGTTCACATTTTCCGCCAACAACTTCGATTATGTAATCCGCTTCAAACAAATCGCTGTCAAGACCAGATTCCGGATTAACCATAATTATTCTTTTCCCTGTAATGCTGCCGCCGGCTGATTCTACTTTTTCAATAGTTCCGCCGTTTACAGAAACAATTAGGTTGCCGTTTATAACTGATCCGTCAGTCGCTCCGATTATAAGTTCACTTATAGTTCCTCCGTTAATCACTGAGATAACATTACCGTTGATTGTTCCGCCGTCTGAACCGGTAATGAATTTTGATATTGTGCCTCCGTTTACAGTAAGCTTGGAATCACCGTTAAGAACTCCATTTCCAACGTTACCGGCAACACATAAATCTGCCTTGCCCTCTTCAAGTATTGCAACTGTGTTTCCATTTACCTCATATCCGTTTACTGATCCAGCGCTTATGGTCGAATATGTGCCGGCGGTAAGTGCAAATGCACCACCGTTTTCAGCAGAACCCGGAGCTACGCTCGGAGGATTTGGATATTCGATAATATGAGGACCATCTGCGACATATTGCTCAGTGTGATATGTATCAAAATTATCAAATGTATCAAATTTAAATCCGTTGGTCAGAATATATGCTCCTGCATCAGTCTTTATATTGACATTTCCTAAAGACAGGTCACCCTTAAGATTTATTTCAGGCTGACCCGAAAAATCGATAAGATTTCCCCTTGCGTTTGCTCCTATACCGACAATTGTTATAGGTTTTCTGCCACTTATATCATTAAATTCTCCTACTGATATATTGCCTGAAAGCACTATACGTCCGCCTTCCGAACCGAGAGCATTCAATGCATCCGAAAAAGTTTTAAAGGATTCGTATGATTTCCCATTGTAAGATACTTTTCCGAATGTTCCTAAAAAGACAGTTCTTTCGCCATCTAAATCATTTACGCCTGCCGCCGCGGATACAGTTGCTAACGGAATAGCACTTAAGATTATGACAGCAGATATAAACACTGCCAAAAGTTTTCGTTTCGTCATGCTTTTTGCCAACCTTTCCGATGCATCTATTTTAACAGTGCATCATTATTTATATATTATACTTATTTGCTACTTAATTTTTTTGATAAAGTATTAATTGATTGTTACAAAATAATTATTTGCGTGTAAAAAAATATTATGTTTCTTTGTTAAAACTGTCTAACAATATTTTTATAAAAGCTTTAATATTTATTTGTTTCACCGGCTAAGAGCCATTCTATTTCATCTTTAGAAAGTTTTAAATCTGAATATTTCAGTATTTCATTTAACCTGCGCGGATTTTTTGTGCCTATCTGCGCAAAAACATTAAGCTTGCTGTCGCTTATCAAAGCTGCCGTCTGCAAGGAAGAAATATTGACATTTTTACTGCATGCCAGAGTTTTAAGACGCTCTGCTAAAGCAATATTTGATTCATTTAAATATTCGGATTTTACATTTTCAGGCATATTTGCAGCACTGTCACCGCTTAACATTCCGAAAAAGCCCTTTGACTGAGATGAAAACGCAAAAATATTTATATTGTCAGCGCAGTATTTTTTATATTCATCGTCATACGGCGACATTCCCCATATAAGTTTGGGAAGAGCACTCATGTTTAGAGTTGCTATACTGTATTGTATCTGACTTGAAATAAAAGGAAAAAGTCCATGCTTTTCAGCATAATCGTTTGCTTTTTTTATTCTTTCATAACGCCAGTTTGAAACCCCTATGCTTCTTACCTTTCCAGATGCAATAAAGTCGTTCATTATCTCTATGAGAGCTTCAACCGGGATATTCTCATCATCCTTATGAAGCCAATATATGTCAATAAATCCAGTTTTAAGATTTTTAAGGCTGTTATTTAGATCAAACTCCAATTCTTCCCGCGACAAGCGCGATATGTCCATAGATGAGAGATTCGGATGCCCTCCTTTTGTTGACAACACTATTTTCTCTCGGCATCCGCGGGATTTTAACCATTCGCCAATGGTTTTTTCACTTGCGCTCTTTTCTTCGGTCAGCCAATCCGCATATACACTCGCGGTATCAAGAATATTACCTCCGGCCTCATAAAAACTATCCATTAATGCAAAAGATTCCTTCTTAGAAACACCACTACCAAAAGAATCGGTTCCAAGAACTATCTTGCTTGCGTATAAATCGGTTCCCAAAACTTTTGCATACTGCATTTTTACACCCCCATATATTTATAGTTTAGCACATTATAATATTTTAATAAAGATAATTTTGTCCCTAAAAGTGTAAATTTGTTTAAAATATACTTTTCACAATATTAAATATGATAACATTCGTTGACCTGAAAAAAATTATATGATATACTCTTTTTAAAGAGGTGTTTTATATGATTTTAAAAAGAATCAATGCGTCAAAATACTCCTGTGTACAACAAAGCTTACCTGACGGCTCTGCCGCATATGTTATTTGTCCTGACGGTACAAAAAAAGAACTGTTGCCGTTTATGGACCAGAATATTTCAATCCAATATGATGAGGAAGGAATAGAACATATAAAATCTGTAGGTTCTCCCGTTAATACAGTGAGATTTTTTCCTGATCAAACCGGCAATTATGAGCTTTCAGCCTCAGACGGAACTAAAATTACAATTTCCGTCAGTGAAGGTTGTTCTCACGGATATATTGAAGTAAGCAAAAAGGATGCCAGATATTTTGCATTTACAGACAGTACTCCTTTTCTTCCCGTCGGTATAAATCTTGCTTTTGTTTCTACCGTCGGCAAAAACAACGGAGAGGAATTTGGCCTTTCCGGCGAATTTTGTTATCTTGGATTAAGGCAGTATGAGCGCTGGTTTCGTTCTCTAAGCAATAACGGCGTAAATTTGGCAAGAATTTGGCTTGGACACGAATATTTCTGTCCGGATACGGAAGAAGCCGGTGTTTTTTCCTTAGAAAAATTTGCGGTTATAGATAAAATTATAGCTCTTGCGGAAAAATATGGTATATTCTTAAAGCTTACAATTGAGCAGTTTCGCTTTTTTAACTATGATACAGAAGCTAACAGCAATTCATATGCAGATGATGTATTCAGGAAATTTAATAAGCGTCTTTATTTCAAAGGGAAAAGATGTGAAAGTTCTGCCGAATGGATGCGTGATACTGTTTGGAAAAATGCGTGGCTGCAGAAAATGAAAGAGTTTTCCAAACGTTTTTCCGGGAATCCCACCATAATGGCAATAGAGTTGTGGAACGAAATGAACTGCATGTCCGTAGAATACCTTAACGAATGGAATATTGAAATGCTCCCTAAAGTTAAAGAGCTGTTTCCTAAACATCTTGTAATAAATTCTCTCGGCAGTCTTGACTGCGAAGACGCAAAAAAAGTTTATATGAATTTTTGCTGGGATAAATCCGATATAGTTCAAATTCACAGATATCTTGATCAAGGTGCGCAGTTTAGTGTTTGCCGAAACGATCCTATATCACTCCTTCAAGACGGAATAGACCTAATGCGTCCGGAAGGAAAACCAATACTTGTTGCAGAAACTGGAGCTGTAAACAACTGTCACAGCGGACCTTTTAAGTATTACTGTGCCGATCACAGCGGTATAATTTTTTGCGATATGGTATATACCCCACTTTTCTGCTGTGCAGCCGGATGCGGTCATATATGGCACTGGAACGATCGTTATGTGGAATCAAAAAATTTGTATCATTTTTTTGCACCTTTGACTGAGCTGTGCCGTGATATTAAATTTGACCAGGAAAATTTTAAAAATGATTCATATGAAGATGATGATGTAAGAATCTTTCTGCTTCGCGGTGACAACGTTATATTAGGTTATATACGCAACAGACATGACAACTGGAAAAGTGTCCTTCGTGATCTCAAAAATCTGCATGAAATAGCAGGCAAAGATATAAAAATTGAATTGGGACAGAAAATCTTTCAAATAAATATATGGGATGATGACAAGGGAAAAATAGAATATAAAGATAGTATTTTACATATCGAAAATCTCAAACACGGAACGTTTTTTAAGGCATACAAAAAATAATCTTATCTTGATTTATGTACTTATTTATGTTAAAATACCCATATATTTTGGTCAAGGAGACAAACTTATGACAGAAGTTGTAGCTGGGCTAATATGGAATGATAACAACAAATTTTTAATTTGCCGCAGGGCAAAACACAAAGCAAGAGGGCTGCTGTGGGAATTTGCCGGCGGAAAAGTTGAAAACGGTGAAACAAAAAAGGAAGCCCTAATTCGCGAACTTCGTGAGGAGCTATCGGTTTCAGTATCAGTAGGAGAAATATTCTCTGAAATCAACTATAAATATTCTGATGACGAAATAAGGTTGACAGTATTTTCTGCTAAAATAAAAGACGGGCAAATTAAAGTATCCGAAAAAATACACTGTGAGGCAAAATGGATTTCTCCCGATGAAATATCCCTTTATCCGTTCTGTCCTGCAGATAAGGAGATACTCGTAAAAATAGCTTCTTGCTACCTCACTGGGAGTTTAAAAAACAACATAAGCACACCGCTTACTGTAACTCTTGGCAAAACAGGCATAACAGTGCCGAAAAACGGTTTTGGAGCACTTCCCATACAAAGAGTATCGGATGAATACGCATGCAAAATCTTAAAAAAAGCTTATGAGTCGGGAATTACATTTTTTGATACAGCCAGGGCATATTCAGACAGCGAAAGAAAAATAGGAATAGCTTTGTCTGATGTGCGCGAAAAAATATTTATTGCCACAAAAACCGGGGCTTCAGACCGTGACGGGTTCTTCCGCGATCTTGAAACCAGCCTCAAAAACCTTAAAACAAGCTACATAGACATTTATCAGCTGCACAACCCTGCGTTTTGCCCTAAGCCCGATGACAAATCCGGACTTTATAATGCAATGCTGGAAGCAAAATCTCAAGGTTTAATAAAGCATATTGGTATTACAAACCACAGACTAAATGTTGCATCAGAAGCCGTATTATCAGGACTTTATGAGACGCTGCAGTTTCCGTTTTGCTATCTCGCAACCGAAAAAGATATAGAATTAGTAGAGCTTTGCAAGAATCATAATATCGGATTTATTGCAATGAAAGGCTTGTCAGGAGGTCTTATCACTAATTCAGCTGCTGCATATGCATGGATGGCTAAATATCAAAACGTTCTTCCGATATGGGGAGTCCAACGCGAAAACGAACTTGAAGAATTTATAAGTTACACCCAAAATCCTCCTCAAACGGACGGAACAATCGCTGATATTATAAACAAGGACAGAAAAGATCTTATCGGAAGTTTTTGCCGCGGATGCGGATATTGTATGCCTTGTCCCGCTGGCATTGAAATAAACAATTGCGCGCGCATGTCTCAGCTTATAAGAAGAAGTCCATCGGCAAACTGGCTTACCGAAAACAGCCAGAAGAAGATGTTTAACATAGAAAATTGCATTGGCTGCGGTCACTGCAAAGAGAAATGTCCGTACGGCCTCGACACTCCTGAACTTTTGAAAGCTAACCTTTCCGATTATAAAAAAATTTTATCAGGCGAGATAAAAATATAATATTTAAATTTTAGCTTAATAAAAAATGCCGTTTTTATTTAAAACGGCATTTTTTCATTATTCATTCATTACATTTAAACTTAAACGCGGTTTGTCCTAAACGTATCACAGCAAGTATCTATACAACAGCAGGCGTCATGACCTTCTACGCTTATACTGTCGGCTATGCATTCGCGCCCCTCATTATATATGCACTCTGTAGCAAAACATTCGACGCTCGCATTTTCCCCAGAACAGTTTTCACACGAGCAATCTCTGCAGTCACTTTCATCCTCAAAGCTATCACAGCAAGTACAGCTGCTGTATTGACTTCTGTCATCGACATCAATCCTTATTGTTTCGCGTTCGCAGTAACCATCGTCATTATATACGCACCTTCTTGCGCTACATGTAATTTCAGGCATTTTTTATTTCATCCCCTTTCAATCGTATGATAGTATTATTTCAACATAAAAACGATTTATTCGGAAAAATAAAATTTTTATTTTCTATCAAAAACAGAATCTAAAATTCCTGATTTTTCTTCAAACCATGACGTTATTTCAATGGTTTCGGAGACGCCACTGTAATCCTTTTTTGACGGATATTCTTCAAGCTCTGCTTCATATGCCTCTTCCGGTATCATTGAAATATATCTTTGAAAAACTTCAGATACCGTATCAGAATTAAGAACATTTTCTCTTATGAACCAATATCTTTCTAAAATACGATCTTCATAATTTCTACATAGCTTTTCCCATAAAACAGCATCTGTGCCCGAATGCAAAATTCCATCCGAGTAATAAGGTGATATAGTATCTTCACATTTTACCGAACTTCCACTTTTATCAATGCCAAATGTATAAGTTAAATTATACATCGACGGTATCCATTTATTGCCGTCATATGTTACCCAATTGCAAAAGTTGACGCTATTATTGTCGGCTCCGAACAAATAAACGCATATCAAATAATCAATTGCCGCGTTTATATCAAGATAATCTGGCAATTTTTCCAAAAGTTCTTCGTCTGTACAGCTATTTACAAAACTCATAAAATTTTTAAATGAGTTTTCCGCAGAACTCTTTCCCTGCTCAGATTTTGGAAAAATAACCGTACATCCGACTGAATTATCCTCAGAGGCTGAATAGCTGAAATCCAAATTACCGTAATTTGTATACGAATATATTAAAGCTTCTCCCTCATTTTCACTTAATCCAAAAAGCTTTTCATCATTAGGCAGACAAAAATTATATATTCCTTTAAAATTTCCGTTTGTGTATAAAAGCATGGGAAATCCGTGATCCGCTCCTAGATACATAAGCTGAGATATATTTTCATCGAGATCATCCCTTGATTCTGTTACCATTCTCCAAAGCTCAGATGCACACAAATTTCTTACCGAACTTTTATCTGCATATTCGGATTTTAATGTATATACAGAAAATCCACTTACGCCTTCGCCGAAATCAGCATTAAGCGCTTCCGTAAAATTACTGTCAGAATAAATTTCAAGATCATAGCTCTTTTTATAATAATCGTTAGACTCATTTGCATCAAACGATACTTTCGCATATCCTGAAAGATCATTATTTATACCAGCATATATAAATTCCACCGGTATGACAGATGCGTTCGGCGTTCCATAAATATAGAAGCGTGAAAAATTTGACGGCGGCTCATATATTCCGTCTTCTATTTCTGCTCCGCATTTTTCACAAATAGCATATCTTTTTTCAAACCGCATATCATCATACCATGAACTGAATATATGTCCCGATGCCGGTCTGTAATATTCATACTCAACCTTTCCGCATACACTGCATATACGGTAACGGTATTCATCTTCAGTACAATCATAAGTTGAAGCGATATTCCATTCACCGAATTTATGTCTATGAACAGAACATCCGTTAAGCAATAATGAGAATAAAACTGCAAGCGCCGTAATCTTTAAAATTTTTGTTTTATTCAAAAAATCAGTCCTTTAAAATTTAATAGACAAGTTCTCCCACAAACAGCTGTACCCTTTGTTCGTACCATAATATAGAGTTTTCGATCTCTTCATTCGGATCTATATATGTTTTCCCGTATGTGCGATAATTTTCCGCGTAAACTTCATCATCAAACCTTGATACATATTTTTCAAATTCCGATCTCATTTTTTCAGGAGTCAGGTTTCCGGAAGCGAAATCATATATACGACGGCTTATATTTTCACTATATTCAGACAATATGCTGTCCCAAAAAGAGCCTCTTTTTATCTGAAAACCCGGGTCTGACAAATAATCAGATCCTGAAGTTCTCCCGAATGTGTGCTCGGTATTTGCAAAAACAGGATACCATGTATTTCCGTCGGATGTAACCCAATATATATTTGTAAAAGCGTCGGCATTTCCCACAAGAAGCGAAAAAGCACAGTAATCTATCAAAAATTCTTTATTTGTAAAACTTTCTATTTCGGAAGTTCCAGCGGCAAGCTTGTTTTTTAGGCTTTCCAGAACTTTTTCTTCATCTCCGGTGTCACCATAAATATATTTAAAATATTCTTCTTCGCCTAATGTGTATTCAACCGCATATTTTATTTCTTGTTTCTTGCTTTTTGCAAAAATTTCATATGGAATTGACAACGTATATATCCCGGCAAAACTATAGTCGCTTTTTTTGCTTTTAATGTATAACAACATGTTATATCCTGAATAATTAACATCCTCAGATACCGATATGAAATTTAAATATTCAGGATATTTTTCAGTTACAATATTCCTCCATTGCTCATACGTCAATAATCTTCTTGCAAACGTAGGATCGTCTTTATTAGAGTAAATATATATTTCATCGCACTTTCCGAAATCGCCGAAATCAGGTTTGTCTCCGTTTTCTGCGGTAAAATTATTTATAACATAGCTGTGTTTTGTTGTGTTAATAGGCTCTCTATTCATAAGCCTTACAAAAGTTCTTCCGGTAAAATTAACAGACGTTATGTCCGAATTTTCATAATTTTCAGAATACGTAAAACTTACCGGAACCGAATTTGTATCAGTCATACTTATACCTGATCCTGTAAGGTAAAGTGACGGTATTACTGAAAACTCAACAGGAGTTTTAATAAGATCAAGCTGCTTTTTACAAACAGTACATCTCTCTTCCATTTCTCCTGGAGTCGCTATAGTCGGTTCCTTTAAAACTATCCATTCTCCCTTATGTCCCAAAGGTTCAGTCTTCGAAGTCTGTATCGTTTTACCGCATATAGAACATTTTAAATAATGTCCTCCTGAGCTGTCACAGGTAGGCTCGATATCATATTCGATACTGTAAATATGAACCGTGCTTTTGATAATTGAGAATATAACTATAACCGTTAGAAAAACACATATAACAATTATAGTTACAGAAATCTTTCTTTTCATCCTATTTCCTATTCCTCCACTTCAAAGAGAAAGCAACACAAATAATTATGCGCTTTTATTAAAACCTTTGTTAAAGCAGTTACGGCGGCATCGAATTCTATCTCTGCCGCCGTAAAAATGTTTATTTATGAACAATTACGCTACAAGATCTAAAAAAGAATAAATTGAGAATGAGTATTTTTGCATCACAGCGCAATATTATTTTATACTGTTATACAGCGTGCACAACTTATATCATTTATTTGCTTTCTGAGCAAAATCCTTTTTTTGAAATAATATCTGCCACCTTCTCGGCAAAAGAATTGCAGCTGTCTTTATCAGGAGCTTCAACCATTATTCGAACTACTGGCTCAGTTCCGCTCTTTCTTAAAAGAATACGTCCGTCGTTTTTAAGAGTATCTTCAATTTCTGACTTTATTTTTATTACATCCGGATCGTTCAGGACCGCATCTTTATCTTCTACCCTGATATTTTTAGTAATCTGCGGAAAAACGTGGAAATCTTCAACAAGTTTCGAAATAGGAAGCTTGCTCTCAATAAATACTTCCATAATCTTTATTGCTGTTATAAGTCCGTCTCCAGTTGTAGCATATTTTGAAAAAATTATATGACCTGATTCTTCACCGCCAAGACGATATCCGTTTTCCTGCATTGCCTCATATACATATTTATCTCCGACATCAGTCTTAACATATTCGATTCCCTTCTTGTCAAGAGCTTTGTAGAGTCCGAGATTAGACATTACGGTTGTGGCAATGGTATTTTTTGAAAGTTCTCCCCTTGCTTTCATATAGCAGGCACATAAATACATTATATGATCGCCGGTTAAAACATTTCCGTGCTCGTCAACAGCCAGACATCTGTCAGCATCGCCGTCAAAGGCAAAACCTATATCCAAATTATTTTCCTTTACATAGCGGCAAAGACCTTCTATGTGCGTAGATCCGCAGTTCTCATTTATATTCAGTCCGTTAGGCGTATTATTTATAACATACGTCTGCGCTCCCAAGGCGTCAAAAATGCTTTTTGCAATCATCCATGTACTTCCGTTTGAACAGTCTATGCCGATTCGCTTTCCTTTATATGAATTCTGGGAGATAGATATTATGTATCCTATATACCGGTTTCTGCCGGCAGCATAGTCTACGGTGCAGCCTATATTTTCTCCCACGGCAAATGGTATCTCACCCATTTTACCATCAAGATATGCCTCTATATCACAAATCATAGATTCGCTCATTTTTTCTCCGCGGCTGTTTATAAGTTTTATACCGTTATCGTAATATGGATTATGGCTCGCGGAAATCATTATTCCGCAGTCGAAATCTTCAGTACGTACAACGTAAGATACCGAAGGCGTAGTAGTAACATGCAAAAGGTAAGCATCTGCTCCACTTGCGACAAGTCCCGCAACAAGAGCGTACTCAAACATATAGCTCGAACGTCTTGTATCCTTTCCTATTATTACCTTACATTTATGTTCCTTACCATAATGCCATCCGAGGAAGCGTCCCACTTTATAGGCATGCTCAACATTCAAAACTTTATTTGCTTCACCGCGGAAACCGTCAGTACCAAAATATTTTCCCATAATTACTCCTTAACAAAAATATTCTATTTAAATTATGCAAAACAAATCATCTATTTTCAATTTTTAATATGCAACATTTCAGTTTATTTTTAGATACATTTTTTAATCATAGATGCGTCAACCTAAATTATAATAATTTTTATACCATCTGATAAAATTGCGCAGTCCCACTCGAAGAGGAGTGGATGGTTTAAATCCGAAATCTTTTTCAAGCTCCGATGTGTCAGCATATGTAGAAACAACATCACCCGGCTGCATCGGAACAAGCTCCATATACTTTTCAAAATCATAATCGCCTGAGAAAATTCCAGCGGATACAAGCTCTTCCTGAAGAATTTTTACAAAATCCAGAAGATTTTCCGGTTTGTTATTTCCAATATTATATATGCGGCAAGGCGGATAATAAGAGCCGTCTTCAGATAATATCCTTTCAGGAGCACATACTATTATACGGTTTATGGCTTCCGTAATATCATCTACATATGTAAAATCTCTTTTACAATTTCCAAAATTAAAAATTTTTATTTTCTCACCTCGTATTAGCTTATCAGTAAAAGAAAAATATGCCATGTCAGGACGTCCGGCAGGTCCATAAACGGTGAAAAATCTAAGTCCCGTGCAAGGAATGCCGTACAGCTGAGAATAAGCATGAGCAAAAAGCTCGTTTGACTTTTTTGTAGCCGCATAAAGAGAGACAGGATTATCTGTTTTGTCATCAGTCGAATAAGGAGTTTTTTTATTCGAACCATAAACTGACGATGATGAAGCATATATCAAATGTGATACGGGATTTTTCCTGCAAGCTTCAAGAATATTATAAAAGCCAAGCATATTAGACATTATGTAAGCGTCGGGATTTTCAATAGAATAGCGAACACCAGCTTGGGCCGCAAGATTTATAACAACGGAAAATTTGTATTCGGAAAAAATACGCTTTACAAAAGACTTATCTGAAATATCTCCCTTAATAAATGTCCACTCAGAATTATCTGCACCTGATGAGAAACTTTCTATTTCTTTTAGCCTGTAATTCTTTATGCCGACGTCATAATAATCATTTAAATTATCTATTCCAACTATTTTTAAGTTTTTTTCTGCATCAAACAATTTCATTACAACGTTAGCGCCAATAAATCCGGCGGCACCGGTAACGAGAACTGTACTGTTACTAAGATTTAAGTTCGGCGTAAGCATAAAGCAAAATCTCCTGTTAATTTTAATACGGCAAACTCATCATTTACATCTATTGCAAGATTCCTTTATATTCGATTCCGACACGTTCATAGCTTTTAAGATCTCCTATGTCATATCTTTTACCCGGCATCTTCATTGCATGAACAAGTCTTTGTCTGCAAAGCCATGCTATATAACTTCCCGGCGCATCGCTCCCGCAGCCGGATTCAAGTCCGCGTTTTATAAGTTTTACATCTTCTTTAACATAATAATAAAATGGGGGGCAGCACCAATGAGACATAGGAACCGCAGGTTTTTCTTCCATTTCAACAACAAGGTCATCCTCGTTTACAGAAAGGACTCCGCATTTTCTCAGCTTCTCTTCTGATGCTTCATAGTATCTCATAACACAAGAAGTTTTCTTGTTCTCAGCATATTCCATAAATCTGCACAGGCTGAAATCAAGCACATTATCCCCTGCTATAACAAGCATATCGTCATTAATTTCTAGAGAATCCACAGCAAGACTTATATCCTTAACAGCTCCAAGTCTCGATTCATTTGATTCTGTTCCGTCATCCAACACCTTTATTTTATAACTTTTTGTTTTTGACCATTTATAAAATACTTCTGCAAACTTATGATTTGAAATAACAATATATTCATTGATTCTTCCACAGGCTTCAATATCGTCCAAAAGCCAGTCAATAATGCTCTTTTCACCGACTTTAAGGAGTGGCTTAGGGAAATTTTTCGTAAGCGGATATAAACGAGTAGCATATCCCGCCGCAAGTACTAAACATTTCATAAGAATTACTTCCTCTGTTTACAGATGCTTTATAAACATACTTTACAGTTTAACTTATAAACTTACATTTTTCTAAATTCGCTATATTTGTAATTAAAATTAAACTCAGCTGTCCTAATCATAGCATTAATCGGATCCGTTGCCATATTTAATATTTTTATAATCATAATTATTTTTTCTGTAATAGCCGTATTTTTTTGATTTTTTATTACAGTCAAGCATAATGACCCCAAGCATTTTGGCTCCTGTCTTTCTGATATTTTCCATTGTAATATCAAGCAAATCATATGTCGTAATATTCTCGCGTACAACAACTACAACGCCCACGTCTTTTTTCATTATCACCGCAGCGTCGGTAACTACCGTCATAGGCGGAGTATCAACAATAACATAATCGTATTTTTCTTTTAAATCCGAAATCATTTTATTAAACTCTTCTGTCTGCAAAAGTTCTGCCGGATTTGGCGGAATTTCTCCCGCAGTCAGACAGTCAAGATTCATTCTCACGTTTCTTTTTATCGCCGAGTCAAGCTCGGAAAAACCACAAACTACATAAGAAGTTTATATTTCCATAATTTTGCCATAAATTCCAAAATATCAAAATCATAGTTTTCTTTAGAGTTTGTTTCAGTATTCATGATTGCTCCTCATTAAAAAATAAGTATTCTTAAAAATCATCGTGCTATTTAATTACAGGCAACCAAAAAAGGTAAAATTTATATATAATAATATTAGCACAGCAATATAATTTTGTCAATATAAATAATATTATTTGTATTTATTTGTAAGATTTCAACAATTTTTTCAAAAAATAATTTTAAAAACGAATAAATGCTATTTACATAAAATGCAATTTGTGATAAAATAAAACAGTATGTAAATATTAAGGAGATAATGTAATATTTATGCTGCAAAAACTCTTCGGTGTCGGTGACATTCTCGTAATGAAAAAAGATCACGCCTGCGGCCGAAACGCTAAAAAATTTACTGTAATGCGTATCGGCAGCGATATACGCATCGTTTGTAACAACTGCGGACGAGATATTACAGTTCCGAGAATAAAACTTGAAAAAAATATCAAATCGGTTATTTCAAAAGAAAATGCCGCAAATTTTACGGAGAAAAACTAAATGTTCGAGAACCTCAAAGAAGCAGAAAAAAAATTTGAAGCAATAAATGAAAAGCTGTCTTTACCCGAAACCGTTTCTGACACTGAGCTTTTCAAAAAACTCATGAAAGAACATAAGCTGCTTGCACCTATTATAGAAAAATACCGTGAATATCTAAAATGTCTGTCAGATATTGAGTCAGCACGCAAGCTGCTTTCTGACGGTGCGGAAGCCGAACTTGCAGAAATGTGTGAAGAGGAAATCAAAGAAAAAAAAGAAAAACAGTCTGAAATAGAAAATGAACTAAAAATACTTCTTCTTCCAAAAGACGATGATGACGATAAAAGCGTAATCATTGAAATACGCGCCGGCACCGGAGGTGAAGAAGCCGCTCTTTTCGCTGGCAGTCTTTACCGCATGTATTCAATGTATGCTGAAAACCACGGATTTAAATGTGAGCTTATGAATTCCAATGAAACAGGTCTTGGAGGTTATAAGGAAATATGCTTTTCAGTCGAAGGCGAAGGAGCATATTCCCATTTTAAATTTGAAAGCGGCGTGCACCGCGTTCAGAGAGTTCCGGAAACTGAAACTCAAGGACGTATACATACGTCGGCCGTAACAGTAGCAGTTTTGCCTGAAGCAGAAGAAGTAGAAGTTGAAATAAATCCAGCCGATCTTGAAATTGACACTTACAGAAGCGGCGGTGCTGGAGGGCAGCATGTCAACAAAACAGATTCCGCCATACGCATTACTCATATTCCTTCCGGAATCGTTGTTGAATGTCAGGACGAACGCAGTCAGTTTAAAAACAGAGAAAAAGCTATGAAAATGCTTCGCACCAAACTTTTGACCGCAGAACGCGAAAAGCAGGAAAAAGCTATAGCAAGCAAGCGCAAAAGCCAAGTCGGCAGCGGAGACAGAAGTGAACGTATCCGCACGTATAATTTCCCTCAAGGACGTCTGACCGATCATAGAATAGGCCTGACTATATATTCACTTGACGCTGTAATGAACGGAAAGCTTGATGAAGTTATCGACGCTTTGATAACTGCTGAGCGCACCGAACGTCTTAATAACAGCGAATTTTAAATTGAAAAGAGATATTTTCTGAAATGATTCTTGAGAAAACACAGTTGATTGAGATAACAGATAATCTTTCAGCATCGGATAACGTTAAAAAGCTTGAGTTTGCAGCTGATATAATAAACAAGGGCGGCACGGTCTGCTTCCCCACTGAAACAGTATACGGACTCGGTGCCAACGCTCTCAATGCGGCAGCAGTTAAAAACATTTTTGAGGCAAAAGGGCGGCCTCAGGATAATCCGCTTATAATTCATCTTGATTGTATTGATAACGCGGAAAAATACTGCTTTGCTGAACAAAACCAGTATCTTGAAAAAATAAAGTCTCTATTTCCCGGCCCAATTACAGCTATAATGAAAAAGCGCGATAATATTCCCGGAATTGTAACTGCCGGACTGCCGAATGTTGGGGTGCGTGTTCCATTGGATCCTGTCGCGCATATGTTTCTGTCTTTATGCAAAGTTCCTGTAGCTGCGCCGTCGGCAAATCTTTCGGGAAAACCGAGCCCTACCTGCGCACAACATGTAATAAATGACCTGAACGGAAAAGTCGACGTCATAATATGTTCAGGAAATTCATCCGTAGGTCTTGAATCTACAATAATTAACCTTGTCTCCGAACCTCCAATGCTGCTGAGACCAGGAGGAATAACATATGAAAAATTATGTTCCCTATTGGGGAAAGTTTCTATTTCTGACGCCGTTTTATCTGAAATGAAACCCGACGATGTTGCTTCAGCACCCGGAATGAAATACAAGCACTATGCGCCTAAATCTCCCGTATTTCTTGTTATAGGGAACCTTGAAGAATTTAAAAATTTCCTGATTGAAAAAAATTTTTTCGAGAAATTTGCCGTTCTTGCTTTTGCTGAAGACATTCAAAACCTCAATTTGAATAATATTTTTAACATAGGTTCATACACTAATCCAGAGGAAGTGGCTCGCAATATATTTGCATGCCTGCGCGCAACAGATGAAATATGTGGAATTGAAAAAGTCTATGTTCATATTACCGATGATAAAACCGGTTTAAATCTCGCTATTTTTAACAGACTATTAAAGGCATCAGCCTATCATATAATCGATCTCAGAGGTTAGTTTTCAATGATTGTTATAGGTGTTACCGGTCAATCCGGCGCAGGAAAAGGCTCTTTTTGCAAAGCGCTTTCCAGTTTTGACATTCCATGTCTTGATACCGATGTTACTGCAAGAAATGTTGTTCGAAAAGGTATGCCTTGTCTTAAAGAATTAACTGATTTTTTTGGAAAAAACATTCTTTTGGAAGACGGAAACTTAAACCGAAAAAAACTTGGCAGCATTGTCTTTTCCGATGAAAAATTGCTGTCTAAACTGAATTGTATTACTCATAAATATATAACAGCTGAAGTTCAGGAATGGCTTACCGTCTGCAGAAAAAAAGGTTGTTTGGCTGCTGCTATTGATGCGCCGCAGCTTTTTGAAAGCGGCGAGGACACAATTTGTGACGTCACAGTAGCTATTCTCAGCGAAAAAAGTTATCGTCTTTCCAGAATATTGGCACGCGACAGTATAACGGCTGAATACGCAAAAAAAAGAATGGATGCTCAAAAATCAGATGAGTTCTTTATTTCAAGATGTGATCATATCATCTATAATAACGGCAAAGAAAATGAGCTTTATCAGAAAGCACATGATTTTCTTGTAAAAATTGGCATTATCAAAAACAACTGAGGAGACTGAATGAAAAAAACTTTAATAATTATATCAATTTTATTGCTTGCATGTATTTTGGCTACATTATTTGGCTATATAGGTGATATTATATTAAAAAAACTGTATCCGCTGAATTATAGTGAATATGTTGAAAAATACTCTGATGAATACGGTGTTCCTCAGCCAATAATATATGCAGTTATAAAAACAGAAAGTTCCTTCAAGCCAGACGCCGTATCGTCAAAAGGAGCTATAGGGCTTATGCAGATAACTTCCGATACATTTAGCTGGCTGTGTTCAAAAACAGGCGATGAGGCAAATTCCAGTCTGCTGTATAACCCTGATACGAATATTCGTTATGGCACATATTTTTTAAGCCTACTTCACAATGAGTATCAGGCATGGGACACAGTATATGCCGCTTATAATGCCGGAAGAGGTCGTGTTAATAGCTGGCTTTCTACAGAAGAATATAATAATAACGGGCGTCTTAAGGATATTCCGTACAAGGAAACTGCCGAATATGTGCAAAAAGTAAAAAAGGCAGCGCAAACTTATGAGCGGCTCTATTTTCTGGAAACCGAAACCATAAAAGAAAGCGTTGCAGAAAAAATAGTGAATTGACTTTAACAAATACGCAATTAATAATTTAATTGAAAGGAACGTGAAAAAAATGGCAAAAAAAGAGAAAACAGAGGCAGAACTTTTAAAGGAAAAGCTGTTTTACGAGCGTAAAAACGCATTGGAAGACATCGATAAAAAATCAGAAAAAGACATTGATGAATATGCTTCCGGTTATAAAAACTTTATAAACAGTGCTAAAACCGAACGCGAAGCTGTAAAATATGCTATAGAATATGCCTCAAATAACGGATTTAAGGAATTTCAGTACGGAAAAAAGTATAATGCCGGAGATAAAATCTACTACAACAACAGAGGCAAAGCGATATATCTTGCTGTGATCGGCAGTGAAAATCTTGAAAACGGCATAAATATTGCCGCAGCTCACGTTGACAGCCCTCGTATAGATCTTAAACAATGTCCGCTTTATGAAGATTCAGGTATGGCATTTTTCAAAACGCATTATTACGGAGGAATAAAAAAATATCAGTGGACTACAATTCCCCTCGCTCTTCACGGCAAAGTAATGCTCAAAGACGGCAGCTCACTTGATATCTGCATCGGTGAAAAAGATGATGATCCCGTTTTTTGTATTACAGATTTACTTCCTCACTTAGGTGCAGATCAGATGTCAAAGACGCTTAAAAAGGCGATAAGCGGAGAAAATCTTAATATCCTCATAGGGTCAAAACCTTATCCCGGAGAAAAAACAAAAGACAGTATCAAGCTTAATATAATGAATATGCTTAATAAGTCATACGGAATAGTTGAATCTGATTTTCTCTCTTCCGAACTTTGTCTCGTGCCTGCAGAAAAAGCAAGAGATCTCGGGTTTGACCGCAGCATGATCTGCGCATACGGTCACGACGACAGAGTTTGTGCTTATCCTATTTTAACAGCCGCCGTAGAAGCGTCAAAGAATATTCCAAAACATACTTTGGTGACTATTCTTGCCGATAAGGAAGAAATAGGAAGCGAAGGAACTACCGGTATGAAGACAATGGCATTCGACGATATGATAAAAGAAATATGTGAAAATGCAAAGGCAAACTATAAAAAAGCTGTCTCAAATTCAAAATGCCTGTCTGCAGACGTCAATGCTTGTTTTGATCCCAACTATGCCGAGGTATATGAAGCAAAAAATTCCGCTTATCTTAATTGCGGAGTATGTCTTACGAAATTTACCGGTGCCGGAGGCAAATCGTCTACTAATGACGCCTCTGCCGAATACGTATCGGAGATAAGAAAAATCTTTGATGATGCCGGAGTAATATGGCAAACCGGAGAATTAGGTAAAGTAGATCAAGGCGGAGGAGGAACAGTCGCTATGTATATTGCTAAGCGCAATATAGATACCGTGGATGTAGGAGTTCCCGTGCTTTCAATGCACGCCCCATATGAAGTGATATCTAAAGCCGACCTTTATTCTGCTTATCTTGCTTTTTCTGCTTTCTTTAAAAATTAAATAACATTATTTCCCAAAAAATCCCGACGTAGTATATTTTATCGCTTGCAAGGAAAAAATATAAGCGGTAAATAACGTCGGGATATTTTTATGGAGAAATATATTATGGACAAAATAAAAAACAAACACGCAGGAAATAAAAAAGCTGAGCTTCAGCCGCCTGAAAAAAATCCGCCTGATGCGGATAAACGTGAGAATATTGATCTGTCAGATGAAGAAAAACAAAAAATTCAAATAGAAAATATAAAAGAAACCGGCACTATACGCACAAAAAGCAGTGAAATCACAATACAAACGCTTATAATCGCCGGTCAGATAGAAGGTCACTATGCTTTGTCATCACAAACTAAAAGTACAAAATACGAACACATTCTGCCGCAGCTTGTAGAAGTAGAAGAAAATGACGAAATAGATGGATTGCTTATTTTGCTTAACACAATGGGAGGAGATGTTGAAGCAGGACTTGCAATTGCTGAAATGATATCAGGCATGAGCAAGCCGACGGTATCTCTTGTATTAGGAGGAAGTCATTCTATCGGCGTTCCTCTTGCGGTATCCGCAAAGAAATCTTTTATAGTTCCATCTGCTACAATGACAATACACCCGGTAAGAATGAACGGACTTGTGATAGGAGTGCCTCAGGCATTCACATATTTTTCCAAAATGCAAAAGCGAATTACAGACTTTATAACCAGAAACTCTCATGTGCAAGAAGAAACTTTAAAAAACCTAATGCTTGAAACTGACGAGCTTGTCGCAGATATAGGAACTGTAATAGACGGAACCGAAGCCGTCAGAATTGGACTTATAGACAAAACCGGAACTCTTTCTGATGCCGTTTCAGAACTTAAAAAAGATGCAGATAAAAAATCAGACTGAAAATAAAATAATTTGCTGAATAATAAAATCTGATTTTAACATTTAATATGTTTTGCATAAAAAATCCGGCTCTCATTATAATGTCGAACCGGATTTTTTAATTATGAAGCTTTTGATTTTCTAGGAAGACCGTTCATATATATATCTAAATAATACGCTTTCTTTAGACTTTTTTCTTCTTCATACGCCTGTTTTATAGTATCTACTACAGAAGTATCCTTGCCGCTTTCTTCGAGTTTTAATCTGAGTTCTTCGGTAATTGTTTCCACTTCTGCGTCGCACTCCAGTTCAAGATCCGAAACACGGCTTATATACTCTCCTGCAATGCTTTTTCTTGATGACGGTGTTCTAAGTTCCTCGGGCAACGATTCATATGCATCTGTTATAGCCGTCTCTATAGAGGCAAGTTCTGAAAGAAACCTACTTCTAACTACATAAAGTTTTGCTATACTCGCAGCTGTATCATCCTGTGCGGCAGGCTGCAGTGTATCTGAAGTATCGGGCGTCGTAACAGTATTACCCGTCTGCTGATTTTTTTCATCACTTGAATCCACAATTTCTGTATTTTTATCCGTTTCTTTATCTTTTGAACTTTCAATATTATCTTTTCCACTGGTATCCGGAATTGTTTCACTTCCTATATCAGTATCATTGTCATTCGAAACAGGTTTATTTTTATCGTTATTATCATCTTTGCTTTCGGAAGCCGCTTGTTTTTCTTTGTTTATCGCATCAAGTTCATCTCCGCCGGAGGCAATAATACGTATCATTTCCTCTTCAGTATAGTTGCCGCTGTTAAGAGCCTCTATCGCTTCTTTGGAAATGCTCGTGCCATATTCATTTAAATTTGACAGTATTTCTTCTATCGCCTGATCATATTTCTTCTCATTGTCAATTATTTGAGTTTCTATATCACTTGAATTGTTTGTAAGAAAAATCCATGCCGCCTTGAAATTGTTTCCCGGAGAACTTTTCAATAGATTGAAAACACCCTTAGCCAACTCAAAATTCATGCATATCAAAATGGCAAGCGACGCAAAAACAATACCTAATACAGATAGAATAACTATAAGTGTAACTTTTTTACCCTTCTTCAAAATAATTATACCTCCGTAGTTATATCACTTTAACAGCAACCTAATGCTTATTCATCGTTTCTGACAAAGATTGCCGAAACCTTTTTCTATTTAGACATATAAAGTTTGCTAAAAGTTCCATTATAATGTTTATGTTAATTTTTATATGTAAAATTAACACAATATTGCGAAAAAAATTTCATTAGAAAAAAGCTGCCTCGACCGCAAAACTTAAAATTAATTGCTGAAAATACAACCGCCCTTGCAGTCGATAGCCGTATACACCGGAAAATTTGAAAAATTTAGTTTTTTTACAGACTCGCACCCAAGTTCCGGAAAAGCAATAACTTCACACGAAGTTATACAAGCAGCTGCAAGTGCCCCGGCTCCTCCTATCGAGCAAAAATACACCGCTTTATTTCTGCATATAGCCTCTATGACATCGTCTGACCTTTTTCCCTTCCCTATCATTCCACATAAACCTTCGTCAAGAAGCCGCGGAGAATAAATATCCATCCTTGAAGACGTGGTAGGGCCACATGATCCTATTGCCATTCCGGGCCGCGCAGGAGTTGGTCCGGCATAATATATGCAGGCGCCTTTTAAGTCAAACGGCAGTTTTTTTCCACCTTCAAGCAACTGTGCTATTCTTTTATGTGCAGCATCCCTTGCAGTATACACTGTTCCGGAAAGAAATACTTCATCTCCCGCCCTTAGCTTTTCTGAAAAATACTCAAGCTCATTTGTGTCAATATTATATACAGCCATATTTTTACCTTTCATTCATCTATATCTTTTGACAGTGTGCTTGCAATTTTTTCGTAAAATCCTCCTGCCGCATCTTTTACTTTTTCAAAAGCCGACAAAAGCTCGTCACGGCGCTTATAAAGATACTTTACTTTTCTAATATTCTCGGCAAGCAAACGCTCGCTCTCGGCTGTTATCTTTTCTGCCGCTTCTCGTGCTGAGTTTCTTGCCTTCTCGGCTATCTCCGCCGACTCTGCGTTAGCGTTTGCAATTATTCGTGCTGATTCGGCTTTTGCGCGTTCAAGCAAACCGCCTGCATTTTTTTTGTCAGCTTCGAACTGCTCGGCTTTAGCTTTATTTGCATTGTAATCCTTTTCTAAAATGAAAAGCTTTGATGCAAGCTCATCATTTTCTCTTTTAAGTGATTCTATAACCGCACGCTGATTTTCTACATCGTCTTTCAGCATTGCGTTCTCGCTTTCAATAGCTTTCAGATTCTCTATCTCGTTTTCAAGATTTTCTATCTGTTTTTTCATACTGTCGTTCTTTTCCTCAAAACCATGAAGCTCTGCTTCAAGACGAGATATCTCAAATCCCGACTGTTCTGACATCAGTTTCGCTTTGCGGTTCAGCTCTTCTATATATTCTACTACCTGCGATTTTTTAAATCCGCCTACAGCACTGGAAAACAGTTTGTTTTTATTTGCCACGGCCGTTCCCATCCTTATAATTTGAGTTTTTTCTTTTCAATAAATTAGTATATCATAAAATACTCCGACTTAAAAGATGTTTTTTCAATTTTTTTCTCTTTTTTTATTTTTTTCTCAATCTTTCATTAGTATTTCACATTGAATTCACATTATCGGAATAAAATAACCCTGTTATCTAAACTATGCTGGAGGTAATGTGATTTGAGTAAATTGCTTGTAGTCGATGACGAAACAAAAATTAGGGAAATAATTAAAAAATATGCCGAATTTGAAGGTCATGAAGTAACAGAGGCCTCCGGCGGTCTTGAGGCAATAAACATTTGTCGTGATAAAGATTTTGATATCATAATTCTCGACATCATGATGCCTGATCTCGATGGATTTTCGGTATGCCGTGAAATAAGAAAAAAGAGTTCGACTCCTGTAATTATGCTTTCAGCACGCGGTGAGGAGTATGACAAGATTCACGGGTTTGAAGTGGGTGTTGATGATTATGTTGTAAAGCCTTTTTCTCCAAAAGAACTCATGCTTAGAGTTGCAGCAATTATTAAACGCGCCACAAAAACAGAATCGGATATTGTTAAAATTGGTGACTTATGCATTGATTTTACCGGAAGGATGGTTACAATCGCCGGTAAAAGCATAGACCTTACTCCTAAAGAATACGATTTGCTTTTTTATCTTGTAAAAAATCGGGGAATAGCTCTGACACGAGAAAAACTTATCAGCAACGTATGGGGGTATGATTTCTTTGGCGACGACCGCACACTTGACACGCATATAAAACTTCTTCGAAAAAACCTCAGGGAATACAGTTCTTATATAGTTACACTGAGAGGAGTAGGATATCGTTTTGAAGCGGCGGACAAGTGAAACACACCAGAAAAGACTGAAAGACAGAATTTTTCTTGCTTTTATGATTTTTGCAATTATTCTAATTGCCTTACTATGGCTGTTTCAGTCTATACTTTTGGAAAGTTTTTACAAGCAGATCAAGACTCAGTCTCTAAAAGATACAGCTAACGTCATAGCTACATCGCTTGAAAAACTTGACAGCACAAGTTTGAAAAGTTTGCATCAGACAATAAACAATTTAGCCGTTGAAAATGAAATATCTGTAACTGTCATAGACTCCACGTCATCTACTTCAACGGAATCCTTTAGCCCTGTGTTTTCAGTTATTGCCACTCAGGACAACGTTTTAGACATGTTAAGCGGATTTCAGCTTTTTCAAATATATAAGTCGGCTGCCGAAAATGAAGGAGAATTTCTCCAGCATTATCAGCGCGGAGCTTATACTATGTCTGTCATATCAGACAAAGAGAACGAAAACAGTGAAAATGATTTTGCTGAATGGAATGATGATGAGTTCCCAAAAGTTGAGTCTAAACAAAGCGTTAAACACGGTATACCGCCATTTTTTAAATTTGGAATCACTCAGGAACTGTTGTTTGCAAAAATAGTGAATAGCAATAATGGGCATGAATATTTACTGCTTTTCGACAGTATAATTACCCCTGTTCATACTACGGTAAGAACGTTAAAAATTCAGCTGATCATTCAGTCGATAATTATACTTATAATAGCTGCACTATCAGCTAAAAAGCTTTCAAAAAAAATCTCGCGCCCAATCACGGATATAAATCAGTCAGCAAAAAAGCTTGCGGCAGGAAATTATGACACTGAATTTCACGGGGATGGATATCTTGAAGTATCACAGCTCGCCGATACCCTCAATTTTACGGCAAGAGAATTAAAACAATCAGACAGTTTAAAGCGTGAACTTATAGCTAACACATCCCATGATCTGCGTACTCCTTTAACAATGATAATAGGATACGCTGAGGTTATGCGAGATTTGCCGGGAGAAAATACTCCGGAAAATATTCAAGTTATAATAGACGAAGCATCAAGGCTTACAAACCTTGTAAACGATATGCTTGATTTATCAAAACTTCAAAGCGGTAAAACAAAACTTGAACTTTCAGAATTCAATCTTACAAAACTTGTTGAAGATATTGTTGAAAGAATGCGCAAGCTTACTGAAAAAGACAGTTTTGATTTTAAATTTAGCTGTGACAGAAATGTCTTTGTAAAAGCTGACGAGACAAAAATAACTCAAGTTATTTACAACTTCCTGACAAACGCAGTAAACTATTCGGGTGAAAGCCGTGAAATTTTAATTGAGCAAAAAGTCAACGCCGGAAAAGTAAGGCTTGAATTTACAGATCACGGAAGCGGAATACCAAAAGAAAAGCTTCCGAGTATCTGGGACAGATATTATAAAATAGACAACACTCATAAACGTTCGCAGGTAGGAAGCGGAATAGGTCTGTCAATAGTAAAATCAATTCTTGAACTTCATAAGGCAAAATACGGCGTAATATCAGATAGCGCATCGGGCAGTACCTTCTGGTTTGAACTTCCTGTTTCAGATATAATAAAATAACCGCTATATATAAAATCCGGCAGGCGTTAATCCGCTTGCCGGTTTTTATATATCTTTAAAATTTACTCATTTGTTATTTTTTTTATTAAATCGCGCATCAGCTCATCACGTTTAATATAATAAACATAACACATTTCTTTCTCGTCTTCGTCTTCCGAATATACTCCATTATAACCGGGCAATCTGGTATTTGCTATACGCGAACACATAAAACATTCATTATCATTAAGTAACCAAGCAACTGCCGTAACGTCCCATATTACTCTTGTCCAGATATCACTGTCGCAATAACTCGCAACTTCTTCAAAAGTATTTGAAGCAAGATAATCTACAAGCTCCCCTTTCCCTATCAGCCATTTTGAAAGTTCCGGACCCGAAATTCTAAATTCACTTACCACTCCCATACACGGCAGCTGAACAAATGGCGCCTTGCTGCTCATGACAACTCTTGCCGCGGCAACGTCCTGCCACATATTAAATTCTTTGGTATCACAATAATCTAAAGAATTCCCTCCCAGCCATATAACAACAATATTACTTGCAATATCTGGATCAATAATAAGAGCTGATGCAATATTTGTAATAGCCCCTATCGCGACAACATATAGCGGATTTTCGCTCGTATACTCTCGCGCTCTTTGCACCAAATCGCGTGCCGCTTCGGAATCTACAAAGCTCGTTTCATCAGGCAAATAATTTCTTGAACCTTTATATACATTTATTTTTTTTCCGATAATTTTAAGTAGTTTCTGTATTTCATCGTAGCTTTTCTCCATCCCGTCAGCAGGACTTGAAGATTTTGAATTATAAAAAGGCGCAGCATATATTGCTTTTGTATTCAACTTTTCTGAAGAACGAATAAGATATGAGATGGCAAACTGATCGTCAATTTCATTATAAGCGTCAGTATCCAAAATCACATCTACAGGGTGATCAGGCACCTGCAGCCTTTTTGACATTTTTTCTGACATCGTAAAAAATTCCCCCTTTATTAATAAAAACATAATCCAATAACTGCTTGCTATTTATACAAGCAATAATAACATTTGATTTTTACAATGTCAATAAAAAATTGCTAAATTAACTATTTATATTTGACATATGGAAAATTTTCGTATATAATAATTCTAAATATAATATTCATTATGAAGGGACTGATATTATAATGCCGCCCAGACCAAGAATTCTTGTTGTAGGAAGCTCAAATATTGATTTTGTTGCGTCGGTCGATCATATTCCATCGTCCGGAGAAACTATTATTTCCAATGGCTCGTATTCTTTTGTGCCTGGCGGAAAAGGTGCCAACTCGGCAGTTGCCGCTGCGCGTCTCGGTGCCGATGTAGTATTTTGTACCCGCGTTGGAAATGACACATATGGAAAAATGCTTGTAAACTCTTACGCACGTGAAAAGATAGACACAAGGTACGTAGCATCCGACAAAGAAAAAAATACCGGTCTTGCTTCAATATTTGTTGAGAGTAACGGCTCAAACAGAATTACGGTTTTTCCCGGTGCTAATCACTCAATGTGCACTGACGATATAGAAGAGGCTTTTACATCATATCCAGATGCATTGCTTACACAGTTTGAAATCACAAAAGAAAGCGTTATATTTGCCGTTCAACAGGCAAATGCATCTGAAGTTCCGGTTTTTATAGACGGCGGACCTGTTATTCCGGATTTCGATCTCTCAAATCTCGGCAAGGTGGAAATCTTCTCGCCTAATGAGAGTGAAGCCTTTGCTTACACCGGAATACGGCCTTGTGACCCCGAAAGTTATATAAAAATTTGTTTGGATCTATATTCAAAGCTTGATGTAAAATATATAGTTTTAAAACTTGGGGAACGTGGCTGCTATGTATATGACGGTCGTATGGGCGAAGCGTTTCCGTCATATCGTGTCCAAGCAATAGATTCTACGGCAGCAGGCGATGCATTTACCGCCGCTCTTACCTATGAATATCTGCGTTCCGGCGGTGACATAAGAAGCGCATGCAAATATGCCAATGCCGTCGGTGCTCTGACCGTTACTAAATACGGAGCATTTCCGTCGCTACCAACCGAAAAAGAGGTTTTGGATTTTATCCTTGAAAATTAAAAATCCTATCTCGTTAAAATATATTGGTTATTGAAAGGAACAAATTTTATGCCAGAGTATAAACGGGTTTTATTAAAACTTTCAGGCGAAGCTCTTTCAAAAGGCACAGAAAGTATAATAAACTTTGAAATCATAGCAGAAGTTGCTGAAAAAATAAAAAAATGCGTTGATATGGGAGTGCAAGTTGCAATAGTTGTCGGCGGAGGAAATATCTGGAGAGGCAAAACCGGTACTCAGATAAGCCGCACACGTTCAGATCATATAGGAATGCTTGCAACTGTTATAAATTCTCTTGCAATCGCAACAAGCATCGAAAACTCGGGACTTAAAGCAGTTACAATGACTGCTGTTCCGATGCAACAGATAGCAGAAGTGTACGTAAGGGATAAAGCTGACGAATATCTAAAAAACGGCAAGGTCGTAATTATAGCTTGCGGAACCGGAAGTCCGTTTTTCTCTACTGATACTGCAGCAGTACTGCGAGCGGTAGAACTTGACGCTGACGTCGCATTGTTTGCTAAAAATATCGACGGCGTATATACTGCAGATCCTAAAAAAGTTCCGAATGCAAAGAAACTTGATTGCATAAGCTATAACGATATTATAAAAAATGACCTTAAGGTTATAGACAGTACTGCCGCAGCAATGGGCAGAGAAAATAATCTTCCGATTTTAATTTTCGGTCTTGACAATCCGGAAAATATTGTTCATGCCGTTTCAGGCGAAAGTGTAGGAACTGTTGTTAAAAACTTTTAATAAAAAATAAAGGAGTAAAAGTTATGGTACTAAATACTAAGGAATACGAAGAAAAAATGAAAAAGAGCCTTTCGGCATATGAGTCAGAACTCGGCACTATCAGTGCCGGCAGAGCTAATCCCCAAGTACTTGACCGTATCACTGTTGACTGTTATGGTGCTGAAACTCCGGTCAACCAGGTTGCAATGATAAAAGTTGCTGATGCCAGAACAATAGTTATTCAGCCGTATGACGCATCGCTTTTAAAAGCAATAGAAAAGGCGATCCAGGTGGCTGATATTGGTCTTGTACCTCAAAATGACGGAAAAATCATAAGAATAGCTTTTCCACAGCCTACTGAAGAGCGCAGACGTGAGCTTACAAAACAAACTGCAAAGCTTGCAGAAAACGCTAAAATTGCTATGCGAAATATTAGGCGTGAGGCAAATGACAAAGCAAAAGATTTGTCTAAGAAAAAGGAAATGACCGAAGATGAATTGAAAATCTCTGAGAAAAACGTTCAGGACATTACCGAAAAATATATTAAGGAAGTTGACTCAGTTACTGACAAAAAAAATAAGGAAATAATGGCTATCTGACATGGGTATTTTTTCCGCTAAAAATCACTTAAATGAGCACATGCTCCCGGAGATAATACCGGGACATGTCGCTATAATTATGGATGGCAACGGAAGATGGGCCAAAAAAAGAGGGCTTCCAAGAACTGCCGGTCACAGCAAAGGGGTAAAAACCTTTGAGGACGTTATTGAAATGTGTTTTACCGCAGGCGTAAACACAGTTACAACATACGCATTTTCAACTGAAAACTGGAAACGCCCTGAATCCGAAGTAAAATATATCTTGAAGTTGTTGGATGAGTATCTTGATATTTGTGTGGAAAAGTGTCTGAAAAAAGGTATTCGGTTAAGAATAATAGGTGACAGATCTGTTTTTTCTGAAAAAATGATCGAAAAAATGGATACATCTGAACAAAAAACAGCTCACTTAAGATATAATTTAAATGTTGCAGTAAATTATGGCTCCAGAGCGGAAATATGTCATGCAGTAAATCAACTGATTAGTGAAGGCAAAACAAATATTTCCGAAAATGATATAGCTTCACGTCTGTATACATGCGAAGTCGGAGATCCTGATCTTATTATCCGTACAGGCGGAGAGTTGCGTCTTTCCAATTTTTTAATGTGGCAGGCTGCATATTCCGAATTTTATTTTACCGATACATATTGGCCTGACTTCGGGAAAAAAGATCTTTATAAAGCCTTTGCCAAATACGCAAAAACTAACCGCAGATTTGGTGGACTTTAAGTTTAAGCTTAAGCTTAAGCTTAAGCTTTGAGCTTTAATATTTAAACCTTAATGCGATTTTATGCGAAAGGACTCTTTATGAAACAACGCATATTTACAGGATTAGTTCTTTTGGCAGTGCTGATTCCTGTTATTATATTTTCAGATACGTTTATATTTCCCGCGGCTGCAGCTATATGTTCAGTAATCGGTGTTTATGAGGTATTGGCTTGTACCGGGCAGGCAAAACATTTCGCCCTGTCCATTCCTGCTCTTTGCTATGCAGCTGCCGGTCCCCTGTTGGCTAAAACGAGATTTGCAACCGCATATGGAGTTCTTCTCGCAATAACTCTTATGTTCCTGTTTTATTTATTATATGCGCATGTTTTTATGTCCGGTAAAATATCAACTAAAGATATTGCAGTTGTTTTTATGACATCTGTATATATAACAGTCTCTTTTACCTGCATTATTCTTCTGCGCGATTCAAAAGAATATGGGAAATATATCTATCTCCTTATTTTTATAGGTGCATGGATAACAGATATTTTTGCTTATTTTGGCGGTTTTCTTTTCGGCAAGCACAAACTTTGCCCGAAAGTAAGTCCGAAAAAGACAATAGAAGGTTCCATTTGCGGCATTGTTTTTTGCTCGCTGGCTTTCGTTCTTTACTCTATGTTTGTTTCAAAAATAGAAAATATTGAACCTAACTATCCTATGATTGCTCTTATAGGAGCTTTTATATCAATGATATCACAGCTTGGCGACCTTGCCGCTTCCGCCATAAAAAGAGATTATAATATAAAGGATTACGGCAAAATATTCCCAGGACACGGAGGTATTCTTGATAGATTTGACAGTATCCTCGCCGTAGCGCCGTTTTTGTTTATCCTTACCGGCAATCCGGATTTTATTACAATTTTTAATCAGACAATATAGTTATTTGAGAGAAATCCATGGATTTCTCTCAAATACTCTTATCGGAGGCATAAAATGGAAAATAAAAAGCTGTGTATATTAGGTTCAACAGGTTCAATAGGCATGCAGGCGCTTGAGGTTGCGGAGCATCTTGGGCTTACAGTTGATGCAATAAGTGCACACTCAAATATAAAGGCACTTGAAGATCAAATAAGAAAATTTACTCCTTCAATTTGTGCTGTAAGCGATGAGTCAGCAGCAAAAAAACTAAAAATTGCTGTCGCAGACACAAACTGTAAAATTCTATCCGGTGAAAATAGTGCAGCCGATGTCGCCGGCGAAACTTGTGCCGATACCGTGCTTAATTCAATTATAGGATTTGCCGGATTAATTCCTACACTTACAGCTATAAAAGCAAAAAAAAATATCGCTATTGCAAATAAGGAAACTCTTGTATCTGCTGGCTGTATTGTTATGAGTGAAGTTAAAAAATCCGGTGTACGTCTTCTTCCTGTCGACAGTGAGCATTGCGCCATTCATCAGTGTATAGATGTAGGCAAAAATAGAAAGGATCAGATATCAAAATTGATTCTTACCGCTTCAGGAGGTCCTTTTTACGGCAAAGACCGTGATTTTGTATATAACGCTCCGCCTTCTGCAGCGCTTAAGCATCCTAACTGGCACATGGGAAATAAAATTACAATCGACAGCGCTTCTCTTGTAAACAAAGGCTTAGAGCTTATTGAAGCAATGTGGCTGTTTGACATGCCTACAGACAAAATTGAAGTTATAGTTCACCGTGAAAGCATTATACATTCAATGGTACAATATATTGATAATTCTGTTATCGCTCAACTGGCTGTCCCGGACATGCGGCTGTGTATACAATATGCTCTTACCGGTACTGAAAAGAAGAAAGCTCTAACACCCGAACTTGATTTTGCAAAACTTTCTTCGCTTTCTTTTTACCCGGTTAACAATGATATTTTTCCCGGCATAACACTTGCAAGGCAGGCTATAAAAATCGGAGGCACAGCTACGTGCATATATAATTCGGCGAATGAAGCCTGTGTAGATCTGTATTTGAAAGGCAAAATAAAATTTGGCGAAATATATGCACTTATTTCTGACGCTCTTTCCTGCATACCGGCTCTTAAAACGCCTTCTATTGCTGATATATTAGAGGCGGACAAAGTAGCCCGTGAATTTGTATATTCAAAATCACTGTAATTTTATAAAAGGATATATAAAATCTTAAAAATCGGCATAAAATTGATAGTAATACATTTTTCTGCCCGGAGGTTTATTTAATGCTATTGTCTATTATACTTGCTATTCTGGCTTTTGGTCTTATAATACTTGTGCATGAGCTTGGCCATTTTCTCACTGCAAGACATTTTGGGGTAACAATAGATGAATTTTCTATAGGTATGGGTCCTGAACTTGTTTCTAAGCGCTCAAAAAGTGGTATCCGCTATTCTTTAAGAGCTCTCCCTATAGGTGGTTTTGTGAGCATGGCAGGCGAAGATGAACATTCTGACGATCCTCATGCTCTATGCAACAGACCTAAATATCAGAGATTTCTAATTCTGTTCGCCGGCGCTTTTATGAATGTTTTGCTGGGTTTTATAATAATGCTTATATGCGTGTCATTTTCAAAAAATTTATACTCAAACAAAATAGAAAGCTTTCTTGTTATTGACGAGAATGAAAATATAGTATCTGAATATCAAGGACTGAAAGTCGGAGATGAAATAATTTCAATAAACGGCAGCAGATTATTTGTCAGATATGACTATGTGTTTTCTGCTATGCGCATGCAGGATACCCCTTGCACACTAACTGTAAAAAGAGGAAATGAAACAATTAAAATTGAAAATTTTGTTTTTCCGACAACTGTTGAATCAGGTATAACTTATGGTAACCCGGCGTTTTTTATCCCGTGTGAGAAAGAAAAAACAGTTTTGACCGTTATCGGAGATACGGCTTGTCAAACAGTATCAACCGTAAAAATGGTGGTTTTATCTCTGTATGACCTCATAACCGGAAAATATTCTGTAGAAGCGGTTTCAGGACCTGTAGGCGTTGTTTCTGAAATAAACAAAACCGCACAAGCCGGTATTTTGCAGGTTCTTTTTCTTATTTCCCTTATAACAATAAATATAGGAGTTTTTAATCTCCTGCCATTCCCGGCACTTGACGGAGGCAGAATCCTATTTTTAATTTTTGAAGCAATAATAGGCAGACCTCTTAACAGGAAAACAGAAGGTTTTATAAATCTTCTCGGATTTGTTATACTTTTAGGATTTATTATTCTTATTACTTTTAAAGATATAATATCGCTATTATAAAATAACGGAGAACTTCAAAATGGGAAATTTAGATTTTACAGAAAAAACAATAGAATCGAATTCTTTATTCAAAGGAAATATACTGCATCTTTATAAAGATAAAGTCTTATTGCCTGACGGAAACACCTCGGAAAGAGAATATATAAAACATGTCGGTGCTGTTTGCGTTATTCCTATTGACGGAAATGATAATGTTATACTTGAACGTCAATACAGATATGCCGCGGGACTTGAATTAATAGAAATACCGGCAGGAAAACTTAATTTTCCGGGCGAAGACCCTAAAAGTGCCGCACTTCGAGAGCTTGCTGAAGAAACAGGTGCAATTCCTAAAGAAATTACCTTTCTCGGTGAATACTACGGCTCTCCTGCAATTCTTGATGAACGCATATACATGTATCTTGCGACAGGGCTTTCCTTCGGTGAAACCTGCAAAGACGAAGATGAATTTCTTGAAGTTTTCCGAATTCCGCTTTCGGACGCAGTACAGCTTGTACTTGACGGGAAAATTCCCGACGGTAAAACTCAGGCGGCAATTATGCGCGCGGCAGTTATGCTCGGAAAACTATCTTATGTAAACAAATAAATTTTTCTGGTTTATTTACAATAATGTTTCATTATCAAAATCTGTTACTGTTAGGAGCAGAAAATGTACAAAAGAAGAAAATCTAAAGAAATAAAAATCGGTTCTGTCAAAATCGGAGGCAATAATCCTATCGCTGTTCAGTCTATGACTTTTACAAAGACTTCCGATAAAGACAAAACTCTTGAACAAATATTATCACTTGAAAAAGCTGGCTGCGATATAGTCCGTTTTTCAGTTCCTGATGAAGAGTCGGCAAAAAACATATCATATTTTAAAGAAAATACAAACATTCCTCTTGTCGCCGATATTCATTTTAACTATCGTCTTGCTATTGCCGCCGCTCAAAACGGAATTGATAAAATACGTATAAATCCCGGAAATATTGGCAGCGATGAACGTATCAAAGCCGTTGCCGATGAATGCCGCAAAAGACATATACCGATAAGGATAGGAGTAAACGGAGGCTCACTGGAAAAACATATTCTTGAAAAATACGGTTCGCCATGCCCTGAAGCTTTGTTTGAAAGCGCAATGTATCATGTGCATCTGCTTGAAAAATTTGATTTCTATGATATAGTCGTCTCTATAAAATCATCCTCGGTAGCCGACACAGTTAATGCAAACCGAATCTTCGCTTCGGAAACAGAATATCCGCTTCATTTAGGAGTTACCGAAGCAGGTACCGGACAAATCGGAATAATAAAATCCTCCGCAGGTATCGGTGCAATGCTGATTGACGGCATTGGAGATACTATTAGAGTCTCGCTTACTGATGAGTCAGAGAAGGAAGTTTCGGCAGCAAAAGACATATTAAAAAGTTTGGGACTTAAAGGCGGAATTGATATTATTTCATGCCCTACCTGTGCAAGAACAAATATAGACGTTATAGGAATATCGCGAAAGCTGAACGATCTGCTAAAAAACAGTAATAAAAACATAAAAGTCGCCGTAATGGGCTGTGCTGTAAACGGTCCCGGCGAAGCAAAAGACGCAGACATAGGTGTCGCAGGCGGAAACGGAGATGCTTTACTGTTTAAGAAAGGAAAAATTACAGGTAAAATACCGGAAAGCAAAATCGTAGATATTTTAATGAGCGAAATTGAAAAAATGTAAGGTGCAAAATGTATAAAAAGTTTCTTGAAAAATTCGAAAAATATTCGCCGGAATATCTTGAAAAAAACGCTTGCTCAAGAATAACAGATTATAAAATAAAGCTTGACAAGGAAGCAAGACGCATAATATGTGAAATATCAGCGTCGGATTACATAAATTTTGACATACTTACAGATATAGAAAATGGGATAAAATCCGCTTATGAACTGAGTTATATGAAACTTATCCCTCACTATCCCCCAGAAAGTTTTTCACTGTCATTATTTCCCGATATACTTTGTGAGTTAAAGCGACGCACTCCATTGGGATACGGCTTTTTTGACAATGCAGAAATAAGCGAAAGCCTTCGTGTCGTAAAATATGATAAAGAAAGCAATCTTGTTACTAAAAACAACGAACTTGTTGCAAACCTTCGCGAACAGCCTGGCAATTTTATAGATATACAGCTTCATAACGGTGGTAAATCACTCCTTCAAATATCAGGCTGCGATATTGAGCTTTCAAACATTATACGCGACTGGTTTGGAATATCAAGAACAATAACTTTCGGAGGAAAATGCGAGTTGTCCATTTCAGAGCTTGAGGAATTGATACCTCCGCCCGAGATCAACAAAAACATATTCTTAGAAAATGCACCGGTCTTAAAAGAATACAATGAACCTAACGGAAATTTCGGGGCTAAATACAGACGCAGTTCTGCTCCGGATCCTGTTTATACTCAAAACTCAATTTTTTCTAATGATACATCCGCTTATATTGATCATGAAAACAATATTGCCGTTTCAGGAAATATGAAATTCGATATATCCGATCCCGAACTTCTTTTCGGCAAACTTCCGGAATTTGAAATTATGCCGATACGCAATGTAAACTTCGATATAAAGAATTTTACCGTATGCGGTAAAATATTCGGTTTTGATAAACGCCTTACAAGATCAGGCGATAAATATATATGTTCTTTCTATATAACCGATAACGACTCGTCTATAACGGCAAAATTTCTTTACAACACTTCGGAAGATGACAAATATGCACCTTTAGCAGACTCTCCTTTTGTTATTATGTACGGTCAGACAGCAGCTGACAGATATGACGGCACTTTGGCTTTTAAGCCTCTTGCGGCTGCCAAAATAAAAATATTAAAACGCCGTGACAATGCTGAAAATAAAAGAGTCGAACTCCATTTACATACAAAAATGTCGCAAATGGATGCAACAATTGATCCGGCTGATGTGATTAAACAGGCAAAAGAATGGGGACAAGATGCAATAGCTGTTACCGATCACGGGAATCTACAGGCTTTCCCTCAAATAATGAAGGCGGCTCGTAAAGCAGGCGGAATAAAGGTAATATACGGGCTTGAAGCTTACTTTGTAGATGATACCGCAAGAGCTATATACGGCGATCAGACAGTAAATTTTACACAAGACAGCTTTGTTGTATTTGATATAGAAACTACCGGACTTTCCCCTCAAACGTGCCAGATAACTGAGATAGGCGCCGTTAGATTTGTAAAAAGTCAGGTCACTGAAAAATTTTCACGTTTTGTTAATCCAGGAGTACCCATTCCAGATGAGATAGTAAAACTGACTGGAATTACTGATGATATGGTAAAAGACGCAGACACTATCGACAAAGTGCTGCCTGAATTTCTTAAGTTTGTTTCTAATGACACGCTCGTTGCTCATAATGCATCGTTTGACATAAGTTTTATACGTGCAGCGGCTGAAAAATGTTCAATTTATTTTAATCCTACTTTCATTGATACAGTATCAATGTCAAGAAGAGTTAACCCGGAACTTAAAAATCACAAACTTGATACTCTAGCTGAATATTTTAAACTTGGTGATTTTGACCATCACCGCGCCTTTGAAGACGCTCATATGCTTGCTCTTATATTTAAGGCAATGGGTGAAAAATTAAAATCGGAAGGCATAATAAATACCGATCAGCTGAGTCATTCAATGAGTCAAAATTCCGATCCTAAAAAGTTGAAAAGTTACCATCAGATAATTCTTGTTAAGAATCTTATCGGACTTAAAAATTTATATAAGCTTGTTTCGGAATCATATCTTAAATATTATCACAGAACGCCGCGCATTCCGAAAAATCTACTATCACAATACCGCGAAGGACTTATAATCGGATCGGCATGTGAATCTGGCGAACTTTATCGCGCCATTCTTGAACACAGACCTTGGAGTGATTTAAAAGAAATAGCCGATTTCTACGACTATCTTGAAATACAGCCTTTAGGCAATAATCAATTTTTAATTGATTCGGGACAAGTTGCTGACAAAAATGCTCTTATTGATATAAACAAGCAAATAATTAAACTTGCAAAGGAACTAAATAAACCGTTTGTCGCCACTGGAGACGTGCATTTTCAAAATCCAGAAGACGAAATATACCGTAAAATACTTCTTTACGGTCAAAAATTTTCAGATGCTGACAGGCATATTCCGCTTTATATGCGCACAACCGAAGAAATGCTTGCAGAATTTGATTATCTTGACCCTGAAACAGCATATGAGGCAGTAGTAACTAATACTCGTAAAATTGCTGATATGACCGAAGAAATTCTGCCTATTCCAGACGGAAACTACCCTCCGTCAATGGAAGGAACAGAAGAAGAACTTACTAATTTCTGCTATGAGCTTGCTCATGAATGGTATGGGGATCCGTTGCCTGAACTTGTTCAGACAAGACTTGAAAAAGAACTTTCATCAATTATAAAAAACGGTTTTGCAGTTCTTTACATAATTGCGCGACGCCTTGTAAAATACAGTGAGGATAAAGGATATCTCGTCGGATCCCGAGGGTCTGTCGGATCTTCATTTGTCGCTACAATGGCTGGAATTACCGAAGTTAATCCTCTTCCTCCTCATTACCGTTGTGAGAAATGCAAATATTCCGAGTTTATAACCGACGGTTCTATAGGTTCCGGATTTGATTTGCCTGACAAAGACTGTCCTAAATGCGGCGCTAAAAAAATGATTCATGACGGTCATGATATTCCTTTTGAAACTTTTCTCGGATTTAACGGTGATAAATCTCCGGATATTGACTTGAATTTTTCAGGAGACGTACAAGGCGAATGTCACAAATATACCGAAACTCTTTTCGGAGCTGAAAACGTTTTCAGGGCAGGAACTATCGGAACTCTTGCTGAAAAAACGGCATACGGATATGTAAAAAAATACACAGAAGAACACGGTATCATTCTCAATAAAGCTGAAGAAACCCGCCTTTCTCAAGGCTGTGAGGGAGTAAAGCGCACTACCGGACAGCATCCGGGCGGAATTATAGTTATTCCCAAGCAATATCAGGTATATGACTTTACCCCGGTACAGCATCCGGCAGATGACCCTAATTCAAACATCATTACAACACATTTTGCGTTTGAATATCTGCATGATACTATATTAAAACTCGACATGCTCGGGCACGATGTTCCTACAAAATACCACATGATAGAGAAATATACAGGAAAAAATATCCTTGATACTCCTCTATCTGATGAAGGAGTTATGGAACTTTTTGCATCTACAAAATCCTTGGGCGTAGAACCTGAAGATATAGGAAGTCCGGTTGGCACATTTGGACTTCCTGAATTCGGAACAAAATTCGTAAGGCAAATGATAGTAGATTCAAAGCCTAAAACATTTTCCGATCTTCTTCAAATTTCAGGTCTTTCACACGGTACAGACGTTTGGTTAGGAAATGCTCAGGATCTTATTAAAGAAGGTATATGTGATATTTCTGAAGTTATCGGGACTCGTGACAACATAATGGTCTATCTGATTTATCACGGTCTTGACAAAAGCTTATCTTTTAAAATAATGGAAGACGTACGCAAAGGAAGAGGACTCAAACCTGAATATGAGCAAGCAATGGTTGCTCAGGGAATTCCGGAATGGTATATAAACTCGTGCAAAAAAATTAAATATATGTTTCCTAAAGCACATGCTGCAGCTTATGTTATCTCGGCACTTCGCTTGGGTTGGTATAAAGTTCATATGCCTCTAGAATTTTATGCCGCATTTCTGTCTGTTGCTCCCGGCGGATTCGACGCTGAAATCGTCAGCAAAGGCAAAACTGAAGTAGAACGTACTATAAAATCAATAGAAGACCTGGGAACAGCGGCAAAACAAAAAGACAATGAAACATTATCCACAATGCAGCTTGTTAATGAAGCGCTGGCAAGAAAAATAAAATTTCTTCCTGTAGATCTTATGAAATCTACTGCATATTCTTTTCTTCCGGAAGACGGCGCTATACGCATGCCTTTTTCCTCTCTTCCGGGACTTGGCGAAACTGCCGCTCTCAACCTCGAAAAAACAATGAGGGAAAACAATATTATATCTCAGGAAGAGCTTCGTCAAAAAGGCGGTATTACAAAAGCTGTTATTGAAATACTTTCAAGAAATCATGTGCTTGATTCTCTCCCGGAAACAAATCAAATGACTCTTTTTTAATAACATCATCCTGTTTTTTATTTTATAAAACAAAATGACATCTACCGAAAAAGGAGATGTCATTTTTTACTTTAAAATTATTTTAATTTCTAAAATTAACTCATTGAAAAAACATATCTATATTTAAAACAAATTAATCAAGTATTTTACTGTAACTCTTTCTCAATTTGTGGAAAGCGCAAACTGCCGTCTCCTGCATCATAATTAGGGGTAAAATCTGAAAGAATACCTTCAGTAAGATATACCTCACCTTCTTCATTGCAAAAAACAGCTTCAAATTCATATTCTCCGCTATTATAAAATTCTATTGCCTTTTCATATCCCATAACAAAAAGAGCTGTTGAAAGCGCATCGGCAAGAGTTCCGTCATCAGCAATTACAGCAACAGAAACAAGTCCCGAACTTGCCGGATAACCTGTAGAAATATCAAATATATGATGATATCTTACACCGTTTTCTTCAAAATATCGTTCATAGCTTCCAGATACTGAAACTGTTTTGTCAGAAATAACTAAAGTTCCCAAAATATCTGAAGTATCAAACGGATCGTTTATTGCAACAGTCCAGCCGTATATACCTTGATTTTTATTATTTTCAGAACTGCCGCATACTGTTACATTTCCTCCTATTGATACCGCAGCATTCTTTATTCCGCTATTCCTTATCCTATCAATTATCTGCTGTCCCGCGTATCCCTTTGCTATGGCACCCAAATTAACCGAAAGTTCAGGATCTTCTTTTACAAAAAAATCATTTTCGATTTTTACTTTTTTGTATCCGCAGTGAGACAGCGCCTCTTTTATGTCGTCTTCCGACGGTACCGATGGAGAAGGACCGTTTATGTCCCACAAGTCTATAATTGTCCCGAGCGTAAAGTCAAAGGCGCCTGATGTTGAGTCCGAAATCTCATAAGCACGCTTTAAAAGTTCTATTGTGCTTTTATAAGTTTTGCTTGTACTGTCAGGCAGCAAAGAAATATCTGATCCTTCATACTCAGCTGAAAGCTGTTTTTCTGTTTCCAACACTTCTTGCCTTATTTCTTTTAATAGTTCATCATCAGCGCCGTCCGCAGAAACAGAAACATATGTATTCATTGCAAAAAAGTCTATTCTATTATAACTTTCTTTCTTAGTGCATGAGTACAAAGAAAGCATCGACAGTAAAATAAAAGTGACTGCGATCTTATTTTGCATGATACGCATTTTTTGATCCTCCGAGAATTGTTATTCTTTCAATAATACAGTTCATTATAAATCCGTTTAAAAGTCCTGTCGCAGATGAAGCTGCGCACAAAAGCGGCAAATATCCAAATACGACAGTATCAGAAACGACAAATGCAGCCGCCGCGACTTGACCTATACTGTGAAAAACAGCACAAATAATTGATATGCCTCCAAATGAAAATACTTTGCCGTACATTTTTACGGAAATAACCAAAACTGCATATGACAGTATTCCCCCGGACAAAGATAAAATAAAACTTGTTATATTTCCAAACATTATCAAGTTTAAAACTGGTCTCAAAACAACTATGCATAATGCAGAAAATCTTCCGCACAAAAAAAGAGCTGCCATAACAGCAATATTTGCAAATCCCAGCTTCAATCCGGGAACAGGTATAAAAGCTGAAACAGGTATGAAAGATTCAATTAAAGAAAGAGAAAAAGAAAGGGAGAGAAGCAATGCGGTAAAAGTAATTTTTCCCGTTTTCATGCAGCTTCCCTCCTGAAAATCTACTATTAATTTTTATATCAGTATAAAAGCTATATAATCCGGTCAGCTATCCTGCCGAAACATCAGCATTATGATTTGAAGATTGTGTTTCTCTTCGTATAACTATTTTATTTGGAACACATATGATCTCGCCGCCGTTTTCATCAATAAGCATTCCGGTGCATACTTTATCTTTACAGTCAGTATAAGAAACCGTCATTTTACCATTCTTTACCTCGACTGTATATCCGCTTTCATTTATTCGGTATTCGCCGTCTTGCAAAAGAGATATTTCAGCAATAATTTTACCGTAATATTGTACTTCTACTATATTTTTCTCACTATCTGAGTTAAACGAAAAAGCAAAATAAACAAGCAAAGATACAAAAACTACGGCAGCAAAAAGTATAATGTCATTTCGGAAAAGTTTCTTTTCCACATGCACTGAAAAGACTCCTATCTTATAAAATACGGATTGCAGATTTTTTCCTGTGCAACCGTAGTAGACGCGCCGTGCCCCGGGAATATCTGATAAGTTTCATCATATGACAGCACGCGATTCATTGACTGAATTATTGCAGAATAACTTCCACCGGGGAAATCAGTTCTTCCTATGCTTCCGGCAAAAACCGTATCTCCGCTAAAAATACAACTTTCCGTATATGATATAAAGCATACTCCTCCTGGGGTATGTCCAGGAGTCTCAATAACCAACAGCCTGATATCCCCCGCCGTTATCTCATCTCCATCAGATAACTCTCTTACATCCTTATTATATACAAGACATGAATTACTCGAAAAGAAATTCAGTGATGATAAATTCAATTCAGGTAAATTAAGTCCGGCTCTGTCATATCTTCCTACGCACACCTGAGCATCTGCTTTTTCCTGCAGCTCTGACAATGCTCCGAAATGGTCAAAATGAGTGTGGGTCAAAAGGATTTTCTCAATTTTTATTCCGCGGTCGACAGTTTCCTTCAATATTTTTTCTGCCTCTGCCGCCGGATCTATTACTATACACGTTCTTTCGTCAGTATCCTCAAGTATATAGCAGTTAGTTGACAACGGCCCGAGAACCAATCGTTTTATATTCATTTTGCAAGCTTCTCTATCATTTCTTCAACATTTCGCAGCATTTCCGTATATTTTGCAAGCTTTACGCGCTCACCGTCAATTACAGCTGCAGGAGCTTTTTCGACAAATGACTCGTTTGAAAGCTTCTTATTAACTCTTTCTATCTCAGAAAGTGCCGTGGCTCTTTCTTTCTCAAGTCTTGCCTTTTCCTTTTCTATATCAACAATTTCAGCCATCGGTATATACAATTTGGCACTGTCAGTAACAATAGCTACGGCAGTTTCGTCAATGCATCCGTCTTCATATGTTACCTCAGATGCATAAGCAAGACGTTCAAAGAAGACCGATGTCGATTCGTTGAAGCTGTCTTTATAATCAGAATCAATAATTAACTTTGCCTTTTTTGACGGAGGTACGTTCATTTCGGCTCTGCGCAAGCGAATAGCCTTAATTGCATCGATAACTCTATCAAGCGCTAATGCTTCCGAATCACCGTCAAAATTCTCATCATACACAGGCCATTCTGCAATAATAATTGGTTTATCGGATATCCCAAGCGTCTGCCATATTTCTTCTGAAATGAAAGGCATAAACGGATGCAGAAGTTTTAACGTATTTGAAAGCACATAAGTTATAACCTGTTGAGCTCTCTTGTTTGATTCGGTTCCCTTTTCGAAAAGTCTTGGCTTTACAAGTTCAATATACCAGTCGCAGAACAAATCCCAAATAAATTCGTACAGTTTTGCACTTGCAACGCCAAGTTCGAACTTGTCAAGATTTGCAGTAATTTCCTTTACCGTCCTATTAAGATGAT
>CALWBE010000051.1 GCA_944375955.1 uncultured Clostridia bacterium | reverse complement strand
GTGAGCCACGTGTTAAAAGAGTAAATCCAAGAGTGTTTACAGAGGCGTTAGATATAACCATAAAAGGAAAATCTGGCAGTAATATAGAAAAGTTTGCGAAAGAGAATGGTTTTAATTTTATATCTATCACAGACCATAACATAAAAAAATAGAGGTCGGCAATATTCGCCGACCTCTATTTTTTTGCCATAACGGTTTACCCGTATGCGCATATCGTGTACGGGTAAACCGTTATGTTATAGTTTTAGTGTAATATGTTATAATAGAAGATGAATTCCACAAATATATGATAATCAACGGAAAAGCAGAAACAAGTGCGATAAGCGGCGTTGACAGGTATTAAGATTATATAATATTCAGCAACGGCGGATATATAAACGTATATTTAAACGATATGCTGAAATAATCTGTAAAATAAAAAGGCTGATTTTAAAAATCAGCCTTTTATTTCTTTTCCGCACAACGCGGCAAGTCCGTACCTTAATGCGAAAGACGCCTTCCTGCGCTGTGCGGGATCGTCAGACATCAAATCTTTCTCAAGCCGCCGGTAAAATGCGCCGGCAATAGTCCGGTCGTTTTTAAGTTTTTCAGTATCAAACAAAGGCAGTGTATCGTCTTGAAATTCTATGTATGAAGGGGCGCGAACTGCCTTTCTTATTTCTTCCTTGGTAATCTCTACATCAGGCGACACAATGCCGTCGGCAATTATTCTTAGCGAAGTATCTTCCCCGAATTTTGCAGTATCTGATTTTATTATACTTATAGCCTGTTCTGTACTTTGCGAACCGCTTATATCGGATTTTACGATTTCAAAGCGTCGGTCGCAGCAGCGGTAGAGCGACAGTCTTACATCGGCATTTTCGTTTTCTTTTGATACTGTACCGGTTATCGCATATTTATATCCGCATTCATCGAAACCGCGGCCTGCGGCGCAGCCGGAATAAGCATAAACGGTAGATCCGATTTTTTCAAATCCCGAATGAGCGTGAACATGTCCTAAAGCTATATAATCAAGTCCGCTGTTTTCAATATCGCTTTTCATCAATATATTGCATGAACTTTGAGGCATGTTTACAAATCCGTGAGCAAGCAGTATGTTTATTTTATTTCTATCGTGTACGCGGAAGCCGGAAAACAGTCCGTCGGGAATGTCTTTTGACATGTAGGCGTGACCGTATATTCTGGCGTTTTTTTCAGGCAGATCGAAATAAGACGGCTTTTCATCGGTAAAAATATGAGCGTTTTCAGGCCATGAAAGCAGTGCATACGGTGAATTCTCACTGTACGGATCATGATTTCCCGGGATAATAAAAAAATCGCATTTTGAAAACGATTCTATTTCACGAAGCACTGTTGCAGCGGTATCTTTAGTAACGAAACTTGATTCAAAAAGATCTCCGGCAATAAGAAAAACATCCGCTTCCATTTGCCGGGCTTTATGTATCATAGAACAAAAAGTGCTGCGCAGTCCTGTTCTTCTTTTTTCGGCTTCAATAGGATCTGATAAAGAAAACGGCGCGTCGAGATGTACGTCTGCGGTATGAAAAATTTTGAGCATATAATTAAATTTATTATCCTTTGCCTATATATTTTTTACAAAAAAGCGGGCAGAGCTGCCGCATGAATATAATTAAACGACAGATACTCATTCTGCCGCCGCGGTAAGACGTATAAGCATATCCTCATCGTCATACTGACAGTCGGGCAGCGAATCTTTTGCGGATATTTTTAATGCCGCACGGTTGCGGCGTATTGCCCCGCACTTTTTGCATTTATGAATTATTATATATCCTTTTTGAGGGTCAGGCACGCATGATATAGGAATAAGGAGACCGCCGCAGTCAGACGCACGGTCTCCGGGATTTATATCAACATGAAGAGAACAAAGACACTTCGGGCAGTGATTGCGGCTTGTTTTGCCGAGCGGCATTACTTCAAAGCCGCAGTTGGCGCAGATAAATCCGCAGTCATTTTTTGTAAATCTTTTAGTTTCCATTTACTTTTCTGCTTTACGATCCTTTTCTATTGCCTCCCATAATCCGTTTATATATACGGCGCCTAAGGCGCGGTCATATAATCCGTATCCGGGACGGCCGGTTTCCCCCCATATCATTCTGCCGTGATCGGGTCTTATATATCCGTCAAATCCCGTCTCATAAAGAGCTTTTACTATGCCGTAAATATCAAGCGAACCATATTCGGTTTTATGCGCGGTCTCGTCAAAATCACGTTCGCCGGTAAACTTTATATTTCTTATATGCATAAACGGTATTCTGTTCATTGCGGAATATTTTTTAACCATAGCCGTAATGTCGTTTGACGGATCGGCTCCGAGCGAACCTGTGCAGAGTGTAAGACCGTTATAGGGGGAATCGACAAGCTTAAGGAAACGGTCAAGATTTTTTTCACTTGTTATTATTCTCGGAAGACCGAAAATTCCCCATGGCGGATCATCCGGATGGATTGCCATTTTGATGTCGCATTCCTCGCATACCGGAATAATTGCTTTAAGGAAATACTCAAGATTGTCCCAAAGCTTACTTTCATCTACATTTTTGTATTCTTCAAGCAGAGCTCCCAGCCCTTCCTTTGTATAGCTTGAATCCCAGCCGGGAAGAGACAAATCTCCGCTGCGCGGGTCCATTGCAAGAACGGTTTTATCACGGTATACAAGAGATGTTGATCCGTCTGCATTTAAATGAGAAAGATCTGAACGCAGCCAGTCAAAAACAGGCATAAAGTTATAGCATATAACCTTTACTCCTGCGGAAGAAAGATTTCGTATATTTTGATTGTATACATCGATATATTTGTCGCGGGAAGGTTTTCCAAGCTTTATATCCTCATGAACCGGCACGCTTTCGACAACATCGAAAACAAGACCGTGAGCCTCGCATTGTTCTTTAATTTTAAGAATTTCTTCCATCGGCCATATTTCGCCTACCGGAACTGTATATACGGCGGAAACGACGCTGTGCATAGCCGGAATCTGAGAGATATACTCAAGACTGACCGGATCATTTTCACCGTACCAGCGGAATGACATTTTCATAGCAATTCTCCTTAGTTTATGTAGTTTCAGCGTTTATTTTTTTCGTTGAGATTCTGTTTTCGTGTAATAAGGCGTATATCCTCGCCTTCGAAGCAAAAAGAGCGGAATCTTCCGACTATTCTTGAAACTATACGTTCGTCATAGGTTTTCTTTATAGCTTCTGTGCTTGAAAGATTGGTACTTATTATCGTTCCTTTGCCGGAAATTAACCTCGTATTAATGATATCATAAAGCATTGCATGTGTGAATGAACTCATAAATTCCGAACCCAGATCGTCAATAATAAGCAGATCGCACTCAAAATAACGGTCTGTTGATGTCTGTACGTCGGTTTTAGAGAATCTTTCCTTTTCAAAAGCATGCATTATGTTAAGCGCGGTGTCGTATACTACGTAAAATCCACGGTCGATAAGCCTTTTGCCTATTGCAGACGACAAGTGGGTTTTTCCAAGTCCTGTGCCTCCGTAAAACAACAAGTTGCCGTTTACATCCGTATTTCCGAAATTTTCAGCGAATTTTTTTGCTTCCTCATATATAAATTTCATCATTCTACGCGATTTTTCGGGATACATGGATATATCGAAATTATCGAAATCCTGATATTTAAGCAGAGCACCGAGTCCAGAGGTCTCATATGATTCCCTGCGCAGAGCGCTTATCAGACAATCGCACGGATCTATGCCTACATATCCGGTATCAGAACATTTTTTGCATTCAAAATCCGGCTTTGTATAATCGGCAGGATATCCGGCTGCGGTAAGCAGGTCGGCACGGGCATGCTGAAGATTGAGATTCTCTTCTCTTAAAAGCGCTATTCTGTCTTCAAGAGGTACCGCGCTTTGTTTTTTCAACGCTTCTGCATAAACCTTAAGACCTGTTTTTGCAAGCTCATCATCTATTTGTCTGACGCCGTCTATTTTTTGATATATCTCAAGTTTTCGGTCTCTTGCCTTTTCAAGGGCTTTTTTATGTTTTTCATCAAAAAGTTCTTTCACTTTTTTTCTGACCTCATATGAGTATGAAATAATTTTCACCTCTCTCCATTACACATAAGCACATAAAATTATAACTCTGACATATCAAATATGTCAATCCTGAAAAAAGCATATATTCGATATTGTCGCTTTTTGCATTCTTTTATTTATAAAAATTAATCTTCTTCGCATACTGCGGTTTCCGCAGGAAGAAGTATGGTGACCTCAGTACCTTCTCCTTGCCGGCTTTTTATGCTTATTATGCCGTGATGTGCGTCTATTATTTCTTTCGCTATGGAAAGTCCGAGACCTGTTCCTCCGATATCTGAATTACGCGCTTTGTCAACCCGGTAAAATCTTTCAAAAAGACGCGGAATGTTTTCTTCGGGAATACCTATTCCGTTATCGGTGACGGTTATCTTATATGTATATTTCCCGCCGCCTTCGTCAGCCGACGCTTTTTTTGCGCAGACTTCAATTTTACCGCCGTCAGGAGTATATTTTATAGAGTTGCCTATTACGTTGGTAAATACCTGCTCTATGCGTTCCTTGTCGGCTGCTATCATATCGGAGTCCGAAAGCTCGGAGACGTAATTTAAAGTATGTTTATGCTCGGAAGCTTCGGTCTGAAGTGCCGCGCATATCTGTGACAGAGCGCCGTGAATAGAAAAATGAGACATTTTCCATGACATTCTGCGGTTTTCAAGGCGTGACAAAACAAGAAGATCCTTTACTATGCGCGTCATTCTGTCAGATTCGTTCATAACTATTGACAAAAAGCGCTTTCTCATATCTTCGGGCATTTCTTTGTCATCAAGGATTATTTCGGTAGCTCCTTTTATGCTGGTAAGCGGAGTGCGCAGCTCATGCGATACGTTGGCGATAAATTCCCGCCTGCTTTTTTCAAGCAGTGCACGGTCTGTGATATCCTGAATTACTATAAGATATCCGGTTTTGTTCACATCATATGAAAACACCGTAAAGCTAACGTCGGTTATAAGTTCATTTGAACCGTGCTTTTTTATTGTATATTCCGGTATATTTATCGTGGCAGCCGAAACAAGTATCGACGAGGTTATTTCCGGCATGCCTAAGGCGCGGGTAAACTCGTCAAAATCATATTCCCTGTCCAAAGAAAGTCCCAGCATATCGCATGCCGACTGATTTATATGCAGCATTCTGCCTTTTTCATCAAATGCGGCGACGCCGTCCTCAAGATGTCCGAAAATAGTTTTCAGCTTTTCCCGTTCGTCAGATACCTGTGCCATTGAGCTTTCTATTTTTTCCGCCATTTTGTTAAAATTATCGGTAAGTTCACCTATTTCATCTTTTGACTGAGACTCTATGCGGTAATCATATTCTCCCGAAGCTATTGTCTTAGCTCCGTCGGTCAGTTTCTGAATTGGCAGAGTTATTGCGCGGGTCATGAAAAAACAGAGGAACAGAGCTATTGCAAGACCTATAAAAAGAGCCTGCATTATTATAGAAAACAATACCCATATAAGCGATTTCATACGGGTAAGATCGTCATATATATATATAATGCACTCGTTTTCTCCGTCGGTGATATAACTTGCATAATCAAAAAAATCCGATCCCGACGCGCTGTTTTCTCCTGTTTCACGGTTCATCGCCGCTACAAGATTTGAGGTTTTAGCAACTGCTCCCGATTTGTCGGCAGAACTTTCAAGTATATTCCCATTCATATCGAGAATATAGAAATTGCGGTAGCTGTCAAAACTGAACCGTCCGGAATATGCCGTAATAACGTCTTTTTGAGCTTCAGCCGGATTTTCCTGAGAAAAACAAGCGATAAGAGTATTTTTAAGCTGATCGGTAAATCCGGTATTCATCTGCTGAATAAAATCGTCCGCATAAAATGCGCTTACCCTGTCGAGCAGAAAAACTCCAACTACCGACATTACGGAGATTATAAAAACAATGAATATCAGAACAAGTTTTATATTTAAACTTCTGAACATTTACAGATTTCCTCTTCCTTTTAAGACATATAATATCCGACTCCGCGCTTGTTTTGTATATATTCGGGTTCTGCGGGATTATTTTCGATCTTTTTTCTAATACGGCTTAAAGTGACATCAACGGTGCGAAGATCTCCGTAAAATCCCTCATATCCCCACACCTTTTCCATTATTTCCTCACGCTGAAACACAGTGCCGCGGTTTTTTGCGAAAAATTCAAGCAGATCATATTCCTTTTTTGACAGAGATATTTCTTTGCCGTTTTTGCTGACACTGTATTTTTTTGTATCTATCAATAGTCCGTTTATAGATATAATATTGTCGGATTCTGCGCCGGCGCTGCCTGCCGCCGGAATCCTATTTTCTCCGTAATATCGGCGTATATTTGCTTTTATTCTTGATATAAGCTCGGCGTGGCTGAAAGGTTTTGTCATATAGTCATCGGCACCAAGCTCAAGTCCCATTACCTTATCCGACTCTTCTTCGCGTGCAGTCAGCATTATTATAGGAGTATCGAGCTTTTCCCGTACCTTCCGGCATACCTCGAATCCATCCATTCCCGGAAGCATTACATCAAGCAGTATAAGATCGAAGTTATCTTCAAGCGCAAGGCGCAGAGCAGTAATACCGTCAAAGGCGCATTCTGATTCATAACCTTCACGGTTGACCGTATATGTCAAAATTTCGGAAATTGATTTTTCATCTTCAACTATCAGGATCTTTTTTTTTCTGTCGTTATTAATGTTATTAGTATTATTCATGGCGGCTTTTTGCCTTTCTTGTATAATTTGTTCAGTTTAGCGTTTTTCTGTATACAAACGGATTTGAAGTCTCGTCATAAGAGATCAAAGCAAGCTGATTTTTATTTTCTATAAGAGATGAAAGTCTTTTTAGAGCGGCGGAAGTATATCTTCCCGGCGTTATACGTATGACCGCATTAGTTGTTCCGCTTTTTATTGAAAGATTATAAAGCTCATTATAAACGGTGTCATACATATAGCTTGAATCTCCGACTGATATATTATAATCCCACACGCACAAACCGTTTCCTTCTACAAATGCAGTATATTCCTCATCAGTTAAAGGCACATTTCGGCTTCCCATAGAAAACCTCACAAGTCTTGTTGAACTTTTTGACACAAGACGCAGATTTTCTTTAGCTTCCATAAGTTCTTCGTTCAAAGAGTCGGACGAAAGCAAAAAGCCTATATTCTGCCCATAAGTGAGTATTTGTCTTATTTCATCGGGGTATTTCAGTATATTGTCCGCACTTACAAAAAATGTACATGCCTTTTCTCCGAATTCCTGCTCAACACAGGAAAGAATGTCTGTAAGATTATTTATAACCGCCGAATTAAAATCCATTGAAAGGTAAATATTTCTGTATCCTATATCGGGTACCGGAACATTATCGTCGTCCTTATCGGGAACAACAACCGGATTATCGGGAATATCGGGTATGTCCTGATCCGGTATATCGTCAGAACCATCGCTGTCTTCGTCCTTATCGGGCTGAGTTGTCTCGTCTTTTTTTATCGGAGCGTACATTTTTATAAGTTCGCTGAAGCTGAGTTTGGCATTTGAATCCGAAACTCTAAGAGCGTAAACGCTTTGTATAGGATCGTCATATATTTCGAGCTTTATACCGAGAACGCTTGCGACTTCCTTTGCGGGAAGATATCTTGTGTTATAAAAAATTTTTGTTTCAAGGGAATATGTTTTAAGATCGTGTGTGGTAACCATGTTGTTTTCGACATCGAACGAAATATAACGCGAGCCGTCTTCACGGGCGAGATAGAAGAACGTTGCCGAATATCCGTAGGTGAGGCTGACATCTGCGACGCTTAGAAATAATTCAATAGGCACATAATGGATGTTATTCTGAACGACCAGAGGAAACCGCCTGCTGTTTGAAAAAGCGGAATCATTTTTGTAAAGAGTCGGAACATAGTTATCGGCCGAGTCTGTCTGTACCATATTTTGATATTCGAGAACCCAGGCGTCGTTATATAAGTTGCCTGATACGGAAAGCTTTGGGGAAGCCGTTATAAATAAAAGCAAAACGAGCAAAAATATAAATATGCTTCTGATATATGCAGATTTAATCTTCATTTGGCTTCCTCCTTTAAAAATCTACAAATTTATTATATACGATAATATAATAATTATAGCTTTTATCCATTGGTTTGTCAATAGAAATACAACCCTGGCAAGTCTTTATAAATATATCTGAAACGTTTGATTTTTGGGAATATATAAAAGAATTCTATAAAGGCGCCCGCAGTTAGGCAATTTTTGCTTTTTTGTTTAAATAAAATTTTTTGCCTCAAGATATTTCTGTAAAATATGAATTTTCAATTATAAAAAATTCATATTTTCGAAAAATAAAGCACGTTTTTAATAAATTACAACTTTTTTTGAATTTTTTAAAAAAAATCTTGCAATTTCTGTAAATATATGGTATACTATGCTATATTTTATAAAAGAAATTTTTATATATAGGAGGAAATAAAATGTTTAAGCTTCAATATCTCAGCGATGTATACGCTCAGGTTGAAAAAAGAAACCCTAACGAACCTGAATTTCTTCAGGCGGTAAAAGAAGTTCTTGAGTCTCTCGAACTTGTATTTGAAAAAAGACCTGATCTTGTAAAAGCAGGTATTCTTGAAAGATTTGTAGAGCCCGAACGCTTTATTCAGTTCCGTGTAAGCTGGGTAGACGATAACGGTAAAGTACAGGTAAACCGTGGATACCGCGTTCAGTTCAACTCCGCTATCGGACCGTATAAGGGAGGTTTAAGACTTCATCCGTCTGTAAACGCTTCTGTAATCAAGTTCCTCGGATTTGAGCAGATCCTTAAAAACAGCCTTACCGGACTGCCTATGGGCGGAGGCAAGGGCGGATCGGATTTTGATCCTAAAGGCAAGAGCGACGGAGAAATAATGCGTTTCTGCCAGAGCTTTATGACAGAGCTTTCAAAACACATTGGAGCTGACACAGATGTTCCCGCAGGAGATATCGGAGTGGGCGCAAGAGAAATCGGATTTATGTTCGGTCAGTATAAGAGACTCCGCAACGAATTTACCGGAGTTCTTACCGGAAAAGGCCTTAATTACGGAGGATCACTTGTAAGAACCGAAGCTACCGGATACGGACTTTGCTACTTTACCGAGGAAATGCTCGCTTCCAAGAATGAAAGCTTTAAAGGCAAAAAGGTCGTTATCTCAGGATCCGGAAACGTTGCTATTTATGCTGCTGAAAAGGCTACAGCTCTCGGAGGAAAGGTTATTGCATTGTCTGATTCAAACGGATATGTTGTTGACGAAAATGGAATCAATCTTGCTCTCGTAAAGCAGATAAAGGAAGTAAAAAGAGGAAGGATATCCGAATATGCCGATGCTGTTCCTACAGCTAAGTATACTCCTGACTGCAAGAAGATTTGGACTGTAAAATGTGATATTGCTCTTCCCTGTGCAACTCAGAACGAACTTGACATAGAAGGTGCAAAGGCTCTTGTTGCCAATGGATGTATCGCTGTTGCTGAAGGTGCAAATATGCCTTCTACTCCCGAAGCAATTGCATATTTCCAGGAAAACGGTATTCTGTTTGCTCCTGCAAAGGCTTCAAATGCCGGAGGAGTTGCTACAAGCGGTCTTGAAATGTCTCAGAACTCTCTCAGACTGTCATGGACTTTTGAAGAGGTAGATGAGAAACTTCACAATATCATGGTTAATATTTATAAGAATGCGTATGCGGCATCAGTAGAATACGGCGTGCCCGGAAATCTTGTAGCGGGCGCAAACATTGCCGGCTTTATAAAGGTTGCTGAAGCTATGAAGGCGCAGGGCGTGGCATATTGATTAACGGTTTTGTTTAATTAAATCAAACTTATATTAATTTTTAGAATATTTGCAGTTAAAAACCGGAGACCTCCGATAAATGGAGTCTCCGGTTTTATATAATATATCAGATTAAAAATTAAAACGTAATTATGCTTTTTTAGGATCTGAATAATAGTAATATTTTTTGCTTTTTTCATGAACATTGTTCAATATGCAGCCAATTATTTTTACCCCGGCAGCCGAGATCTGTTTTTTTATTTCTTTGGCATGCCGCAGACTTGTCTTTTCGCTTGAAACGATTATTACGGCACCGTCGCTGCGTGAAATGCATGCCATTGCGTCGGAAACAAGTCCGAGCGGGGGAGTGTCGATTATTACAAAGTCAAAATTCTCCTTTGCATCTTTTACAAAATCTGCAAATATTGAACCTGCAAGAAGTTCGGCCGGATTAGGAGGATAAGTTCCTGAGGTTACAATGTAAAGATTATCTATATCGGTTGCATAAAGAACCTCACCTATATCAGCTTGGTTTGAGAGAAAACAGCTTAATCCTTTTTCAACGTTTTCATCCGTATATTTTATCATGAATTTTGATTTTCTCATGTCGGCATCTACAAATAATACTTTTTTGCCGGTCTTAGCTATGCTTTTTGCCACCTCAAATGATATGGTGCTTTTCCCCTCGCTTGGATTACAGCTTGTGAACGACAGCACTTTAGCGTCGAAACAGCAGAACATGATATTTGTTCTTACTGTCCTGAAAGCCTCATTTAAAAAGTAATCGTCTGAAAATATGTCTTTTATTTTTATGCTTTTCAAAAAATCAGCTCCTTTATGCTTTTTACGGAAAAATGTTATTTGGCAAAAAGTTTCATTTTCGCAGTTCTGCGGCCTTTTCCGTCAAGCTTTGAGGAATGCGGAATCTCGCCGATAACATTCAGCCCAAGACGTTTTTCAACATCTTCTCTCGTTATTATAGTGTCGTCAAATATCTTTACTATAAATATTGCCGAAACAGAAACTGCAAAACCTGCAATAAGTGATATTATTATGTTTTTATTTAAATTGGGAGATGAAGGAGAAGATGGAAGACTTCCGTTTTCAATTATGGCTATTTGATCTTCATTCATCATTTCCTTTATCTGCAGCTTTACTTCGGCACAAAATAGATCGCATATTTTTTTTGCTTCCGCGGGATTTTCATCTGTCACGGATACTCCGAGAAGACGTGAGTCTGAACTTGTACTTATACTGATTTTTGACGAAAGCTTCTCTGGAGTTGTATCAAGCGATCCTTTTTCTATTACGCTTCTAAGTATGCTGTTGTTTTTTATTATTTTGCTGTAATCCTGGGTAAGACTTGCATATCCGATAAGATCGCTGTTTGAAACTCCGCTTGGATTTTCAAGGTTTATTACATAAAGCACGGCTTGAGATGTGTATTGAGGAGCTATGAAATATACCGTATACACGGCGCTGATTGCAAGACATACAAGCATTGAGACAGCTACTATCCACCATTTTTTTAAAACAAATTTTATATATTCACCCATGTCTATTTCAAAATTAAAATCTGATACCGGTTCGTGTTCATTGTTTGTATGCATTATAAATTACCTCTGTTTTTTACAAAAATCTTATATAATTAATGTATAAAATATGCAAATAAACTACTTCTATATAAATTTTACTACAATAATGCTGCAAAGTCAATGATTTTTGATATTTTAATCTTTACCTAAAGCAAAAACGTTCCTGTTTATTAATAAATATTTATCAAAAAGTAAAAAAAAATTATACTATTGAAAGATTGGAAAATATGTGATAAAATAATTAGTTGTCATAGTTATAAAAGATAAATTATTAAATTTAAAGAGGAAATGATAAAATGATTAGAAACAATCTGCGAAATATAGCCATTATTGCTCATGTAGACCACGGAAAAACCACACTTGTCGATGAAATGCTTAAACAGAGCGGCACTTTCCGGGAAAATCAGGTTGTAGAAGATCGTGTAATGGATAACAATGATTTGGAGCGTGAAAGAGGTATTACAATACTTGCTAAAAATACTTCGCTGCATTATAAAGATATAAAAATAAATGTTATAGATACGCCCGGGCACGCTGATTTCGGAGGAGAAGTCGAACGCGTTCTGAAAATGGTAGACGGGGTTCTTCTTTTGGTAGACGCATTTGAGGGAACCATGCCGCAGACGCGTTTTGTACTTCAAAAAGCACTTGATCTCGGTCACCGCGTTGTAGTTGTAGTAAATAAGATTGACCGTCCGGGTGCCCGTATAAACGAAGTTGTAGATGAAGTTCTTGAGCTTTTCATATCACTTGATGCCACAGACGAACAGCTTGACAGTCCGATAGTTTTCTGCTCGGGCAAAAACGGTACTGCTTCGCTTTCCCCGGAAGGAACAGAAACTGACCTTAAAGTGCTTTTTGAAGCTATAGTAAATCATATTCCCGGGCCGGAGATATCAGAGGAAGGCCCGACACAGATGCTTGTATCATCTATTGACTATAACGATTATGTCGGGCGTATAGCTCTCGGCAGGGTGGAACGCGGAACGATAAGCAGAAATCAGGATATCATAGTCGCGAATTATAACGGAGCTCATGAAGAATATCGTTCAAAGATTGCAAATCTATTCACCGTCGAAGGTTTAAAAAGAGTTCCCGCAGAAAATGTTGAAGCAGGTGAGATAGTTTGCATATCGGGAATAGAAAATATTACGATAGGTGATACGATATGTTCTCCTGACGCAGTTGAACCGCTGCCGTTTGTAAAAATTTCCGAACCTACTCTTGAAATGACATTTTCCGTAAACACTTCGCCTTTTGCCGGTACAGAAGGAAAATTCTGCACTTCAAGACACCTTAGAGAGAGATTGTACCGCGAATTGCTTAAGGATGTTTCTCTGCGTGTTGAGGATACTGACAGTACGGAAAGCTTTAAGGTTTCGGGAAGAGGCGAAATGCATCTTTCCATACTTATAGAGACTATGCGCCGCGAAGGATATGAACTTCAGGTCAGTGCTCCCAGAGTAATTTACACGCGTGATGAAAACGGAAATCTCCTTGAACCCAGCGAAGAGGTTACGTGCGAAATACCTCAGGATTATATGGGATCGGTTATGGAAAAGCTCGGTTCGAGAAAAGGCGAGCTTGTCGATATGACTCCGATAGGAGACCGTATGAAGCTTATTTATAAAATTCCGACGCGCGGACTTTTCGGATACAGAAACGAGTTTCTTACTGATACGCGCGGAGAAGGAATAATAAGCTCTATTTTTGACGGATATATTCCTTATAAAGGAGAAATTCCAAAGAGAACTACCGGATCCCTTATCGCTTATGAAACAGGCAAAGCCACGACTTACGGTATTTTCAATGCTCAGGACAGAGGACAGATGTTTATTACTTCAGCGACCGAAGTTTATGAAGGAATGATTGTGGGAGAATCCCCAAAAACCGATGACATAGTAGTAAATGTATGCAAAAAGAAGCATCTTACTGCGATCCGTTCGTCTGGTGCTGATGAAGCTCTCAGACTTGTCACTCCTAAAATATTCAGTCTTGAGGAAGCTATTGAATATATAAACGATGATGAACTTATTGAAGTCACTCCGAAATCCATACGTCTGCGCAAAGCCATACTCAGCAATACTGAAAGAGCGAAGATAAGAGCAAAAAATGAAAAGTCTAAGGATATATAAAAAGATAAATGAGCGGAATTTTAAATAAACAGAAATATATTGAATATGCCGAAAAAACTTTTAAAGGCGAAGCTTTAGAGTTAGTATTGAACAATATAGAAATGTTTTATGACGGCACTCAAATCACAAATAAGAACAAATACCGTATCGGTGATGAAGTCAGACTGTCAAAAGGAACATATATGCACGGTATAGCCGGCATGCTTGATGCCTTTGACTGGATTATTGAAAACGGATTTCTTGCCGTTGATTTTACCGGAGCGGGAGAAGGAAAGAACAAAATAAAAAACAGCATAGGAATGTGGAATATACAGCAGGACTGCACACTGAGGGAATATATAATAAAATACAGCGGAATTACTATAACGTACACGATAGGCAGAGGGCCGGGGTCGGAAGAAATATCCGAGCTTGTTCCATATCATAAATTTGATGAATATACGGAAAATATAAACAATGACGATAGGATATGGACATACTGGGGAGAAAAGACAAAGGAAGTAACGTTTTTGCCGAGTCTTGTTTCTGACAAAAGACAGATAGCGTTCATATTAAATATGGAAAGCGAATACGCTAAAAAGATGGCATATGCGGATGTGTGGAATACTCAGCTTTCAGCAGAAACGATAGAGGATTTTTTAGATTATAGGTATTATCCGAAATTTCTTGATCTAAGATTTAAAAAGAATGCGGTCACTACCGACAGGGAATCGGCGGTAATGTTTGGATTGCCGTTAAAGCTTGCGGAAGGCGTTTTTGTAGGGAGAAAAATAGAGAATGACAAGAAAGCGTTAAGCTATATAAAGTCAAAACTGCCTGACGCTTATATATGCGGTTTAGACGGCAGGGTAATAATGTGACAAAAAAATACGGCGCGGCATTAAGACTGCCGTGCCGTATTCATTTTTAAAAACAACTGTTTTTTTAAGCTATAAAGTACTTTTATTCTCAATCAGCTTAATCAGTCGCTGATATAAGGAATAACTGCGATATGACGCGCTCTTTTGATAGCTTCGGTAAGTTCTCTCTGGTGCTTAGCACAGGTTCCGGTGATTCTTCTGGGAAGAATTTTGGATCTTTCCGAAAGATATTTATGAAGTTTTACGGCGTCTTTATAATCGATAAATTCAACTTTATCAGCGCAGAAGTTGCAAACCTTTTTCTTCTTATGGTTTTTAAACTGTTTCTGTGTATCCTTATCCATGATAAATACCTCCTTTAAAATTTTTCAGCCTTCCGTATCAGAACGGAAGATCATCGTCTGATGAAACCTCGACGAAAGAAGCGTCGGGAATACCGGCATCTTCTGCCGGAGATTTTGCCGCAGGCGGCTCTCCGTAATAAGTGCCTGCCGAACGCGGCTGACTGTCGGTTTTGCGTTCTACGAAAGAGACTTCATCGGCAACAACCTCAACAGTATAGCGCTTCTGACCGTTTTGATCTGTCCAGTTTCTCGTCTGGATCGAACCGCATACAAGAATCGGCTTGCCTTTCGTAAAGTATTGAGTTATAAACTCAGCGGTGCTTCTCCACGCGACGATATCAATAAAATCCGCCTGCGGAGCTTCATTGTCTTTGCTGTATTTGCGTCCGACAGCTATTCGGAAAGAAGTGACGCTTACTCCGCTGGGGGTTTTCTTAAGTTCCGGATCGGCGACAAGATTGCCTATTAAGATTACTTTGTTGAAACTTGCCACTTTAAAAAACCACCTTTCGGAATTACTTTTCGGGTTTTACGACGATGGAACGGAGAACTCCGTCGGTAATGTTGTAAATACGGCTCAGCTCTGCCGGAAAAGCGGGAGCGGATGAAAAGTTTACTACAACATAATAACCTTCGGTGTAGTCATTGATAGGATAAGCAAGTTTTCTCTTGCCCCATTCATTGACATTGTCAATTGTGCCGTTTTGAGCGATGAGATCCGTAAACTTTGTGACCATAGCTTTTGTATCGTCTTCAGAAAGTTCAGGATTCAAAATAAAAACGGTTTCGTACTTGTTAATAACTTCCATTTTTGCACCTCCTTTTGGACATAAGACTCCGAATCAAATCCGGAGTAAGGAAAAAACTGATTTCCAGTCTTTCACAAGTTAGTATTATACATTATTATTTCACGCCTGTCAAGGGATTTAATGAAAAATATATATTTATATTGTATATTGAACGAAAAATTCAAGTTTTATAATCATTTTAAGTGATTTAATCGGATATTATAAGAAAAAGTTTAAATACCAATTATTACATATGCGAAATAGCTATAAAAATACATAAAATGTGCTTGCAATTATATATGTTTTATGTTAATATGTTACATATCAAAGAAAAATTCTTTTTCGAAAGGAAAACAAAGTATGAAAAAATTATTGGCGGCAATATTGTCATTATGTATGTTAATTTCGTGTTTACCTGTAATATTTGCCGAAGATTCCGCTGCCCGGCAAAATGCTTTTGCCCAGCAGGTTATATTAATAGGTGACATAAAGGCATTTGAAGAAAGCTATCAGGGATACGCTACCGATATGGATGTGTATGACGGCCGTGATGTGCGCAGCATAAGCCGCACAGGATTGGATAATACAAGTATAGGGTTTAATCTGTATAAATGGGATCCGCTTGTAGACAAGGACGGCAAACATATTCCGGTCGCTACGGCAAATTATATTATAATAGACTATTATTACTATTCCCCCGATGCAGAACCGGCTCTTGAAGGAAACCGCATGCAATGGATTCAGGGACGTATTGTTCCCGAAGATAACCTTTCCGGCATTATAGAATTCGGCTGGAGCAGCGGTACATTCTCACGCAACGGCATGGTAGCAAACGAGTGGGATCAGCTTATAATACCACTTGGCGAAAAAGTTAAAACGGTAAAAGAAAGATATGATGACAAAACTTATTACCTGCATCAGATGAAGCTCTTTCCTCTCGAAAAAGATATGGGAAAAGAAGATGTTCTTTATATATCAGACATAACTATTCAGAGCTGGGATCCCGAGGGAGAATCGGGCATATCCGACAGAAAAGTAAGATTTTACAATCATGAAAATGATGTTCAGGATCCTGAAAAAGCAATAAATGTTATTGAGTCAAGAGATATCGAATTTATAACGATACCCGAGTTTTCCGGAACAGCTCCTGACAATGCCGAGTTTGTCTCATGGGAATGCACTTTTGACGGCAAAGCCTACTATCCCGGAGATGAATTTCAGCTGCTTGCAGGAAGTGATCTTGACTTTGTTCCGGTATTTAACTATGTGTTTGATTTCTCCGGCCTTGAAACTTCATACATCAACGGATATCCTGACGGAACTTTCCTTCCGCAGAATAATATGACGCGTGCCGAGGCATGTCAGATAATCGCTTCTATAGTTAATCCCGAAGGCAAGAGCCTGGGAGGCACAAATTTTGAAGACGTTTCACCCGATGATTGGTATTATGGACCTGTAACTACTCTTGAAAATCTCGGTGCTCTTGAAATCTGGAGCGGAAAATTTGAACAGGACAAGAAGATAACAAGGGCAGAGCTTGTAGAGATTGTTTATGCGATCTCAGACAAAGCATGCGACAGCATGAAGCTTACATATGTTTCGGATATCAGTCCGGAAGACAGCTTTTACGACGCTGTTATGTATGCAGTAGCAGTAGGTATAATAGCCGGATATGAGGACGGAACTTTTAGGCCTGACAACAATATTACCCGCGCTGAGACGGTTACGATTGTAAACCGTTTTATAGGCAGGGAACCTAACGGAACCGGCGGAGAGATATTCTCCGATATTTCCGATCACTGGGCAAAAGACCAGATAATAGCGTCTGCGACGGAAAAGTCTGACAATACATGGACCGTAAAGGAAGCGGTTACAGAGTATGTGCTTGAAGGAACAAGAACAAGCGAATATATCACGTCACTTTACAATCAGTCAAAAAGTCTTACCGGAGACGCTGTAAGACGCGGTATAGACACGGTTGCCGAGCAGATGAAGAAAGATATTCTTTCGACACCGAATACAGAGGAAATTTATGCTGACAGAATTACCGGCAACACTTATTATGTCTCTGAAAAGAACGGCGACGATGCTAATGACGGAAGATCTCCGGAAACGGCATGCAAAACAATAGCCGGAATTTATGAGAAAATCCGTTTCCCCGGCAAAGGAACGGCGGTTCTGTTTGAAAGAGGCGGCATATACAGAGGGCAGATAGGCGTTGGAAGCGGACTTACATACGGAGCTTACGGTGAAGGAGATAAGCCTATAATATCAGGATCTCTCAAAAATTACGCCGACGCTTCTCTCTGGAAGGAAACAGATAAGGAGAACGTATACGAACTTACTGACAAGCTTACAAATGTAGGAATTATTGTATTTGATCATGCGGCGGACGCTCACGGCAATTATGACGATCTTTACGGCAAAAACCGCATTTACGGAGCTAACATAAAAGATTATACCGGTCTTAACAAAGATCTTGAGTTTTTCTCATGCGCTGATACTTTATATCTTTACAGCGAAGACGGCAATCCCGGAACACGTTTCAGCTCTATTGAAATAGGTACGAGAATAGATGTATTTGACGGAGGCGGTCGGGATATCGTATTTGACAATCTTCATATAAAGCATACCGGCTCTCACGGTATAGGACTCGGGGGATCTTCAAAAATAACAGTCACAAACTGTGAATTTTCTTGGCTCGGCGGATCACTTTTGGGAGATTACGGTCAGACAACAACTCAGTACGGAAACGCTGTTGAAATTTTCGGAAACAGCAACGAATATGTTGTAAAAAATAACTGGATGTATCAGATTTATGATACTGCCGTTACACATCAGGGCAACGACTCCACAATGACAAATATTGATTACAGCGAAAATCTTATGGAGTATGTTCACTGGGGAATAGAATGCTGGATCGATGTTGAAAACGGCAGAAGCGAGCTTTCAAATTATCGCGCAAGCTATAACCTTCTGCGCAACGGAGGATATGGCTGGGGTTCTATCGTTACAAACAGACAGGGAGTCGCGCGCTTATATTCGTTCTCGACTGTCAATGCCAAAAACAGCAATCTTAAATGTGAGTTTAATATAATTGACCGCTGTGCGGGATATCTTCTCGACATTGACAAACGTTCATGCGAGGAATTTGACAGCAATATTTATGTTCAGGACGAAGGCAAGGTGCTCGGCGGACTGAAAGGAAAGTCGGTATATTGCTCCAAGAACGGCGCTCAGGATATTTATGATAACCTTAAGGATGAAAACGAAGTGTTCATTTTCATTCCTATGAACAAATGAGTTTTGACGTATAAATGAGTTTGTCATTTATTGAGTTTAATTTTTCCTTAAGCTAATTTAAAAATACTGCTTAACAAGGGATGTCTTTACGACATCCCTTGTTTTTCATGCTTTAAATTTCAAAAACGCTTTGTACTGTTATTCTTACTTAAAAATATAACAGCGGCAAGCTGTGTGTTTTGCCGGGCAAAATGAAAACAGACTGAATTTCTGAAAAATAAAATTCAGCCTGTTTTGTTTTTTTATAATTTTAATTAAGTACAATACAATTTGAGTATAAATAAAGCTTTAAATTGTATCTTTATCATATTTCTTTATTGCTAAAGCAAAACATTTCCCAAGCTCTACCGCTCGGTCTTGCGTAAATATGTTGTCTTCTGTTCCGAAATATGCCGTCTCCAAAGTGAAAGCGATTTTGGCTTTGCCTATATCGTTCATATAGCAGCCGAAACACGGCGCCTTTGATGAGTTCCATCCTTGGTTCGGCGGCACATTGTTTTTCAAACTGTATTTCATGGATTTTTCAGTTATCAAACTTTCCAAAATCATGCCGAATCTGTCATATTCGGCTTTTTTGTGAGGCCTTTTTTCAACAATAAACACATTGTCGTTTCCGCCGTTGAAATGCCACGGAGAATGAAAATCAAAACCGTATAAAATTCCTTTATCCGCAATGTTTCTTATAGCTTTTATTTCCGGATATATTGATTCCTGTCCTATGTTGTAATCTCTGTTGTGATCGTACGGAAATCTTGATTTCCCCTGATCCCCTTCAATAACCCCGTCAAAATCTACAAACGGCACACATATTACGGAAGAGTCTTCAAGCGGACGAGTTATAAGCTCCTGCAGCACTCCCTCAAGAACATAGCTCCCGGTTGATTCGCACGCATGGTGTCTTGCAGTTAACAGCACAATGTTTTTGCCGTTGCCTATCGTTATATACGGCACGCTTCTGCCTTTTCCCGATTTGCACAGCTCTTTTATCTCAATTCCGTTTCTTTTTGCAAATTCATAAAATCTGTCGGGATGATACAGCATGCTGTGTGCAAAATATACCTTATTTTCATTTTCACCGAAAGTATATGTAAAAGAGTTTTCATCATCGCCCTTACCAAGCCAATCCCATTTTTTCAGATCATGGCTTACGGCAGGACCGTAATATCCGAGCCTTACCGGCGGAAATTTAAACGTCACCGTTTTTCCGCCGGCTGCTTCAATGCAAAAAGCCCAGTAAAACCAGTCTTCCGTCGTATCTCTGAGCTGATTGTTCAGATAAAATGTATTACCTTCCTGTTTTTCTATCCTTATATTGCCGCCCGTAAAATTCTGATGAATAATCATACTTCAGCCGCCTTTTATTAAATGTGAGTTTATTGCCTTGTCAGTTTCCCTTAAAATCAACCGTTATACGCCCTATACCGCCGCTTATTTCGATTATGTTCTTTTTATTTTGTCCTTCATCAGACCCCTTGAAATGCTGGATATTTTCCCCCGCTATCGACGCGCTTCCGATTCCTTTTTCAAGAAATATTTCATAATCGTCTTTTTTTCCGGTGAGATTTATTTTTACCTCTCCGACCCCACAGTTGATTTTATTTTTCCCGGTAAGAAGTGCCGTAATATCTGTTAATCCCACACCCAAATTTAAAGAAAGATTTTTAATACTGCTGTCAAGGATCGTTGTCTGTCCGGCGCCTCCTTTTATATGCGTGCTGTCGGAAACCGAAATGTTTTTTAGTAAAGTCATGCCGGCTCCGAGATCAAGATTCATATTCTGAGAGGCAAGCCCGTCTATTACAATCTTGCCCGCTCCGCCGGATATGTCGGTTTTTTCAAATTCAGTATCATGGGGAATATATAATATTATTTCATAAGAATTTTTACCCGAACGGAAAAATTCCTGCTGTTCGCGGATATATAAAGTGCCGTTTTCCTCAAGTATCTTCACTCGGTCATTATTTGTTTTAACAGAAAAAGTTTCGCCCTCTTCTATCGTAAGTGAACTGGAACCGGCATTTATTATTAATTTTTCAGGAATACCGTCTATTTCTGTTGTAATGTAATCTTTGGGATTTCCGGTTTTAGTGCTGCCGAAAGTGCTGTACATAATTTCTAAACCTCCTATTGCTGATGATATAATAACAGCTATAATCAAAAACGCAAAGAAAGTTGCAAAATATTTTATTGCTTTATGCAGGGAAATCATTTAATTTCAACTCCTCCGAAAAGGCAGGTACCGCTAATATATAGATTTATAGAGTTATCTTTCGAGTTTTTGTGTTTTGAATCCGAAACTCCCCCGAAAATACACGTGCAGTTTTTCTTGATGTTGATATTATCGGGAACTATGATATCAATACCTCCGAAAATCGCTGATACATTTATGACTGCGTCTTTTTCAAAATAGGCGTTTCTAAGATCGCATTCTATGCCGCCGAAAGAGGCGTTAAGTTCAAGCCCTTCAAACTTTTCTCCGGACATATCGACGTCAAGACTTGAAAATGACGCGAAATATGCTTTTATAGGACCGTTGTTCTGACGGATCTTTTTTACATTTTCCGCGTTTTTGCTGCCGACTGTGCCCTTAAAAATCAGTTTTGCGCCTATAAAAACTATAATTGCCGGGAAAATAAGCTGCCATATTATTTTAAATTCAATTATATCCTGACATGCGAGCAGCAGAAAAACACCTATAGCAAGTCCGATTATATTTCCGGTTTTGTCTGAATTTCCAATAAGGCCGATAAGGCATGGCACAATTATAAAAAGTGTCCACCAACCGTCGAAAAATATATCTATATGGAACCCGAAGGCACGCAGAGCGAGAATTATTCCGACTGCGACAAGGATAATACCCCATATTATATTTTGAGTTTTTCTCATGTCTTGACTCCTTTTCCAAAAAGACGTTTTTGTTCTCAGTGATTTGATTCGGGAATAATAATAGCCGCTGCGATATAACCTATAAGGCCTAAGCCTACGCTGAAAATTGTTATTGCTACGGCAATAAGGCGTATAAGCGTTGAATCGACACAGAAATATTCGGCAATTCCGCCGCACACGCCGCAAAGCTTTCTGTCTGTTTGTGATTTGAGTAGTCTTTTCATGACATAAATCTCCTTTCAAGTTTAATTAAGTATTTTTTATATTTATTATTTATACATTGAAAATATATTTTTTTTATTATCATAATACAATTATATTGATTTTCTGTGAATACATATCAAACAATTACTTTTTTAATTATTTTATAAAGCTATTTAATTTTCGATTAAAACAAGACAAACAAACTATATAAGTAAAAAAAGAGGGAGAAAATCCCCCTCTAAATCCTAAAGCTTATTTTTTATATTAATACATTCCGCCCATACCGGGATTCGGAGCTGCAGCGGGAGCCGGAGGCTCGGGTTTATCTGCGACAAGTGCTTCTGTTGTAAGTATCATAGAAGCGACCGAAGCGGCATTCTGAAGTGCAGAACGTGATACCTTAGTAGGATCTACGATACCTACTTCTATCATATCTACGTATTTTTCGCCGTATGCATCGAATCCATATCCGGTCTTTCCTGAGCTCATAATTTTATCAAGTATTACAGAACCGTCAAGACCTGCATTTGCGGCAATCTGGCGTACAGGCTCTTCAAGAGCTCTGAGAACGATCTTAATACCGGTTTTTTCATCTCCGTCAGCTTTTTCGAGAAGAGCTGATACTGCAGGAATACAGTTTACATAAGCGGTTCCGCCGCCTGCAACTATACCTTCTTCAACGGCTGCCTTTGTAGCGTTGAGAGCATCTTCTATACGGAGCTTCTTTTCTTTCATTTCGGTTTCGGTAGCAGCGCCGACCTTGATTACAGCAACACCGCCGGCGAGCTTTGCAAGTCTTTCCTGCAGCTTTTCACGGTCGAAATCGGAAGTTGTTGTCTCAATAGCTGTCTTTATCTGACCTACTCTTGATTTTATTGCATTGGAATCGCCTGCACCGTCAACTATTATGGTATTTTCTTTTGTGATCTTAATCTGACGAGCACGGCCGAGCTGAGCAACTGTTGTATCTTTAAGTTCAAGACCGAGGTCGGATGAAATAACTTCACCGCCGGTAAGAACTGCGATATCTGTGAGCATTTCTTTTCTTCTGTCGCCGAATCCGGGAGCCTTTACTGCGGCACAGGTAAATGTTCCGCGCAGCTTATTTACGAGGAGTGTAGAAAGAGCTTCTCCTTCTACGTCTTCTGCGATTATTACAAGCTTTTTGCTTGCCTGAATTATCTGTTCGAGAAGCGGAAGCAGTTCCTGTATGTTGGATATCTTCTTATCTGTTATAAGAATGTAAGGATCGTCTATAACAGCTTCCATTTTATCGGTATCTGTTACCATGTACGGAGAAATATAGCCTCTGTCAAACTGCATTCCTTCAACAATCTCACAGAAAGTTTCTGATGATTTTGATTCTTCTACGGTGATAACTCCGTCTGCGGTAACCTTTTCCATTGCATCTGCAATCAGCTTGCCGATTACTTCATCAGCTGATGAAACGGTTCCGACTCTTGCAATATCTTTAGAGCCGTCAACCTTCTTTGATATGGCCTTAAGGTTTTCAACAGCCGCGTCGACAGCCTTCTGAATACCTTTTTTAAGAATCATCGGATTTGCGCCTGCTGTAACGTTTTTCATACCTTCTCTTACAAATGCCTGTGCGAGAAGGGTTGCTGTCGTTGTTCCGTCACCTGCCGCGTCGTTGGTTTTTGTTGCAACTTCCTTGAGAAGCTGAGCGCCCATGTTTTCCATCGGATCTTCAAGCTCAATTTCCTTGGCTATTGTAACTCCGTCGTTTGTAATAAGGGGTGATCCGTATTTTTTATCGAGAACGACATTTCTGCCTTTCGGACCGAGGGTGATCTTTACTGTGTCCGCTACCTTATCAACGCCCTTTAAGAGCGCATTTCTGGCATCGATGCCGTATGCTAATTCTTTTGACATAATAATCTGTTCCTCCTAAAATTAAACCTGCTGGTTTTATCCGAATTGTGGTTCACAAATACAAAAACGTCAGTCTTCAACGATTGCGAGAATATCTGACTGTTTTACCACAACATATTCTTCACCGCCGCATTTTACTTCTGTTCCGGAATATTTGCTTGTGATGACTTTATCGCCTTTTTTAACTGTCATTACGACTTCTTTTCCGTCTACAAGACCGCCGGGACCTACCTCGATTACTTCTGCTATGCTTGGCTTTTCCTGCGCTGAAGCCGTAAGGATTATTCCGCTTTTTGTGGTTTCTTCAGCTTCGGTCATTTTAAGAACTACTCTGTCTGCGAGAGGCTTAAGTTTCATATTTATCCCTCCTGAAATATATATATATTTTTGTTTTGCTGTTTGTTAGCACTCATCTGATTAAAGTGCTAATTTACAATTGTTATTTTATTCCTGCCGAAAGAAAAAATCAAGACCCATTACGCTATGTTTACAATTTTTTAACATTTTTTATTTTCACTCATAACACGCGAGTGACAAAAATGATCATTTTTGCCGGGAATCTGTTTTAATATCTGATTTATTGGGCGATTTTATTGCGTCATTTCTCTTGAAATACTGATAGTAGTTGCAGCGTATCATACCGTTATATAGCCTTCGCACTTTGTCGGCTTTTTTTCCGTACAGATTTTCAAAATCCTCTTCAGATGTGATTATATATATCTGCCAAGGAGACAGCTTTTGAAAAACTTTACCCATTTTCTTATAAAGCTGCTGCGCTTTTTTCACCGTATCCATTCTTTCTCCGTAAGGCGGATTGCATACTATTGTAGTGCGCTTATCATCTTTATGTATGGTGAGAGCGTCTTTGACAAAACAGTTGATATAATCCCACATTCCTGCGCGCCTTATATTGTCTCGTGCTATCTCTATGCTTTCCGGATCTATATCTGTCGCTATGGCGCGGAAAGCCGTAGACATATTTCTTTTTTTGTCCGCTTCCTGTCGTGCTTCTTTCCAAAGCTTTTCCGGTATCCATGGATAACTTTCGGCTGCAAAGGAGCGGTATCTTCCGGGAGCGGTATTAGTCATTATAAGGGCAGCTTCTATTGCGATAGTTCCAGAGCCGCAGAACGGATCCCATAAAATAACTTCTTCACGGGGACGCGAAAGCTTTACAAGCCCTGCGGCAAGAGTTTCCCTTATCGGAGCAATATTTGCTTCGGTTCTGTATCCTCTCTTGTGTAAGGGAGTTCCGCTTGTATCCATCATTATGCATGCGCGGTTATTCAGTATAAAAAATTCTATTTGGTATTTTACGCCTGTTTCTTCAAACCATTCGGAGTTATATGATTCGCGAAGGCGTTCGACAATGGCTTTTTTGACCATCTTTTGACAGTCGGGTATACTGTGCAGATCTGATTTTATAGAATGTCCTTTTACGGGAAAGGCGTCTTTTTCCCCTATAAATCTTTCCCACGGGATCTTTTTTACCCCGTCAAAAAGCGCCGTAAAAGTCGGCGCCTCAAAGCTTGACATTTCAATAAGCACGCGCTCAGCGCAGCGCAGATTTATGTTTGACCGCACTATTGCTTCGAGCGGACCTTCAAAATATATTCTTCCGTCTATCGTATCGCGGCGGGCATACCCGAGCGCGTCGATTTCTTCTCCCACAAGCTTTTCAAGACCGAAAAGGCAGGTGGCCACGAGTTTTACTTTACCCACTTTTACTCCTCTTTATTTTTTGCGGTTGATTTCTGTATATACTTTTTCATATTTACGAGACGTTTCTTTTTCTTTTGACTTTGTATTTATATAAATTCTTGTTACCCCTATAAGTACGAACAATACTATAAATACGGTAGATATTGCGAAAAATTGTGAAAAGTTTCTTCCGTTTCCCGTCAGGTAAAACAACGTTAAATATAGCGAGCCGTAACATAATATAAATTCCAGTGCAAGTCTCAGTGCCGAATGAATTTTGGGAATTATCTCAATTATTGCAATTGATAATCCTGATAGAAACGAAAAAAGCAAAGAATTTGAAAGTAGAGAAAACGACAAAACCGCTCTTGTGTCCATTTCATCCACAAATGAAAATACGCTCATTATAAATAGCGAGACGATAAGGTATATTCCTGATGTGGCAAAAAAAATGTTTTTTATAAATTCTGCTCCTTTTTTCATATTAATTAAACTCCTGTATTTATTTTTTTTAGCGTCATATTTTACCATAACTTTTTATTAAAGTCAATATTATCTCTACCTTGCAGTTGTATACCGCAACTTGTACTGTTTAAAGTTCAAAGCGGTTTTTTCAGTATCTGCGGATAACGGCGCGGAAATTCCGAAGGTGAATTTTTGATTTTTTTTATAATAATAAGGCAATGCCTCTTGTCATCATCTGCATTTTCATAAAAATCGCACAGATCATAATAAAAAGTATCTTCATATTTTCCGCCAAGCCGTAATATTGCGTTTTTTGATCTTGAAAGCTCACTTTCAGGATCGGAAAGATCCGCAGCGCATGCGGACTTATATGCTATGAAAAAGCCTTCGGGTTTTACATACGGCAAACATAGTTCGCAGAGTACTGGAAGATTTGCCATTGCTCTTGACACCGCAATGTCAAACTTTTCCCTTAATTTTAATTTTGGGTCATTGACCGCCTCTTCTGCCCGTTTGGGTATCGTACATACTTTAAATCCAAGCTTTCCCGCTGCAAGTTCGGTGAACCTAAGCTTTTTTTCTGTGCTGTCTAAAAAAGATATATCTATTTCCGGCCTCGCTATTTTTAAAGGGAGTCCCGGGAAACCCGCTCCGCAGCCGATATCTATTACGCAGCTTTTTTCCTTTAAAATCCCAAGCGCCAAAAGTGCCAGAGAATCGGCATGATGCTTTATGGCAACTTCACGTGCATCTCTTACGGCAGTAAGGTTTGTATGCGCATTATATTTTAAGAGTTCATCAGTGAGGATATCAAAATCTGATATCCGGCTTTCTTCAAGCTCGATATTGTATTTTTTGCAGAAATGCTTTATAATAGAATCGGAAATTTGTGTTTCGGCCATTTTTCTCTCCTTATCAAAAAATCAAATGGTTTTAAAAAATAAGTAAGATTACGGATATGTAGTATATATATTTACGGAGCCGCTATGGATGTTAATGAACTTACTGAAGCTTTTTTTAAAAGTGAATTTATAGAATTTTACCGTTCATGTGAAATTACTTCGGATTTTATAATATCTCCGCGCAGGCTTCCGGAATGGGCAAAATACGTAACAGCGTTTATAATTCCGTACAGAGAAAAAGAAAAGCTTTCAGATAGACGGAATGTTTCTCTGTATGCAGTTTCACGCGACTATCATTTGTATGTTTCGGCATTGTCAGACCGTTTTGAAACGGCGATAAAAAATTCGGGTCTTTCTTTTAAACAAAAAATATTTGCCGATACATCTCCGTTTAACGAACGGGCATTGGCTAGAAGTCTTGAACTTGGGTTTATTGGGAAAAACGGACTTTTAATAAACGAAAAATATGGCAGCTTTATTTTCATAGGAGAGCTTGTGACCGACGCGCAGATAAGTATATGCTCTTTATCAGAGCCGAAACTCAGAAGAAAAAGCTGTTTTGACTGCGGAAAATGTTCAAAGGCATGCCCGGCAAAATGTTTTTCAGAAGGCGGAAGCGAGTGTTTTTCCGCAGTAACTCAGAAAAAAAAGATAAACGATGATGACAAAAATATTATAGAAAAACATTATTTGGCATGGGGCTGTGATATTTGTCAGGAGGTTTGTCCGCACAATGCTTCTGCTGAAGATACTCCGATAAAATTTTTCCGTGAGTCGAGGATTTCGTTTATAACGTCTGAAATGATAGAAAATATGCCTGACGGGATTTTTTCCGAACGTTCATATTCCTGGCGCGGAAAAGATACCCTAATCAGGAATCTTAAACTTCAAGAAGATTATATCAAAAAGCAGTAAAAAAATCAATATTGCGTATGGCGATAGAGGGTATAATTTTACTTAATTTAAAAGGAGAAAAATAATAATGAAATGTCCGTACTGCGGCGCCGATATGGAATGCGGTGTCATACAAAGCAGTCATGAGCTAAACTGGCAAAGGAAAAAATGTTTTTTTAACCGGGCGTTTTTACATAAAGAAGCGGTTTGCCTTGCAGAATATTCTTATTTAAACGGTTCGGCAGCCGAAGCATGGCTGTGCAGAGTATGCCGCAAAGTAATTGTTGATTATTCGCACAAGGATTCGGATATGAATAATAATTAAAAATATAAAAAGCGGAGGATATTAAAACCCCGGATATGGAAAAAATAAAAATCGGATGCGCCGTGTTGTGTGAAGGGAAATATGATAAAATAAAACTTTCATCCGTTATTGACGGAACGATACTGACAACCGACGGATTTTCTGTTTTTAACAATGAAGAAAAAAAGCAGCTTATAAAAAGGCTTTGCGAATCACGCGGACTTGTTATAATAACCGACAGTGACAAAGCCGGGCATTTTATCAGGTCAAAGCTTAAGGGGATGCTGCCTTCCGAGCGAGTGAAACACCTTTACATACCCGAAATAAAAGGCAAGGAAAAACGCAAGACAAAAGAATCAAAGGACGGACTTTTGGGAGTTGAAGGAATGACTGCTCAGACGCTTAGGGAAATAATTCTCAACGCGCACATAGACGAGATGTTTGAAGGAGATACAGCACAGCAAAAAGATCCGGTAACGAAAGCATATCTTTATGAGCTTGGGCTTTCCGGAGGAAAAAACAGTTCAGAAATGCGTGAGGAGCTTTGCAGAAAACTGAGACTTCCGAGCGGCTTGTCGCCTAACGCGCTGATTGCGGCACTTGAGATTATCGGAGTGGGAAAGCAGGATATAGAAGGCTTTTTATCAGGTATAAAAGCAGAAAATGTCAAAGAGGGGAAAAAATGAATATATTTTCTGAAAGCAAGGAACGCTTCGAAATGTTTTTCCCAAGGGAAGCAAGAAAAGCTGCGGCACTTTTAATGAAGAGGGGTTATGAGGCGTATTTTGTAGGCGGATGCGTAAGGGATTTTATTATGGGACGTTCCGCTAATGATTTTGATCTTACAACAAATGCGAAAAGCGGAGATATAATAGGAATACTTTCGGAGTGCGGCTTTGATGCGCGTCTTATAGGGGGATCGTGCGGAACGGTAGGCGTGCAGGCTGGAACATTTGGCGATAAATCTTCCGAACAGATAGAAATAACGCCGTACCGCTGTGAATCCGGATATACTGATCACCGCCATCCGTCGCAGGTTAAATTTGTAAACAGTCTTGAAGAGGATCTTAAAAGGCGCGATTTTACGGTAAACAGCCTTGCGGCGGCTGAAAATTTTGACGGAGACGTAAATATTCTTGATTATTTCGGCGGCAAAAAAGATATTGAAAAAAAGATAATTCGGTGTGTCGGAAACCCGTCGGACAGATTTGAGGAGGATGCGCTCAGAATTTTGCGTGCGCTGAGATTTTCTGCCGAGCTTTCATTTAATATTGAAAATAAAACCGCGCAGGCGATAATTGAAAAACGGGAACTCATTAAATATATTTCAGGCGAGAGAAAAGTCGAAGAACTTCGAAAATTGCTGAAAAATGGGCAAACCGAGGCAATTTTTCACGAGTTTTATGCGGTATTTTCGGAAATTGTGGGAAACTTTGCGGAAAACGGCATTGATTCTGTTAAAGGCGGTTTTTGCGAAAAGCTTTTTTATATTCTGCGTTTTCGGCCTTTAGGAGAATTTAAAAAAATAATTTCAGAGCTTAAAATTTCATCGTCCGAAAAATCGTCGATTGCGGAATATAAGAAGATATTTGATTTTTGCGGCGGAGCGGTAACTTTCGAAAATATTTTTCAGATTATTTCGAGGCACGGATATTTTGCGGCGGAATACCTTAAAATTTTCGGGGAATATGAAAGCTTTTCACATATATTTGAAGATAAAGCTATTCCCAAAACCGTTTCCGAACTTGCAGTATCAGGGGAAGATATGAGAAATGCAGGCTTTTGCGGAGCGGAGATAGGAAAAGCGTTAAAAACACTTTTGATATCCGCATGTTCCGGAAAAGTTAAAAATGACCGTGAGACGTTATTAAAATATGTAAAAGATATAAAGGACGGTATAAAACATGAATAATATAAAAATATCAAAAAGAATAGTTTTAATGATGACCGCATTATCATTGTGCGCGGCATGTCTTTTCTCGTGTTCGGCGTCTGATGACGTAAATAAAAACGACAAAAAAGAGAGAATAGAAATTCCGGGAGATTATCCCGCCAAACCGTATATTGAAGCGCTTGCCAACGAGGAATATTATCTTGATATATCGCTTTTATTAAACGGTGTAATAATATACAATACGGTTGCGCGCAGAGGTGATACAATTGAAAGCCGTTCAAATGTAGGCGGAAGCGAGTCGCATACCATACTGATAGACGGCGTCACATATTTTATAGATGACGAAAATGAAGTGTATTTTAAAGCAGACACAGCATCAGACGGCGGCCTTATGGGCGCGGTAGATTATTCAACCGCGGTTTATGCTTCGTCTGGCAGTGAAGTTCTTGCCACAGGAAAAGAGCATTCATACGACGAATATACATGCAAAACCATAAGCGGACAAGACTGCGGAGTGAAAATCTTTACAAACGACAGCGGAAATCTTATGGCTATTGTCGATTACAGCGGCGACAAGTCGGTAGAACGGGATGTCGCGGCTTTTTCGGAAGATATACCGGAGGGCTGGCTTGAAATTCCGAAGAATTATAAGCTTGTCGACGAAGACACATATTTTGACGAATATTACGGACGGTAAGAGAAAAAATGGCGGTAGGAATAGTCTGCGAATTCAATCCTTTTCACAACGGTCATGAATATCTGCTTTCACAGGCGGGAAAATTAAGAGGAGAAAAAACCGTATGCGTTATGAGCGGCAATTTTGTTCAGCGCGGCGAATATGCCTGCGCGGACAAAAAGCTGCGCGCCGGCTGGGCGGTTTCTCACGGAGCCGATATTGTTTTTGAAAATCCGTTCCCGTTTTCCTGCTCCACCGCGGAGCGGTTTGCGTCAAGCGCGGCGGCGATACTTTTAAGATCGGGACTTTGCAGCGCGATTGCATTCGGAACTGAGAATGAAAACTCAGGCGAAAAAGATTTTTACGAAGCGGCAGAGATACTTCTTGACAGTAAAAGTGCCGACAGGATATCAGATATTGTAAAATCATCCGGAAATATAGGATATGCAAGGGCAAGATATGAGTATATTTTAGAAAAATACGGAGAAAAGACGGCGGCTTTGTTATCTTCTCCGAACAGCATTCTCGGAGTGGAATATGCAAAAGCCGCGCTTTCTATTGGGAAACATCCCATTCTTATTCCCATACCTCGAAAAGGCGCATTTCATGACGGCGTTCCGGACAATGAAGGAAAATACGCTTCTGCTGGATTTTTAAGAAGCTTGGGAAATGCCGATATATTAAATAGATATTGCCCGGCTGATGTTGCTGAATATTTCAGCTCGAACAAAATGACGTCAATTGATAAAGAAAAATTTTATTCAGCAGTTTCGGCAAGGCTTTTAATGTCTGATATAAATAACCTGGCAGAAACAGCCGATATGCCTTACGGTTATGCCGCAAAAATCGTAAAGGCGGTATACAACTGCGGCAATTATGATGATTTTTATTTATCTCTTAAGGCAAAGCACATGACCGACGCAAGACTAAGAAGGATTATACTTTTCGCCCTTATGGGAACATTAAAGGCCGATCTTGAAAAAATTCCGGAAAGCGCGCTTTTGCTTGGGTGTTCTCAAGACGGTGCAGCCCTTTTAAAAAAGCTTAAAAAAGAAGCAAAAAGCGAGATCGGAATTTTATCAAAGCTTTCGGATATAGGAAAACTTGCCGGCAGTGACGCACAGATATATTCTAAAGAAATTGCCGCCGAAAAACTCTTTTCGCGCCTTTGCGCTGAGAATTGATATAGCTTTTAATAAATTATCAGCTATTTAATAAAAAATTCCCTTCGTTCCGATAATGATAAGGAATGAAGGGAATTTTTCTTTACTTTAAATTAAAAACATTTGCCTGCGCGTTCTTTCTTGCATATATCGCTTTTTCCGCAGTGATAGCACAGCTCGTTTTTGATTTCGTTTCCATTAAGAAACGCCTGTATGTTTTCTATTGTTATTTTAGCTATATTTTCAAGTGCGTCGGATGTAAGAAACGCCTGATGCGAAGTAAGTATTACATTCGGCATTGAAATAAGACGTGCAAGAGTATCATCCTGCATTATATGACCTGAATTATCTTCAAAAAATATATTTGATTCTTCTTCATATACGTCAAGACATGCCGCTCCGATAATTTTATTCTTTATTCCTTCTATAAGATCATCGGTGTCTATCAGCTGTCCTCGCGAGGTATTTATTATAAATACGCCTTTTTTCATAAGCTTTATGGAATCTTTATTTATAATATATTCGGTCTCTTTGGTGAGAGGACAGTGAAGCGATATAATATCGGCGCTTGCAAAAAGCTCGTCAAGGCTTACATAGTCTATTCCGGAATCTTTTGCGGGATACGGATCATATGCGATAACCTTCATTCCGAAGCCTCGGCATATATCTATAAACACCCGACCTATCTTTCCGGTGCCTATAACGCCTACAGTTTTGCCGTGCAGATCAAAACCGGTGAATCCGTTTAATGAAAAATTAAACTCTCTTGTGCGGTTATATGCTTTATGGATACGCCTTAATGAACACAAAAGCATTGCCATTGCGTGTTCGGCTACGGCGTAAGGGGAATATGCCGGAACTCTTACAATATGGATTTTCTCGAAGGCCGCGCGTGTGTCGACGTTGTTGAATCCGGCACATCTTAACGCTATAAGCCTTATTCCCATTGAGTAAAGCTTATCGATTACTGCCGCGTTTACCGTGTCGTTTACAAAAACTACTACTCCTTCGCAGCCTTCGGCAAGCCCTGCTGTATCTTCATCCAGCTTTGTCTCGAAAAATTTAAACTCTATATCAGTTCCTTCGGAATATTTCTCAAATCCGGGTCTGTCATATGGTTTTGTATCAAAAAAAGCAAACTTATGCATGTGTTTTATGTCCTTATATTTTAAAATTATATTTGTTATTTGAATTTTGCATTCCGGCATCCACCGTAAAGTTTGCATTTGTCGCTGTTCATACATTCGGAAACTACGCTGTCGTCGCAGTTTATTGTTTTGACAATAACCGTATTCCTGTCGATAACATGACAATAGCGCTCTACTACTTCACGGTAAACCGCTTTATGCTTCTGTTTGTTTCTATCTGTCAAGTATCCGTCACCTCCGGGTATAAAATGGGGAAATATATTTCTATTTTATACCGGATTATACTTATCTATGCGGATAACATGGTATTTTTAAATAAAAAATAATAGTGAGATATGCCGATTTTTTATATTTTTACAAAAGCGCAGATAGGATAATGATCTGAAATGTACACTCCGTTTACCGATTCATCGGGAACTGCATACGATTTGTCGGCTTTTTCTCCGTCAGTAAAAATATAGTCTATTTTTATCGCTTTTTCTCCGGTGTATTTCCCGTAGTTGTGAAATGTTCCCGATATTTCCGAAGTGAGATCGTTTAGATGAGCAGATATTGTTTTTATCGTATTTGATTCTGGCAGCGCATTAAAATCTCCTGTAAGAATATTGACGCACAGAAGTCTTCTGTTATCTTCCGCCATTCGCTGAATCAGCTGGACGGCTCCGCACAGTTTTGCCGACTCTCCCTCATGGTCAAGGTGGACGTTATACAGACGGAAAATTTTTCTGGATTTTTTTTCTATAAGTTCTATAACCGTATAAACTCTCGGACACAGGCTCTGATCAACCGAATATCTGCTGGCAGGTATATCGGGAGTTTCTGACAGCCATTTTGTATCAAGACTTAAAAGCTCGAATTTCTTTTTATTATATGCTATTCTCGCGCCTTCTCCTGTTCTGTCGGCATTTCTTCCCGTACCTACTATTTCATATTTTGATTTTATCGCGCTTTTAAGCCATTCGGTCATTCCGTCCGATGCTTCCTGAAATCCTATTACATCCGGCTTTTCATATATTATTGTTTCTTTTACGCGGTTTTTTCTTCCGTCAAAACTGTTTATGCCGTCTGACGCCACATTAAATCTTAAATTAAACGACATTATTTTAAGTTTCATATAAATTTTACCTCTGTCTTTTATATTTGTATTGAATTATTTTTTTTCATTGCCGATATCTTTATACGGCGTTTTCCCGCAAAGTCCGAATCCGTCTATATCCGAACGCTGCATAGCGCCGAAAATTCGGTGCTTAAGACCGTCATAATCTTTTTCAAGCCTGTAAAGAAGATCTTTTACTCTCTGCCTTTCAGAGTCATGATCCGCCGGACACGGACTTTCGATAACCGGCATGCCGTCGGTATGGCTTACGTAATATTTGATGCTTTTTTCCGGACAATATATGAGAGGACGGATAATAGTTATATCGCGTCTGTCAAGATATGTTACGGGAGAAAAACTGCCTATACGGCCTTCGTTGAAAAGATTCATTATAAATGTTTCCACCGCATCGTCAAAATGATGCCCCAGAGCCATTTTATTGCATCCGAGTGATTTTGCGGCATTATGAAGGGCGCCGCGCCTCATTCTTGAGCAAAGCGAACATGGATTTGCTTCGCAGCGAACCTTGAAAATTATCTGTGCTATATCTGTCTTTATAACCGTAAACGGAACCATAAGGGATTCCGAAAATTCTTTAAGACTGTTTATATTTCTCAAAGAGTCGTCTTCTGAGCAGAATCCGGCGTTGTAAAATGCCGGATCGAGATGAACTGCAAAAAGCTCAAATTTTTTCGGATAGAATATTCTAAGTTCTGCAAGCGCGCATAAAAGTGCCAGCGAATCTTTTCCGCCTGATATACCGACGGCGATCTTATCGCCGTCGGATATCATGTCATAATCATCGACAGCGCGTCTTACAAAGCTTAAAAGCCGCCGTACATTGCCGTAGTGCGCCATGTTTTTTAAATCTTGTGTTTTAATTTGATTGTCGTAATTCGTATTCATAATGCTCCGGAAAAATAATTTTATACTGCTTGATATCCGCGCTTTTACTTTATTTCTGTATGAAGCGCTATATTTTTGCCGGCTTTTGCCGGATTTATAGTTATTCTGTAAAAGTAATCCCTGTTCCAGTCGTTTTTGAAGGATATATCTTCTATTGCGATTTCATCTATTGAAACATTAAAACCTTCAGATATTTTCATTGTTATTTTGCCTGAAAGCCGTATTTCATTATCAGATATCTTTTCCGGTTTATCGATAAGCCAGTATCTGAAAACCGCGCTGCCGGATTTCTTCAGCTTTATCTCATCAAACACATCGATTTTGTCGTTTTTCAGCGATACCGTGCGGAGATATGACTCGATCTCCTTTTTATTTTTATATGCGTTTTTCAGTTCTACTGAAACCGTACCGTTTTTCTCGTCAAAAGAAAAATTGTCCGCATGATGCTCGCGTTCAGTCCACTGTCCTTCTCCGTTTATGGTTGGAAGATTATGATCTTCGGTGCGGAACGCAAACATCTTATACCGGGTTTCAGCCATAAATGTAAATTTTGTATATGTTCCTACTCCCGGATCGATTATCACCGGCTTTCCGTCATGATAAACAATAAAATTTCCCACGTCGAAATGATTGTGGTTTTCGGCGTTGTGACCTCCCTTGATTCCGAGATAAAAGCCTTTTCCGGCGTCATTGCAAGAGCGTACCGCCGCTATCTGAAGCGCGGGCAGATATGCTGTTTTTTCGGCTGTATATGATACTGACAAATCCGGAGCAAGATCAAGAAGCGCGCGTATACCGGGATCGGGCTGATGTGAATTTCCGAGCTTGTGTATTTTTTCATGTTTCAGCATCTCGTTTCCGAAGCTGTAAACAGTTTGATCTCCCGAAAGTTTTCCGAATCGCCTTATCATGCTGTAATTCTGAACTGATTCGGGATGAGCATCCGCACAGTTAAAATAATAGTTTCCCGCAATGTTTACTTTTGTTACGTACTTTACTGCATCTATAAGCTGCTTATTTTTAAAAACTGAATATTTTCCGCCTGTAATATCATAGCACAGTTCGGCAAACTCAACGACGCATGCGCCCGCCGCGCCCCAATAGTTCGGTCCTTCATCGCAGCCTCCGTCGGAAGGCAGGGAATTCGTATAAAAATTGATACTTTCCGCACATTTGCGCACAAGTGCTTTTCTTGTTTCCAAGTCATGAACGGCATAAGCGGCTACTGTCATAATGCTTGAATTTATCCAAGGGTTCCAGTTGTTTACATTAGGTGATATATATCCCATCCACCATAATTCGATGGTAGATAAATAAGGCTTTATTATCTTTTTGTTAAGCTCGTATATTATGCGCTCGTTAAATAAGCGAGGTATCTCTTTCTCAAAAGTATCACGGAAAAAATAATACGCCAAAGCTACCAAAGCGCCGGTTGCGGCTGAAAACAGATCGATTGCCCATACGTTTTCGCCTACCGGTTCCGGCATTTTTGCAATTACTGTATTATAATGATTCGATACACTGTAATTGTGAGCCGGGATTACCCATGTTGATTCTTCGCATATTGCAAAAAGCAAGTCCATAATTTTCTTAATGAATCTGCCTTCTTTTTCACACAGCTCTGCGGCAATAAGATTAAGCAGCATATTCCGGCGCTCAAAATAAAGAGATTCGTATTCTTTTCTGTCTCCGTTATCGGTAAACATTCTGTATTTAGACAGTGGAAGTATACCGGGAATGTATTTAAGTGCTTTTTCTCCTTCAGCTATAAGACTTTTCCCTTGCTCTGAATTTTTGTCGGGAAACGAAGCATGGCCGCCGCTTACTGTCAGAAATGGTTTGAATTTCTCGAACGGCACAACTTTTGAAGCAAGAAGATCTGGATTAAACATACTCATTTAACAATCACCTCCTGTTATTTTTTAAGCTTCGGATATTATAATTCTTGCCGTTTTGTCATGAAACAGTTTTTCAGCATATGAAGCGGCGTTTTCTGCGGAAAACGCATAGGTTTTTCCATAACAGAAGCCAAATGACCGGCCTTCTTTTTGAATGAATGTATTTCCTGATGAAACAAGTTTTTCGTCTCCGCCCTTGCAAAGGCGCACAAGATTTCCGCGGCTTCTGTCAAGTATGTTTGAATGTGCCCGGAAATTTTCGGTGTTGGGAGTCATCTCAAAGCTGTTGAAAAGAGCTCCGCGCTCTTCTCTGCCGACACTTCCCCAGCCATAGCATCCATAACGTAACACATTGTGCGAAACATTGACGTTTTTTACGCTTCTCGGAGTGTCGGGAGCGGTTATGCTTGCCGGATTGTAGTATTCAATTGACCAGTGGCAATATTCGCACAGATTTCCGATATATTCGACATCCTTCATATGGTTAGGTATATCTGACCGTGTCCCGCTGTACTGATGGGTTATAGCGGTATCATAAATCTGATATATCCAGTTTCCGTTTACATAATAGCCGTCGCAGCCGCCGTATACCTGAACGGCATTGCCGTACCCTGTGACATTGCCGCCGCCGTGTCCTATAAGAATCGAGCCTCCTATATATGCGAATATGCAGTTCTGAACGGTATAATCAGTGCATCCTCCTATACCCACGCCGTGAGCTCCGGTGAATTTTACACATATATTATCAACTTTTATATGGTTGCCGTTTCTGAAAATATTGCATCTTTCGCCGATCTCTATCGAGTCGAATACTTCACCCGGGTTTCCGAAAGTACAGTAAAGATAAAGCTCAGGCTCATTTATATTCGACCAGAACTGATAATTTCTGCACAGATCACCCGCACCTGTGAATCCGTTTACTCCGACAACCGCACGTATTCCCATTATTTCATCATAGCGGCCGTATTCATCGCTGTGATTTATTGCTACAAGTCCGCAGTTTTTTCCGCATGCCGCCGTGCGCCATACATTATTATACTCGGTTTTCTCCCACAGTGACGGATCAGCATAATTCCTTAAAGAACCGTATATGCACGGCTTTTTTCCGGCTCCGTATGCAGAATAGGTTATGTAGTCATGAGGAGGAGCAATAAAGCCTCTCCATATGCCTCCGCGTTCAAAGAGAATATTGCAGTGTTCCGGAGTCGCGTCGGCGGAATTTATCTTGTCAAGAGTTTTCCATGCGGTCTCTGGACTTTTGCCGTCGCGGCTGTCATCTCCCCTTTCCGACACATAGAATGTGGGAAGCGAAGGATCAAAATCACTTTCTGCATTTACAATATCATCTTTCATTTTTGACGCAATATTTTCTATTCCGTCTTCATAAAGAGTATAGTCGGTTATATTTTTTGAGTTGAGCGTGTCAATATTTTTTTCGGCATTGACAGCTGCCGGTGTAAGCTTTTCGGTATACATTAAGTTTCCTCCTTTTTAAGGTAGATCCCTTTTTATAAAAGAACGCTTATGTTTGCCAAGGATATTTTTTCCTTATGTGAATTATAAACCGAGCAGGGAAAAAAGTAAATAGAAATAAATAATTTTAATTAAAATTATTATGCGGTTATTATGCGGTCAATATTGTTATTAATAAAAACTTGTTCACATATTATAATTGATTTTATATGTTTTTGGTAATATAATTATTATAAATACAGATTTTACTGAAAGGAGTGACGCGCCATAAAGCTCCGCAGCTACGGCGAGGGAGGAACTTCCCGCATAAGAGTAATAATAATTCTTGCGATTTTTTTGGCTGTAATAATAGCGTTTATAGGACGCCTTTTGTCTCTTCAAATCGCAAACAGTGCATATTACAAACAGATTGCCGCTCCTAAAAATGTAAAGACTGTCCTTGTGGAAGCAACCCGCGGAGAAATAGTAGATCGCAATGGGGTAAAGCTTGTGGCCAATCGAGGGACAAGCAATATAAGGCTGAATCGTTCTCTGCTTCCTTACGGTGAGGAAAATGAAATATTGCTTTCACTGCTTCGTTTTTTTGATAAAAACAATGTTTTAATATCCGATATTATGCCTGTCGGAGATATTGCTCCGTATGAATTTACAATGCCGGAGGATACAGAGGGCAAACAATATCTTGAAGTTTTTCTGCGCGCGGCAGAACTCAGTGAAGATGATATTTACGGGACAGGTCTTTATGAAAAGGCGTATACCCGTTATGAAATAGACGATACAATAGCGGATACGGCGGATGAAAGCGAGATACGCAGAGTCGTCGGACTAAGATATGCCATGGAAGCATCTGATTTTTCTGTTTATACTCCGTATGTTATTGTTGAAAACGCAGATATTATACTTATATCCGCAATTTCGGAAATACTGCACGATCTGCCCGGAGTAGAAGTTGCAGTCGAAAACTCGCGGTTTTATCCTGGGGGAAGCCTTGCGGCGCATATACTTGGAAGAACAGGACCTATATTTCCGGAAGAAGTGGAGAAATATGAAGAGCTCGGATATTCAATGGATGAGACGGTCGGAAAGGACGGAGCCGAACTTGCCTTTGAGGAATATCTTCATGGAACAGCAGGTTTTAAAACCGTTGAATATACTGCTGACGGAGAGGAAATATTAAGCGAGGAGATTTCCGAAACGTCGCCTCCTTCGTATGGAAATACGGTAACACTGACACTGAGCGCCGGAATGCAGAAGGCGGCTGAGGATGCTCTTGCGGAAATTATAACTGAGATCAATAACCGCAATATAAATGAAGGCGATCCGACACGCTGTTCGGGCGCGGTGGTAGTGACAGGCTGCAATACCGGAGAAGTTCTTGTATCCGCAAGCTATCCGACATATGATCAAAATAATTATCAAAATACAATTTCGGATATGCTTGCCGATGAAAGCAGACCTCTTTTAAACCGTGCGACATACGGAATTTATCCGCCCGGTTCGACATTTAAAATAGCTACAGCTGCGGCCGCACTATCAAAGGGTATAATTGACGGAGAAACGCGGATATATGACAGCGGAGTTTATAAGGAATATGAAGATTATCAGCCTCACTGCTGGTATTATGACATGTACGGCATAGCGCACGGCTGGCAGAACGTAGTAGAAGCTATAACAAATTCATGCAACTATTTCTTTTTTGAGGTAGGCAGGCTTTTAGGTACCGAAAATCTCAACAGCTATGCCCGAAGCCTGGGCCTTGGAGAACTGACAGGTATTGAGACAGGGGAAGCTCAGGGAATACTTGCGGGTCCCGAATACCGTGCGAGTATAGGACAGATATGGCAGCCGGGAGATCTTATACAGTCAGCGATAGGTCAGTCGGACAATCTTTTCACGCCTGTTCAGCTTGCGTCGTTTTTCTCGACGGTAGTAAACGGCGGGACGAGATATAAAACGCATATACTTAAATCGGTAAATGATTTCTATACAGGAGAGACTGTATTTGAAACAGAGCCTGAAATAATTGAGAAGGTAGATATATCTGAAGAAAATCTTGAGCTTATTAAGCAAGGTTTGAAATCGGTTGTTGAAGATGGAACGGCGGCGTCGGTATTTGCAGGATATGAATATCCGGTAGGAGGAAAAACCGGTACGGCCCAGAGGGGAACCGGCACAGATAATGCGATATTTGCCGGATTTGCTCCGTATGATGAGCCACAGATAGCTGTTTCTGTCGTTATAGAAGCCGGAGAACACAGCTATACGGCTGCAACTGTTGCAAAAAGCGTATTTGATTATTATTTCGAAAACATTGATGAATTCTCGGAGTAAAAATATGATTTTTAAAAAATTTTTTAGGCGTAAAAAAAACGCTGCGCCGGAAGGCTCTTGCGAAAATAATGAAATGCTTGATGCGGATGGCACGTATGAGGAAGAAGGCGAAACGGAAAAAAGTGACGGAGTATCAGGGGAAGAAAACACAGAGGAAAAACCGATCCGCATGCTTTTAGGAAGCCGCGCTGTTGTGATAACAGGTATTGTGGCAGGGATATCTCTTATACTTTCTCTTATATTTTTAATAAGTCCGGATTTTGCCGAACTTTACAGCAGAACCGTCGGCGGATTTATAAGAATGGTGCTTGCAAAAATTACCGGAATATTCCCTTTTTCATTGGCGGAGACTTTGACTTTTTCATTTATTGTATATGTTGTGTATTCAATTATCCGAAGTATATACGAAGCTGTAAAAAATGTCGAAAATGAAAAAAGATTTGAGATATGGTCAAACAGAGTTATTGTCTGCGTGCTTCTGACGGCATATTCGCTTTATAATTTCAGTTTTGCTTCATGCGGTTTCAGATATGATCTTGAAGACAATCTGGGACTTGACAGAAAACCGCTTACGGCACAGCAGCTTTATGAATGTATAGTTCTTGTAGAGGACGAGATTTCCGAATGCCTTGATTCGGGGGATATACGCCATACGCCTGACGGAGCGTCGTGTCTTCCGTATTCCTATAATAAACTTAACGCAGTGTTAAACAACTGTTATGAGAGGGCTTATGAAAAATACGATTTTCTTAATCGTTTCAACTCGACTGCCAAAAGGCTTGCGATATCTCCCATAATGACATATACTCATATTTCGGGAATTTATATACCATATACCGGGGAAGTAAATATAAACACAAATTATCCGGATTATGTAATAGCTTTCAGCGAAGCGCATGAAATGGCTCATCAGCGAGGTATAGCAAGGGAGGATGAGGCAAATTTCGTAGCTTTTCTCATAATGTACGAAAGCGACGATAACTATTTAAGGTATTGTGCCCTCACCGAACTTTTCGATTATCTTGCCGATGCTCTTTATCAAACCGACGAGGAACTGTTTTATTCCGCCGCCGCACTCTGCGATATACGGCTTTTGGAAGAAATATTTGCGTTCAGCGATTTCTTTGCGCCCTATTCAAATTCGACGGCATCGGTAGTTATGGAAGTTGTAAATGATACCTCGATAAAGCTCAGAGGGGATTCGGACGGAACCAAAAGCTATGACATGATGATAGAACTTGCCGCGGCATATTTCGGAATAGAATAAGAGAAAAGGAGGGATATTACCCCTCCTTTTATATTTATTTCTTGCTTTCAAGCTGGGTTATTTTTGCACAGCACCTGTCAAATACCGTTCGAACAAATTCGGTTTTCAGTTCAGCCCTGCCTGACAGCATCAGTTCCCAGTTAACCATGTTCTCAAGAGTTATTATGCCGCATTTTATCAGCGCTTCGACTGTGTCATCATAACTGTAAAGGTTTTTGTTCACAGCTCCTCCTATTTCGGTTTCGGATACATAAACGCCTTCGACGTTCGGTATCCCGGTATAGCCTGATATATCGAGGCTGTCCGATGAATATCCTGCAGGTCTCAGCTCAAGATGAAGATGGGGACCGGTAACTTTTCCCGTCGCTCCCATAATTCCGAGAGGTGTGCCCGGTGTTACGCTGCTTCCTCCGGTTATGAGAAAACTTTTCATGTGACCGTAATATATTCTTCTTCCGTCCGAAAGCTGCTGCCTTACATAATATCCAAAACCGTCTTTTTCATATAAGGTGTAAACAGTTCCTTCTGCGACAGCTAAAACCGTCGTGTCATCAAGCCCTACCATATCAATGCCGCCGTGATATTCCGAAATATTCCCTATGGTGCGGTATCCTCTCGGACTTGTGACTCTGAAATTACCCTTAAATGGCGAGATCATTTTTTTATTGCACCTCCTCTCGTATTATAATTTTATTCATTTATAAAATAAAAGGTCATTGAAGGTTTTATATGTACGTATGTATGCAAACGAATCTTCAAAATGCATTTTCGACAAAAATTTACTTTAAAACTATTTAAATTTGTTAAATTTTCTCAAATAATAACAGAATAATACTTGACTATAAATTTAAAGTAATCTATAATAAATTTGTAAATATACTTTAGCGGGTATATTTTCAACTTATTTTAAGGAAGGAAAGAAACATGAAAACTGCAACAAAAAAGTTTATTTCAGTTCTGATTTCTGTTATGCTTGTCCTGTCATGCATACCGATGTCGGCATTAGCGGTTGATGGGTCTTTGCCGGAATCATCACTTCAGAATTTCTGGCTTCTTCTTAACGATGAAAGCGAAACTGAAATAAAGGTCGCATATCTGGGAGGTTCGGTGACTGTGGGATCCGGCGCCTCAGATATATCTAAAACATCATGGCGTGCGCTTGTAGGTCAGTGGCTTATAGATAATTACGGTCCCGGTACGTCATACAATAAAAATATCACTAACGTAAATGCCGCTATCGGCGCGACCGGGAGCTATTTCGGTTCTTACCGCGCATGGAAAGACTGTGAGTTCGGAAGCGATAATCCTCCGGATATATTGTTTATTGAATTTGCCATTAATGATATTTACGATGTCATCGGCGGAGAAAAAACAGCAATAAATTATGAGTCTATTATTCGTCAGGCATATAAGGCTAATCCAAAAATAAACATCATTACGGTGTTTACTATGGACAATAACATTGCCTATAGTGTAATAAATAAGAACGGCAATGAGGACAGCGAGTATTTTGCTGCTCAGAGAGCGGTTGCCGCACATTACGGACTTCCGCAGATAGATGTAGGAAAAGCTCTTATAAAAGTTATCAATGACGAATATGTTGCCGCAGGAAAAACGTTTTCTGCTTCTGATTCTTCGGATGCTTCTTCTATATGGAGACAGTATATAACGGACGCATGCCATCCGGGAGATGCTGGATATCAGATATACGCTAATACCATTACAGATTACCTTGAGCAGCAGCTCGGCGAAAATACGTCTCATACAGCTGCCGCTGTTTCTGTAGATCTTGAAAGCACTCCGTCATATGCTTCCGCTAAAGGCAATGATAAAAATCTTAAGGAAAACGGCAGATATATAAGCTTTAAGGATGCGGGCTTCACGCAGGCTGATCTTCACGGCTGGACTCTCAGTACAAAGGCGGGAGAGAGCAGTCTCTCAAGCAGCAACGGAAAAATATCAACAAACCTTACCGGAGCGTCTTTCGCTTTTAAATTTACCGGTACCGCAGTTGGATTTTTCAATTTCGGAAAACCATCAAGCGGTACAATAAATTACACTATTACAAGTACAGCCGATCCCGAAAAGCAATATGAAGGATCAGTATCTCTTGTTAAAAATTACAACGGCGGACTTCCTTTCCCGGGAGAACTTATGACAGGTCTTGACAACGAGGAATGGCTTGTCGAATGTATACTGCAAAACGGTGCGTCAGGCTGTGACGGAAATCTTTACTATATATACATAGACGGAGAAACAGATACTATTTCTCCCGCAGCTGCGCCTGAAACAAATCTTCCTCCCATTGTTATAGACGCTGAAAAATTTACAGCTGAAAACAGTGCGGTATTGGGAGCTATAGTAGAGAAGGACGGCCTTAAAGGAAAGATCGTTACCCCGGATACGTCATCGGGCGGAAGTGCTGACGTCGACAATTTCAACTATAATACCTATGACACAAAAATAACATTTCCTCAAAATAAATTTATCGGTATAACTTATTATCTTGAAAACAATGACGCCGGAAAAGTTCAGAATATAGTTATGGCGCTGAATCAGCTGAAAAACAGCGAAGGCGCCGGATCCGGATGGCTAACCGGAACTGAACATTTCCCGAACGAGATATCGATAAAAGCCGCGCCTGTTGTTTCTGATAAATGGGTAACTCAATATTTTGACTTTACCGAATTTGCAGAGGCAGCTGCGGAATACTATCCCGGATATTTCCTTTATCAGGCAAGACACTATCCGTTTGGACAGATTCCTGCAAACACAGTGACAAACGGAGAGACTCATTATCTCAACAGTATCACATACTATACTTCTATGCCCTATATTTATAATGCTGACGGAACACAAAGCATGATAAATGACGGCAGCCAGACAGCTTATGTTTCGGCAAATGAAAGCACGATTACGGTTGACGGCAAAGTATATAATACATACAGCACTATAAGTGAAGCCGTAAATGCACTTTCTCCTGTCGGAGGAACAATAAAAGTCAAAGGTGAGGCTTCATGGTCGGACGGAACAATTGACAGAAAGAAGATAACTGTCGAAGGCCTTGACGACAGCGCAAAGCTTACTAATATTTCAATTGCGGTCCTTAGAGGAGATCTCGAGCTTAAAAATATTACGATGGTCGGTCACAATGATGAATACTGGTCATATACAAGCGGTCATAAGCTTATTTTAGGCGAAGGATTTTCAGTAGAAAACGCAGTTCGTCCGGCAGCATCGTCTGCTGCAAGCGGAAAACCTAATATTGTTGATGTTTATTCCGGAAAACTGCTTGACTTTGCTGCAGCCGGAGGATATGGCTCAACATTTACAATAACCGGAGATACTATTTATAATATATACGGAGGAAAAGTATCAGGTATCGCAGGCATATCCAGAAACGGAGCAGGTTCAGGAGTACAGACTGTAAACGGCGATATATACTACAATATATACGGAGGAGAAATATCCGGAAGCCTTGCTTCATCTACAACAAGCGCTGTTCTTAACGGAAATCTGTGGTATATTGTAAACGGCGGTACGTTTGCAAGCGGCTCTTCTATAGATTTCGGAAATAGGCAGGCATTCACTGCTACTGAAGCAAGAAATCTTACCATAAACGGAAGCCAGATCATTATTATAAACAATAAAGAAATAAATGAATCCGGCGGAAGCATAAGCAATCTTTCATTAGGAAAAAATTTGAACAGCGGAATATATAATTCTGACTGCAAAAAGTTTGTTATAATTAATAACAGCGAGCTTTCTTCGGATACCGGAGCATCTATCGCATCCGCATGTATGGCAGATTATCAGCTGCTTGTAAACGGAGGAAAAGCGACGCCTAAATTTGATAGTTCGAATCAGCTTATAGGTTTTGATCTTGTTCCTGACGAAGAGGGATCTACCCCTTATCTCGGCGATGAGATGATAATGATAAATGAAAACGGATTTTACACGATAGAACCTGAGGCGGGCGTTACAAAGAATATTAATTTTAAATCTGCTGACAGCATAGATATAATTTTCTCTGACGGGGCAGACAACACTGTAAATATGGTTGCAAAACAGAACAGTGCATTCAGTATGCCCTCCTGTACATTTACTAAAGACGGATATTACTTTACAGGATGGAAGACAGACGGAGATGAGAAAATATATATTCCCGGAGATGTTTATCCTTTGGGAATGACCGGTGTAACTTTTGTGGCTCAGTGGAGATCACAGGACGAGTTAGATAAAGTTTATGTCGACAGTTCGGTAAGCGTCAGTGGAACAGGACTTATTAAAAGCTCACCTGTTAAATCGATTGATGAAGCAATAAAAGTAGGCGGAGAATCAAGAGATTTCACAATAGTATTCCTCAACGAATATATAGGACCCGGTTATACTAATATGCAGGCTCATACCGGAATGATTACGTTCTCATCAGAGGACGACGGTCTTTTAGTATTAGAAAGCCAGTATCTGAAACCCAACGGACCTTCAAAATTCGAGAATATAAGATTAAAAGTTCCGGGCGGTAATACCCATATCTCTGTCAATGCCAATGATATAATTATCGGAGAAGGCATAGAGTTTCTGCCTGCAGATGACGGAAAAGTATACTACCCCGCTATACACGCAGGAAAAGAAAACAACAATACTCCTTATCATTATATTGAAATCGACGGCGGAATCGTAAGAAGAATTTATGCAGGATCATTTTATAATACATCGGCAACCGAACCTGATATTTCTGAAGGCGCAAAAGTTACGGTAAACGGAGGAGAAGTACAATCGCTTCAGTTCGGACCTGACGGATACTCCGGCCATAACGGACCTGTTACCTGGACTAATTCTCCAAGTCTTGTATTGAACGGAGGAAAAGTATCCGGTATTACAAAAGGTTCATGTACGGTAGTTTATGATGCTCCGGTTCAGATAGTTGTCAACAACGGACTGGAGGTTCCGGATGTTTCGGGACTCGGAACGCCAGAGGCTGGAATTATAACTGTAATTTCTGACGCCGGAGGATATGTTGACGCAACAGAAACCTCAGGAGTATTTGAAATTATTACAGACAGCGAAACATTGTATATAAACGGTGAGCTTACTGAAAAAACTCCTGGCAATCTTTATACATTGAATACACCCGGTACATATTATATAGGTTACAGTCTTTGCAGTTTCTCATTTGAATCCGGAGCTTCAGATGCTTCGGGAGAAGCTCCTTCCATTTCTCCTGTTATTTCTGGAACTAATATAGAACTCCCGGCAAATAAGTTTACAAGATCCGGCTATACATTTGCCGGATGGTATAACGGTTCGTCACTTTATGATGAAAATCAGACAATTACGGCGTCAGGAGAATCGATGAGTTTCCGTGCTATGTGGAAAAACACTCTTGATAACCGTTCTTTCGTAAGTGAAGACGGATATGCAGACGCTGATAATGACGGTATGGAAGATGTTATCGCAAACAACACATTTGCAAAAGGTATGGATGAGATAACATCCTCAGAAGGCGGAACATTATATGTTGAAGGAAATGTTACCGGAAGCATAGACGGCAATACCTTCTATGAGACAAATAACAGCTCAAGAGGCGCTGTTCTTGTAAGGGGTATAAATGACAACATTTCAGAAAACTCAATATCCGTACTCAGCACCGTTAAGAATTTCAGCAAAGGCGACATAACATTTGATTATATTACGCTGAATGCTCCGAGCGATGAATTCTTCCTTTCGGTATCTGACGGATATACAATGACATTCGGTGAAAATATAGCGGTTAAGGCGAACGGAACACGAAATATTTATGTAGGCGGACCGTGGACTTCAACAGGCGGAAAATATGTATTTAACGGCGGAGTATTCTCATACGTGACGAGCGGAGGCAGCTACGATTCCGGAGCTACCATTACCGGTGATGTTGAATCGATCTTTAATGACGGCGTATTCAATGAAGTTTTCGGAGGCGCAAGGAACGGAAACGGAGCGGCAACTGCAAGCAAACATGTTTTGAACGGCAATGTTTTCTATACTTTTAACGGCGGTACTTATAATAATAATATATATCTCGGCTCTTTGATGCTTGATAAAGTGCTCGGTAATATTATCTTCACTGTAAACGGCGGTAATTTTGAAGGCAGAAGCATTATATCAGGACATCGTAAAAACACCGAAGCAATTACAGATATCACGCCTTATGTTTGCGGCGGCGATAACGTGGTTATTGTAAATAATAAAAATATAGACGCTGATGACAATATTTCTTCACTGACTCTCGGCAAGAGCGGTTCTGGAATAAATGTTGGCGGCGATGAAATTTACATTATTAACAATTACGAGCTTAATACCGGCGTTTCTATCGCTGAAGGTTCTGCAGCAGACTACAAGATCAGAGTTAGCGGAGGTTCGGCAAAACCGGTATATGCGCAGGGAACTGCCGGCGCAAGACTCGGATTTGAACTGACATCTGATATTGAAGGTCTTATGCCTTATGCCAACGGTGTAAAACTTGAAAAGAATTCTGATGGTCTTTATGATCTTACAGCAAATACTTCGGCTGACGGTTATATAGACATTACGTTTGAGGGCGAAGGTTATCTTGTATCTATCGGCAGAAACCCTGTAACTGTAGCAGATGACTATACTGTTACAGTAGAGCAGGAAGGTATTGTTGATTTCACGGCATATCCTTCCCCGGAAAAGGCAGGCGGCCTGTTCCTGGGCTGGTACTATGACGACGATACAGCAGTTGAAGATGGCAGCATGCTTACGGCAGGTACAAAGATAACAGCTAAGTATTATGACTTCTCAACGGATGTTGAGTCCGGAAACTTTGATTTTGGTGTTCTCGGCGCTCAAGTCAGACTCTCGGACAGTGCGGATCTCAGATTTGTAAATAAATTTACATCGGATGTGAGAAATGCTCTTATCGCAATTGACGAAGCTGTTGTTCCTGACGATTCTTCCGATACCGGAGTGGGCTATGGCTTTGTAGTACTTCCTTCCGACCTCCTTACCGGAGATCTTACGAAGGATACACAGGACGCCGGAATAGTTCCGGCAGTCAAGATATTTAATGAAACAGACTCTGAAATTATGTACACAGTCTGCATCACTGGTATTGTTTCTCAAAATTACAGCAGAGACTATACAGTAGTTCCTTATATAACATATCTTGACGCGCAGGGAATCCAACACACGGTTTACGGCGAACAGTATGCCGCAAATCTTGCTGAAATCGCAGGATTGGCTTTGGATAATGAAAGCGAAAGCCTTACTCCTGAACAGATTCAATGGCTTACAGAAATAGCAGGAAGATAATTAACATGCTATTCTGTTAAATAACAAATACGCGGCGGAAAGAATTTATTTTCTTTCCGCCGCGTATTTATGTGTTAAAATATATTTTTATAAAAAATGAAACTATAAGAATTGATGGTTGCATACTTTTCGTATTGTCGGATTTTTATTTATTTGACTTAAGTCTGTTTTTGTTTGCAAATAGATTTTTATTTGTTATCTAAAAAAGTTTTCTATTCTGTATATCCGTAAACTTTTTTATACAGCGTGGTTTTTACAAATTCGAATTCAGATGAAGAAAGCTCTCTGCCTGAAGACATTATTTTCATCGGCAGCGGATTTTTGCCTTTGCCGAGTGCGGGCTGAACATATGGACCGTTGTTAAGAAAGAAACCGTTCCTTTTATAAAAACCGATTCTTCTTGCAGCATTTTCAGTATTTGGAAGTTCTACCTCAAGACAAATTAGTCTTTGCATAGCTGTTAGCAGTTCATTTAAAATTTTAGCTCCGAGCCCTTGATTTCTGAAGCTTGTACTTACTGCAAAATGTTCTAAAAAAACAAATTTTTCAAAATCGTATATTGCAACAAATCCTTTTATCGAGCAATCTTTATCATCTTTTAATATATAAATATTATAATAAGACTTTTCAAGCAGCTTTTTCTGCTCGTCATAACTTCTGCGCTCATCTTCAGGAAAACTTTCCTGCATTATGTTAAAAACCTCGTCAAAGTTTTCTTTATTTAAAAGCTTAAGCATTTGCTTTCTTCTCCTTTTTTCTACCATTATGTGAGAATAATTTCTTTTTTACAGATGAAGTTAATTTTATACGTAAATTTGTACTCGAACTGCATACATTAAAACAGTTCATGTTTTCCGTACAAGCCGAACAACTGTCTCGACTTGTGTATCGTTGTCCAAACTAATTTCCATATCTTCCTCTATGATCGGCAGCTTGAACTTGATGGATTTCAGCCATTGTCCGTTCGGCTTGCGTTCCTCAAAGATATGGATTTCGGAGATCAGCGACTCCATAAGCTGTCGGCGTTCCTGTTCATCCATCACGGCGTACAGCTTGTCAAAGTAAATCAATACTTTGTAGATATTGTCGGCAGTCAGCTTTTCAGCTTCGATTGCCGTTTTCTTTGCTCTGGCTTCGATCAGTAGAGATTCCGTATCCTCGATCTTATCATACATCTTGTAAAGGCGATCATCAAGGTCTGCCTTACGCTTGATGTAGTGTTTATCATCGGGGTCAAGGGTGTCAATTTCCTCTATCAATCTGGACTTGATAGAATAGCTCTGGCGAAGCTGCTTTTCGTAGTTGGCGATCTCCTGCTCGATAGCGGAGGTATCCACTTTCATGCTGATTTTCTGCTGCATCAAAGCGGCAAACTTCGGATTGCTGACCAACTTGGTAATCACCTCTGCGACAGCGGTTTCCAAGAGTTCTTCGTGGATTTGCTTCTTATAGTCGCACTTGTGACCACGGGTCATGGTGCGGTGTTTGCAGCCGTAGTAGTAGAAATCCTTGTACTTCGTGCCGTCTGCCTTGTGCTTGACACTCTTATTGCCGTACATACCGGCTCCGCAGATCGGGCATTTGAGCAAGCCTGTCAGCAGATGCACCTTGTTATCCTTACCATGGTTGACCTTCTCGTATTTCTTTGCCTGGGCAACCAATTTCACCTGTGCATCATGCCAGAGTTCTTTGGAAACAAGTGCTTCGTGCAGACCAGCGACCAGCAGGTGGTTGTCCTGTTCAATAGGACGGTAATCGTTTCTTGTGCCATGCACCTTTTCCGTCCTGCGTCTGCCATAGGCGATCTTGCCGCAGTAAACAGGATTTTTCAGTATCCTGCGGATAAGCGCCGCATCAAACAGAGGATTCTTGCCGTTCTGCCTTTGGATTTTACCGATGCCATGATTGGCAAGGTATCGGGCAAGACCGTTTGCGCCCATGTCGGTATGCACATACTTATCAAAGATAATGCGGATTGCTTCGGCTTCTTCCTCATTCACATACAGCTTGCCTTTTTCAAGGGTATATCCGTAGGGAGCAAAACCGCCGTTCCATTTACCCTCACGGGCTTTCTGGATTCTGCCCTCCATCGTCTGAACACGGATGTTCTCACGCTCGATCTCGGCAACCGCTGACAGAACGGAGATCATCAGCTTTCCTGCGTCCTTGGAGGAATCAATACCGTCCTCAACGCAGATCAGATTGACACCGAAATCCTGCATAACTTGCAGAGTGGACAGTACATCCGCCGCATTTCTGCCGAATCGGGAGAGTTTGAACACCAGCACATAGGAAACACCGTCTTTGCCGGATTTGATGTCCTCCATCATGCGGTTGAACTCTAATCTGCCCTCGATGGACTTACCGGATTTACCGGCATCCTCATACTCACCGACAATTTCATAGTCATTGTACTCGGCAAATGCTTTCATTCTGGCTTTCTGAGCATCCAGAGAGTATCCGTCCACCTGTATCGTGGTGGATACTCTCGTGTAAATATATACTTTTATCTTGTCTTTTTTCATATCGTTATCCTCATTCGTGCCGCCATAGACAGCACCGTTATGTAACACCTACTCCGAAATCACTCTCAGAGTAGGTTTGGACACTCATCACACGCATATTATATCATGCAACGTCCGTTTTTTCAATAGATTCCGCAAAAAGTTTGGAATTGTTTACATTTTCTTTTTCGTTGCTGTCCAAACAAATCGGCGGCTCTGGAAGATTATCAATATCCAGAACCGCCGCATATTTCTCTATTAAGTTAGCAAGTAAATCGGCAAAGCCGCTCCATTCATCCTTTTTTCTATTATCTATAATGGCGTACCTCCTGCGTTTTGCTGTCACGATGCGTATATGCTCGAATGATCTCCGGTGGAATACGATCAAGAATCGCTTTCGCTCTTTCGTAGTCACTCTGCAATCTGGCTTCCTGCAACTTTTTGAGCGTACTCTGCTGTTCGCTCTTTTCCAGAGCTTCCGTAAGCTCGTCATTTTTCTTTTCCAATGCTTTCTGCTTGCCATCTGCGGTCTTGAAGAACTTTTCATATTTCTTCATCTGCGTTTCCATGGCGGCAACATCGGGGATATACTTCTCCAAGAAAGCAACAATCTGTGCGGAGCGTTCCTTGTAATTCGTAAACTTCACACCGGAGAGCAGTTCCACCAGCTTGTCATGCTGCTTGTTCAGTCGTGCCATCTGTTTGAATACCCTTGTGGGAATGTGGTCACGCCCGGTCTCGCTGGCACTCTCGCCACGCTCCAGATCGGGATATTTCTTTACCATGTGTTCCCAAAACTTGTCCTGCCACTCTATCAGCTTCTTCCTGTTGCCCACGATCTCTTTGGCACAAAGCCTTTTATCCTCGGTCAGAGGGACAAAACAAAGGTGCATATGGGGATTTTTCTCGTCCAGATGCACCACAGCGGATATAATCGTTTCGGGAGACTGATGCTGCTTGATAAAGTCCACCGCTTCTTGAAAGTATGCTTTCATGTCAGCCTTTTTCTTGCCCTTGAAGAACTCCGGCGAAGCAGTAACAAGAGCTTCCACCACACGAATGCTGTCGGAGCGTGTGCGGCAGCCTGCTTCTTTGATCTGACGTTCGGATTCTGCTCGGTACTTTCTCTCCGGCTTGATAAGGTGGAAGTTAAGGTGTGTACGGGTAGGGTCGATGTCGGGATTGCTTGCGTATTTCTCCTTGGTGCGCTCGTTATGCGCTTCAATGCCGCTGATTTCCGGTCCCTTGTACTTGGCAAAGCGTAAAATTGCATACTGCGGTACTGCCATCAGCGATCACCTCTCTTTCTCCATACGATCTCAAAGCCAAGCGCATCGGCAAGCTGTACCGCTTCGGTATAGCGGAGCGATTCACGCTGGAGCTTGTTGGATAGATTGGAAACACTGTCGCTCCATCCGTACTCGTCTGCCAAGAGGTCAACAACCTCCTGCATGGTCATACCCTGTCGCACGATGTACGACTTGATTTCATTTCTCAAATTCGATTTCATATAAAAATTCCTCCATAAATTCGTGATATCGGTTTTCTGTGCGGTGAATTTCTGTCACCGACAAATGACATTTTTGATGATGGTGTTTTCCTTTCAGATTTCGCTTTGCGTAGTCCTGTTCATAACAGCACCCTATCGGATTTACTGTTTTATGGGGGAGCAGACCGAACAGGAAGAAACACCACAGTTCCGTGAATGTGCTTTACCGCCTCGTAAATCACCGAATGATGATTTTGATACTTCCTGCGGTGTAAATCTTCACGGATTGCACAAGGCTTGATTTGAAGCATAGGAAAATAGCCTTGATAACGGTTTCTGTTGCGGATATGGTAAGTGGTCAAAATGACCTTTTACACAAAATACCGTTAATTTCACGGCTGAACTTGAAAACATCCATCCTATCCATCCATCCATCTATCCGAAAAACAGCCTTTTCGGGATGGATGGGATAGATGGATGGATAAATTTGAGTTCAGTTACAAAATCCCCGGCGAGATCAACGCTTCAATGCCCCAAAAGCCGTTGACCTGTTT
>CALWBE010000050.1 GCA_944375955.1 uncultured Clostridia bacterium | reverse complement strand
TTGGACAGTGTTTTCTTGCAATGCTGATACAATTCGGCGGTCTTGGTGTTACTACCGTAGGTGCGAGCGTTATGCTCGCAATCGGAAAGCGTATAAACCTTAAAGGAAGAACAATTATCCGTGAAGCAATGAATGTAGACTCGGGCAAAGGACTGATAAAGCTAATTCACAGAATTCTGATTGTAACGTTTGTTTTTGAAATGCTTGGGGCAATACTTAGCTTTATAGTGTTTTCTAAAGATTACCCCCCGCTTAAAGCGCTGGGAATAAGCTTTTTTCACTCCGTTGCAGCATTTAATAATTCCGGATTTGATATTTTGGGAAATTTCCAAAATCTTATACCATACAAGGATAATGTATTGCTTAATCTTGTGACTTGCTGTTTAATCTTCTTTGGAGGGATTGGGTTTTTGGTTATAAGAGAATTGTGGGTAAGCCGCTTAAGATGGAAAAAACTATCTATGCATGCAAAGGTAGTATTAACAGTCAGCTTTGTACTGATTGCAGCCGGAACAATACTATTAAAGCTTACAGAAAACATAACTTGGCTTGGCGCTCTTTTCCATAGCGTGTCTGCAAGAACAGCGGGATTTTCAACATATCCGCTCGGCACATTTTCAAAATCCGGATTGTTGGTTCTCACGGTATTGATGTTTATAGGAGCTTCGCCCGCTTCCACCGGCGGCGGAATAAAAACAAGCACATTTTTTGTTCTGCTTCAGGGGATTAGATCATCAGCTACAAATCGTTCCGAAAAAGCATTCAAATACTCAGTTCCTAAAGAGGCATTCAAAAAAGCGGCAGTAATAACTTTTCTTGCTTTGGGCGTTGTGATTTCAGGAACATATATTATGTGCATATTTGAACCTCATCTTGATTTAACGGATATTATATTCGAGATAACAAGTGCGTTCGGAACAGTAGGGCTTTCCACAGGAATAACGCCTGATTTGAGCGTTTCAAGCAAAGTTTTATCCATTATAATTATGTATATAGGAAGGTTGGGACCGCTCACCATTGCCACCTTATGGCATTTTGCAAAAGGCGAGCGTGTTAATTATCCGGAAGGAAATATAATGATAGGTTAATTAAGGAGGAAAAAATGTTTAATAAAACAAGACAAAGTAAGACTACATACGGCATTGTAGGGCTTGGACGCTTCGGAAGTGCGCTTGCATTGGAACTTATTCGTTCGGGAGCAGAAATACTTGTAGTTGACCATGATGAGGAAAAGATAAGAGAAATGCGGGAATATACGGAAAACGTTTTTGTTGCTCATTCTTATGATAAAAAGGCTCTTGCCGAAACAGGAATACAAAACTGTGATGTGGCTGTTGTATGCATAGGTGAACATCTTGACACATCTATTCTCACCACTCTAAATCTTGTCGGAATGAAGATACCGCTTGTTATTGCAAAAGCTAACAGCCCTGAACACGGAGAAATACTTGAAAAACTCGGCGCTGATGTTGTGTATCCCGAAAAAGATATGGCAATTCGCCTTGCTAACAGGCTTGAAGCATCAAGAGTAATTGATTTTATTCAATTAAGCGAAAGGATAAATATTTCAAAACTACATATTCCAAAGTGCATTGTCGGGAAAAGTGTACTCGAGGTGAATTTAAGACACAATTTTGGATTAAATATAATCGCCGTCGAAAATAAAGGAAGCGTTATAGAATACATAAAACCCGATTACATATTCAGGAATGAAGATATTCTTATTCTTTGCGGCAGCAAAGAAGGTATTTATGCACTTAATAAATGGGTGGAGAAACAATAATATGGTTGTGCAGATTTTAATTATACAAAATCCGCATTTTTTACTCTTACTTGCATTTTATCTGTTTTTGTGGTAATATAATAAGGATGTATGTCAAAAAAATAAAAGGAGATGGTTTGTTTGGATCCTTTACCCCGAAGTATAAAAAAACTTCTGAGTTTGTATAGGGGATTTGATTCCAATGTTTTGCGTAAAAAGTTTCGTTGCTGAACGAACTTAACAGTAAGAAAACAGGAAAAAATGTACTTATAATCAATTCGGAGGTTAAATAATGATTAAACAAATATTACTGCAGCTTGTCTTGATTTTGCTCAATGCGTTCTTTGCTGCGACAGAAATTGCAGTCATATCGCTTAATGAAAAGAAAATAAAGGCAAAAGCTGACGAAGGCGATAAAAAAGCGATTAAAATGCTAAAAATGATAGACGCACCCACAAGATTTTTATCTACGATACAAATAGGCATCACTCTTGCCGGTTTTTTGGGTTCTGCATTTGCCGCCGATAACTTTGCCAAAAAGCTTTCGGATATAATTTCTGCAGCATTTAGTGTTCCCGCAGAAAATTCAGAAATAATAAATACGGCGGCGGTTATCATTATAACACTTATATTATCATTTTTCACACTTGTTTTGGGCGAACTTGTTCCAAAACGAATTGCAATGCGCCACAAAGAAAAACTTGCAGAGCTGGTATGTGGCAGCATATCGGCTTTGGCAACCGTATTAAATCCGGCTATTTGGCTCTTGACTGTATCAACCAATGCTGTATTAAGACTTTTAGGTATTGATCCCAACGAAAAGGAAGAACCGGTGTCAGAGGAAGATATTGAAATAATGCTTGATGCCGGTGTTGACGAAGGAACGCTTGATATAGATGACGTGGAATATATAAAAAATGTATTCAGGCTTGATAATCTTACTGCGGCTGATGTTATGACACCAAGGAAATCTGTTGTGTTTGTGCCATACGATGCCAGTGAAAAAGAAATTATAAATATAATTGAGCGGGAAGGCTTTTCACGAATACCGGTGTATGAAAGTACCGCCGATGAAATTAAGGGAATCCTTTATACAAGGGATTATTTGTTAAAATACAAAAATTCGGGGTTTGCTTTGGAAAATGCAATGTTTCAACCTTCATACATTCCTGAAACAATGCACCTTGGCCAGCTTTTTAGGGATATGCAAATGCAGCACAACCACATAGTTGTTGTTGTGAACGAATTTGGTGTTCCGTCAGGTATTGTTACAATGGAGGATATTTTGGAAGAAATCGTGGGCGAAATTTGGGATGAAAGCGATGAAGAATTCGAAAGCATTAAAAAAATTGATAAATCTTCTTACACAGTATTAACCAACGCCTCAACAGAAGCTTTTTTTGATTTTTTTAATATAGCGCCCGATTTAAGTTCTGAAGCAACAACAGTTAATGGCTGGCTTATAGAGCAGTGCGGAAACATTCCGGAAAAAGGTTATTCCTTTGACTACGAAAATATAAACATAACGGTTACAAAAGCCGATGATTTAATGACACACGAAATTTGTGTAAAAACAAATGCAGTTGCAGCAAATTCGGCTGCAAAATAAAAATTGTTGAAAATATATCATATTGTAAACCGGCCAAGCGGGAACGCTTGACAACACCCCCGTTTGAAATTTCAAACGGGGGTGTTGCTATACGCCAGGTATTTTGAATGAAGATATTGCTGGTGGAATTGGAATGATTGTTCTTATTATTTTTGTAGCAATAGCCGCCGTAATGTTTATATTAAGTGGTAACAAAACAGCCCCCTTTGCATATTTGGAAAAAGAAAAGTTTGAAACCGAATATGGAGTGAGTGGAATGGCTAAAGAACGCAAAGCACAATACAAAGATTTGCACACAAAGAATAATATTGCGGGAACTTGTTTGTGTATTACCGCTTTAATTCCTCTTTTTGTTGGAGCAATAATTGACGCCGATAACGACCTATTTCTAATGATTATGCTTTCCCTTTCATTTCTTATTGCAGGCGTAGGTGTGATTTGTTTTATTAAGACGGGAATTATATGGGCGAGCTATGAAAAACTTTTGCAAGAGGGCGAATATTCTAAAGAAAACAAAGAAAAACCGTCTATTGCGGCTGTTGTATATACTGCATATTGGATAATCGCAACAGCAAGTTATTTAGGATACAGTTTATCATCAAATAATTGGGGACATAGTTGGATAATTTGGGTTGTTGCAGGCGTTATGTTTCCTGCTATCATTGCAATTACTAATGCCTTTGATAGAAAATCAAAATGAAAATAGAGTGGTTATTGTGTCCCATCTGCAAAAACAAAACTCGATTGAAAATGCGCGAAGACACAGAACTTAAAAACTTTCCGCTATTCTGTCCCAAATGCAAACAAGAAACTTTAATCAATGTTAAACATTTACAAATGTCAGTTATTAAAGAGCCAGACGCACAGACGCAGATCCGATAACACGCAGAACAAAAATGCGGTTATCGGCTTTTTCTTTTTGACAACTGCTTGCGCTGTACGATTGCTGGTTAAGCGGAAAAATAAACCGCTGCTATTAGTATTGAATATGGTTGCAAACCGAAAGCGGCGGTTTTGAATAAGTCAATCAAAGCCGCCGTTTTCTTTTTCAAAAAATGAGAATACGGGGGGTGTGTTAAAGTCGCCCTTTTTTAAGGATATGGCGGTATCAAGGAGGTACCACTATGTTCACTTTTAGTTACTCTAATCCGTTACGCTCAAAAAATCCATATCCCGCCATTGGGCTATTTCGGCTATAATGGTGTGGTATAAAAAAGTTGACAGCTTATTCTCAAGGATTTCATAATAAAAGCAAGAGAATAAGGAGGTATTCAAAGTGGCGCGTAAATATGACCATGAATACAAAGTGCAGGCAGTAAAACTTGCCAAAGAAATCGGCGGCGCTAAGGCTGCTAAAGAATTAGGAA